>JAGXHU010000082.1 GCA_024636015.1 Halothiobacillus sp.
AGCTGAACGCTCAGTACAGGTAATCAAAACATATCGCCATGGCACTCAAAGTCATCATCATCGACCAGAATCCGGATCGCACGGCCGTCTTGCGTCAAGCCATGCTGGATCTCGGCCACGACGTGGTCGCGCAGCTGGGTGCCAACGAAGACATTCTCTCGGCCGTGCACAAAAACGAACCGGATGTCATCCTGATTGACATGGCGCTGCCCGACCGCGATACCCTTGAGGCAATGCGGCTCATCTCAAACGAAATACCCAAACCCATCGTGATGTTTGCCGAACAAAGCGACAGCCAAACCATCAATGAAGCCATTGCTTCCGGGGTGAGCGCCTATATCGTTGATGGACTCGACCCGCGCCGTCTGCGCCCCATCATGGATGTGGCCATCGCACGGTTCCGCGAACATCAGGCGCTCAAGACCGAACTCCAGTCCACCCGAAATCAACTGGCCGAACGCAAAGACATCGAACGCGCCAAGGGGATTCTCATGCGGGCCAAAAACATGGATGAACCCTCGGCCTACTCTGCCCTGCGCAAAATGGCCATGGATCGTAATGCCCGCCTGATCGATATCGCCAAAATGCTGATTACAGCCGAAGAGCTGTTGCGCTAAGCCGCCGCACTGCACGCTCGGCGCGCACCCTTAACGACACTTTCACCATATTTTCGCACCATGGCGGTGCGAAGACCGGATGCCGTATCCGGCAGTTTTCTTTATATTCAATAGGATACAGCCGGGCACAATAATTGCTTATTAAAATGCAACCTCAAACCAACGGCGGTTTCCGAGGCATGAATTCAAAGACAAAGGCGTCTTGCTGATCGGTGCGTATCGCATCCATTCAAGCAGGCGCTTTTTTTGTGCTGTGCGATTCCAGTCACATCCATTGGGCACATTTTTCAGACACATCCATATTCGCTATTTCTTGGAGCAAGAACCATGAACCTCAAAGAGCTCAAGCAGGCAGGCCATTGGCCAACCCTACTTTCTGCATTTTTGTATTTTGACGTCTCGTTTATGGTCTGGGTGGTCCTCGGCCCCCTATCGCTTTATATCACCCAGGATCTAAACATACCGGTTGCCGAGAAATTCACCCTAGTCGCCATCCCGATTCTGTTCGGTGCGTTTTTACGTATCCCGCTCGGCATGCTGGCCGACCAGATCGGCCCGAAGCGCGCGGGGCAACTGGCCCAGATATTGGTGATGGCGGCCATGGGGTATGTCTTTCTGTTCGGCCTGCACTCCAAGCTCGCGGTAGAGATTCTGGGCGTCTTCCTGGGTCTGGCCGGGGCCAGCTTTGCTGTCGCCCTCCCCCAAGCAAGCCGCTGGTACCCCCCGAAATTTCAGGGGGTTGTGCTGGGTATCGCCGGTGCGGGCAACCTCGGTGTGGTACTGGATTCAATGACCGTGCCTTGGCTGGCGGAGACCTTCGGCTGGCAGTCCGTGTTCGGCTTTTTGCTGATCCCCCTCCTGATCGTGTTCGTGATTTACACCATTCTGGCGAAAGACGCACCAGAAGCCCGCAAGACCGTGTCCCTGAAGAATTACGGCCTATTGCTCAAGGATGCAGACACTTGGTGGTTCATGTTCTTTTACTCGATTACCTTCGGTGGATTCGTTGGTTTGGGCAATGCTCTGCCGCTCTACTTCACTAACTGGTACCACGTATCAGGGATCGCGGCCGGGATGATGGTCGCTATCGTGGTGGCCGCCGGCTCGATGTTCCGCCCCATCGGGGGTTATATTGCCGATCGGATCGGCGGTATTCGCACACTGACCATCCTGTTCGCAGTCGTATCCCTGAGCTATCTCACCGTCGCATTCATGCCGGCGGGACCTGCCCCCCTCCTCGGCGAGATAACCCATGCCAAAGTGGCGGGCTGGAGTCTGATCGAAATGCCCATGATTGCCTGGCTATCCACCCTGGTTTTCTTCATTGGCGCCATCGGTCTAGGCATGGGCAATGGCTCGGTTTTCCAGCTTGTTCCACTCCGATTCCGCAGTGAAATCGGTGTCATGACGGGCCTCGTCGGCGCAGCCGGCGGCATGGGCGGCTTTCTGCTGGCCAAGGCGATGGGGATGTCCTACGCCAGCACCCACAGCTTCATGACTGGCTTCCTGATTTTTGCCTGCCTCCCCCTGATCGGCATCTTCGGATTGACCGTCGTCAAGCATCGCTGGCGGACGACCTGGGGCGCTGCTTCCGGGGCACAGGTCTGACCCGCACACCATGCCGCACACCACAGCGTCTACGCTGAAACTGGCCTACGGTGTCGCTTCCTCAGCAGGTCGGCGGCCGGATAATCAAGATTTTGCCACCCCGGTGCTCCCGCCCGAACCGGCACTCAGCCTGCGCGGCGCCGCCTTTGTGGTTGCCGACGGCGTCGGTGGGCACCTGGGTGGCCGGGTAGCTGCCGAACTCACGGTTGGGGCCTTTCTGGAGGGGTATTACAACCTATCCGACACCTTGGGCATCGAAACGCTCGCCGCGCGCTCGTTGGCCGCCATCAATAGCTGGATCCACGCTCAGGGTCATCAGGACCCCCAGCTGAGCGGAATGGCAACAACCTTTACAGCCGCAATTCTACGGGGGCAAGCCCTGCATATTGTCCATGTCGGGGACTCCCGGGTATACCGCTTGCGGACTCAGCACTGCGAGGTGCTGACCGAAGATCACACCCTCAAACAACCTGACTTGCAGCATGTGCTGTATCGCGCCGTTGGACTGGAGCAGCAGGTACGCGCAGATCATCAGGTATTGGATACCCAGGCAGGAGACCGGCTCTTGCTCTGCACCGATGGCATCTATGGCGTGCTCCGTACCGACACCCTCAAAACCTTGCTCGCCAGTGGTGCCGAACCACAAATTCTTGCGGATCGGATTGTCGCCACTGCTCTGCAGCACGGCAGCCAGGACAACCTGACCGCCCTGGTCATCGATATTCAATCGGTTCCTGCAACGGATCGTCAGCAGCTCGAAGCCTTGCTGGACTCCCTGCCCTTACGCGCCCCACCCAAACCCGGCACCGAAATCGATGGCTTCCGCTTGATCCGAATCATCTCGGAGGGGCGCTATAGTCGATTGATTCTGGCAGAGCGCATACAGGACACGGCATCCGAAAAAACAGGGCGCCCCGTCGTTCTGAAATTCCCACAACCGCAGGTCGCCAGCGAACTCGATTACCGACGCGCCTTTGCCCGTGAAGCCCTGATCGGCACTCGGGTACACAGCCCCTGGGTGGCGGAAATTCTGTCCATGCCCACAGAACGACAAAGCTGCCTGTATTCGGTCATGCCCTTCTATCAGGGCCAGACCCTAAGTACCTATATCGAACAGCATCACCCCATCGACCTGACCGTAGGCGGTGCGATCGCGCTCAAATTATGCAAGGCCGTCTATGCCCTGCACCGACAACGGATCATTCACCGAGATATCAAGCCGGATAACGTACTGCTGCTCAACGACAAGGGATTGAAGCTATTGGACCTCGGCGTGGCACGCCTGCCGGGCTGGGAGGAAAATCTGGTGGATGACGCACCAGAGGCCATTCCAGGTACAGCCAGTTACATGGCGCCCGAACAGTTCACCGGGGAACGCGGCACCACGGCGACCGACGTCTATGCTCTGGGCGTCACCCTGTTCTATCTATTCACCCGAACCTATCCCTATGGTGAAATCGAGCCTTTTACCCACCCCCGTTTTTCAAAACGTAAATCACTGAGTGAGTTACGCCCTGACTTACCACTCTGGCTAAGTACCCTGCTGGACAAGACCCTCAGCGTGCACCCGCACGAACGCCCACAAGACAGCATGGAGCTGGCCTTCGAACTCGAACAAGGGCTGAGTGGCGGCGCCCACGGACTGCCCGTTTTCAAACCCCTGCTGCAACGCAACCCTCTCATGTTTTGGCAAGGCGTTTCCCTATTCCTGTTCCTCTCACTGATCGTGCTGGTATGGCTCTACGCACACGCCACCCATTAGCGACCCTAATGTGATCCAAGGATGAACAGATCGCCCCACGATCAACCAACCCCGGCGTTCTGGTGCACCATAATAACGCACGCCCCTTGAGGTGAATTATATAACATATTGTTTTAATGCAACAAATAAAATGGCATGCTTCATGCTTATTAAATTCAAAGATACACGGGCGTCCAATGGCGGATGCCCTGAACCCCAGTGAGTGTTTGTAAAGACAAAGGCGTCTTTCATGTGCTGCCCGAATTGATCGGGCGCGTATGAAGACGCTTTTTTTGTTTGCGATCGTTCCATCAGAAGGTTATCCATCACATGTCCAACCCGCCCAATTTCAACCCAAACACAAGCAAGCCGTTGCGGCTGGGCTTTGTCGGCCTGACGGATTGCGCGCCGCTGGCGGTTGCCGAACACCTGGGTTTGTTCGCCCGGCACGGGCTTAACGTGGAAGTCAGCCGAGAGCCTTCCTGGGCAAATGTTCGGGACAAACTAGCACTGGGCCTGCTGGATGGTGCGCACCTACTGGCACCAATGCTTCTGGCCGCCAATCTTCGCCTCGACAAACTGTCTGAGCCCCTGTGCAGCTCCTTGAGTCTTGGCTTGGGTGGAAATTCGATTGTTCTGTCACAACCGCTGGCGTCCCGACTGCAGATTTCCGAGCCGGACAGCTGCACCCCCTTGGAATCCAGTCAGCGTCTCGGTCGACTTCTGCGTGACCCGACCGAGATCAATACACGTCGCCGCAAGCTCCGGTTTGCGGCCGTGCACCCCTACTCGACACACTACTATGAGCTCTGCAGTTGGCTGGCGGCGGGCGGCATCGACCCGATCAAGGACATCGAGGTTGTTTACTACCCACCGCAACTGATGCCTCAACGTCTCCTCGACGGTGTTATCGACGGCTTCTGCGTCGGGGAGCCCTGGGGCAGCATCAGTTGCCTGCCGGTCATCAAAGGCGACAAACCCGCTGGCATCATGATCGCCACCGGTCCCATGTTATGGGCGAACAAATCCGAAAAAATGCTGGCCGTATCCGAGCAGTGGGCCGAATGCAATCCCGATCAGCACCTCGCCCTGATTACCGCGCTGATGGAAGCCGGTATCTGGCTGGATGCGTCCGCGGAGAATCGGCGCACGGCCGCCCGCTGGCTGGCCGAACCGCAATGGATTGGTCAACCGATGGAACAACTGTTACCGGGCCTGGCGCTGGAAGACGATATCAACGGCGTGCCCTGGCTGCGTTTTTCCCGCGATAATGCCCAGTTCCCCTGGCGTTCTCATGCGGTGTTCTACCTCGCGCAAATGCTGCGCTGGGGTCATATCAACCGGGCTATCGATCTGCGACTGATCGCGGAACGCAGCTACCGGCCCGCCTTGTATCGCCATGCGGCACATAACCTGGATATTGGTGCACCGACCATCGACTATCTGCCCGAAGGGCTGCATCAGCAGCATTGGACGCTGTCGCCGGCCTCGCCCGGCCCGATGATTCTGGGTCCCGATACCTTCTTCGACCAGACCACATTCAATCCCTTCGACATCCCGGGCTATCTGACCGCGCTCGGGGGGCATACCGCGGTGCGCCCCGAAGCGGCATCGGGAATTAGCCATCTGATTCCCTCCCTGGCACATCTGGCCTTACTGAATACCTTGACCGAATCTAATAGGAACGAACTGGAGTACCTGCCATGACCACTGAAATCCCCGTTGCCAAACCGCGCCTTGTCTTGATCGGCAATGGCATGGCGGGTGTCCGCACCCTGGAAGAAGTGCTGAAGCTGGCGCCGGACATGTATGACATTACCGTCATCGGCGACGAGCCCTGGGCCAACTACAATCGCATCATGCTCTCGCCGGTTCTGGCCGGGGAGCAGACGATCCCCCAGATCATGCTGAATGACGACGACTGGTACACCAAGAACGGGATCACCCTGCACAAGGGTAACCGGGTGGAACGCATCGATCGCCTGCGCTGCGAGATCATCACGGTCGATGGCCGGAAATTTCCGTATGACCGCGCCATTATCGCCACCGGTTCGCGCGCGTTCATTCCGCCGATTCCGGGTGCCAATCTGCCGGGCGTAGTGGGCTTCCGCAGCATCGAAGACGTCGACACCATGCTGGCCGCCTGCAAACCGGGCGGTCATGCCATCGTGATTGGCGGCGGCTTGCTGGGCCTGGAGGCCGCCGCTGGCCTCGTCACCCATGGCATGAACGTCACCGTTCTGCATCGCAATGGCAATCTGATGGATCGCCAACTCGATCAGGCCGCCGGCCGTCTGCTGGAACAATCCCTGACCGATCGCGGCATCAAGATTCGCCTGAACGCCAATACCCAGAATCTGCTGGGAACGGAACGCGTGACCGGCGTCGAGTTGGCCGACGGCACGACCCTGCCCGCCGATCTTGTGGTCATGGCGGCCGGCATTCGCCCGAACATTGATGTCGCCCTGGCCAGCCGCATCCACTGCGAGCAGGGGATCGTCGTCGATGACACCATGCTCACCTATGATCCGAAAATCTATTCGGTCGGCGAATGCGTCCAGCATCGCAAACAATGCTATGGCCTCGTCGCCCCGCTGTTCGAACAGGCCAAGGTTTGCGCCAACCACCTGGCCCGGTACGGCATCGCGAAATACACAGGTTCGATGACCTCCACCAAACTGAAGGTCACCGGCATCGATGTGTTTTCGGCGGGTGAGATCCATGCGAGCGAAGAGCACGAGGAAATCGTCCTGGCCGACGCCGCGCGGGGCGTCTACAAGAAGCTCATCCTGCGCGACAACCGCATCGAAGGCGCCGTGATGATCGGCGACACGATGGATGGCGCCTGGTATTTCCAACTGATGCGCGACGGCACCGATGTCACGGCCCAGCGCGAACAGCTCCTCTTTGGCCAGGCCCATGTGGGCGATGCCGGTCACGGCGCCAAGGCCCGCGTGGCAAGCCTGCCGGACGATGCGGAGATCTGTGGCTGTAACGGTGTCTGCAAGGGTGATATCACCAAGGCGATCAAGGAACACAAGCTTTTCACACTCGATGAAGTGCGGGCGCATACCAAGGCATCAGCCTCCTGCGGCTCCTGTACTGGCCTCGTGGAAGACCTGCTGGCCTCGACCCTGGGCGGCGACTACTCGGCCGCGCCCTCGGTCAAGCCGATGTGCGGCTGTACCGACGCCACCCACGACGACGTGCGCACGGCCATCTATCGCCAGGAACTCACCACGATCCCGGCCATTTTCACTGAAATGAAGTGGAAAACCCCGACGGCTGCGCCAAGTGCCGTCCTGCGCTCAACTACTACCTGCTCTGCGCGTGGCCGGACACCTATCAGGACGACCCGCAATCACGTTTCATTAACGAGCGCGTACACGCCAATATTCAAAAAGAGGCACCTACTCGGTAATTCCGCGCATCTGGGGCGGGGTAACAAAGCCCTCCGAACTGCGCGCGATTGCCGACGTGGCCGACAAATATGCGATTCCCACCGTCAAGATCACCGGTGGCCAGCGCATCGACCTGCTCGGGGTGAAAAAGGATCAATTGCCGGATGTCTGGCGTGACCTGAGTTCCGCCGGGTTCGTCTCCGGTCATGGTTATGCGAAGGCGCTGCGCACGGTGAAAACCTGCGTCGGCAAGGAATGGTGCCGATTCGGCACCCAAGATTCGACCGGTCTGGGTATCCAGCTCGAACGGCTCACCTGGGGCTCATGGATGCCGCACAAATTTAAGATCGCCGTCTCCGGCTGCCCCCGCAACTGCGCGGAAGCCACGGTGAAGGATCTGGGCGTGGTCTGCGTCGATTCAGGCTACGAGCTTCACGTCGGCGGCAATGCAGGCATCAAGGTGCGCGTCACCGATTTCCTCTGCAAGGTGGCTACCGAGGAGGAAGTGATCGAATACACCACCGCCTTCATCCAGTTGTATCGTGAGGAAGCGCATTACTTGGATCGCACCGCGCCTTGGATCGAGCGTGTGGGACTCACCTACGTCCAGCGTCGGCTGATCGAAGACCCGATGGGTCGCGTGGAATTGGCAGCCCGCTTCACCCATTCTCAGAAATTCAGCCAGACGGACCCCTGGGCGGAACGCGCATCAGGTAAGGAACAGCACGAATTTGCCCCCGTTTTGGAGTTGTCATGAGCCAGTCCCTGGAGAATATTGTGGAAAACCTCAGCCCACGTCATTGGTACACGGTCGGCCCACTGACGGATATCCCGCGCCTGGGTTCTCGTGTGGTTCACCACCACGGCCTACCGATTGCCATTTTCCGTACGGCCAGCGACACCGTGTTTGCCGTACTGGATCAGTGTCCCCACAAAAAAGGGCCACTCTCCCAAGGCATTGTCCATGGTGAAAGCGTGTCCTGCCCGCTGCACGGCTGGATCATTCAACTCGATACCGGGGAAGCGATGGCACCCGACCACGGCTGCACCCATACCTTCAAGACACGGGTCGAAGAGGGCATCGTTTCTGTCGAACTCAGCGGCGCCGCGGCATGAATGAGATCCGCACCACCTGTCCCTATTGCGGCGTCGGCTGTGGGGTTATCGCCCGACAGGACGCGGCCAGCGGGCACTGGTCGGTCGCGGGTGACACCGAGCATCCGGCCAATTACGGCCGACTGTGCTCAAAGGGTTCGGCCCTGGCCGAAACCCTCGATCTGCCCCATCGGCTGACGGAACCAAAAATCCGCCAGCGCAATGGGCAACTGCAGACAGTGGACTGGTCGGTCGCACTGGATCAAGTAGCCGAAGGCTTTCGGCGCACTATCGCGGAACATGGCCCGCAATCCGTGGCGATGTATGTCTCCGGACAGATCCTCACGGAGGATTACTATATTGCGAACAAGCTGATGAAGGGCTTCATCGGCACCGCCAATATCGACACCAATTCACGGCTGTGCATGTCATCGGCCGTGGCTGCCCATAACCGGGCCTTCGGTTCGGACACCGTACCGGTTTCCTACGAAGATCTGGAACAGGCCGATCTCGTCGTACTCACCGGATCGAATACCGCCTGGGCGCATCCGGTCGTGTTCCAGCGGCTGGTCGCGGCAAAAGAGCGGCGTCCGGACATGAAATTCGTGGTTATCGATCCGCGTCGAACCGCCACTTGCGATATCGCCGACCTGCATCTGCCACTGGCACCCGGTACCGACGCCCTGTTGTTCAATGGCCTGCTGGTCGCGCTGGCCAAGGCAGGCAAGGTCGATGCGACATATGTCCGCGATCATGTGGATGGCTTTGAAGACACACTGGCCGCCGCGCAAAGCGATGCCCCCGATCTCGAAACCGTCGCCCAACGCTGCGGCCTGCCGCAAAAGGACATCGAACGCTTTTTCGACCTATTCGCCGCCACCGAACGCACCGTCACGCTCTGGTCGCAGGGCCTGAACCAGTCGGCGAGCGGCACCGACAAGGGCAATGCCCTCATCAACTGTCATCTGGCGACCGGCCGGATCGGCAAACCGGCGATGGGGCCCTTTTCGATCACCGGCCAACCCAATGCCATGGGCGGGCGTGAAGTCGGCGGGCTGGCCAATCAGCTCGCTGCCCACCAAGGTTTCAATCCGGCGGACATCGACCGCGTCGGGCGTTTTTGGGCCACCGACCACCTAGCCACCGAACCCGGTCTCAAAGCGGTGGATATGTTCCAAGGCCTGCAGGATGGCCGCATTAAAGCGGTGTGGATTATTGCCACCAATCCAGCCTTTAGCCTGCCCAACGCCAATCAGGTTCGTGCCGCCCTCGCCGCCTGCCCGCTCGTCGTGTTATCCGAATGCGTGGACAACACCGACACGGCCGCCTTCGCCGACGTACTCCTGCCCGCCACGACCTGGGGCGAACGCGATGGCACCGTCACCAATTCCGAGCGCTGCATCACACGCCAGCAGCCCTTCATCGCGCCGCCACCCCTGGCGCGGCACGATTGGTGGATGCTCTGCGAACTGGGACGCCGGCTCGGTTTTGAGTCCGCCTTTGATTTTCCGAATGCCGCGGCCATTTTCCGCGAGTATGCTGCCATGACGGGCTTTGAGAATACCGGCAACCGTGATCTGGACATCTCGGCCTATGCCGCGCTCAGCAATGATGAATATGATGCCCTCGCGCCGTCACGCTGGCCGCAACCCGCGGGCCGCCCGGCTGTGGAACCCTTCAGCGATGGTCGGTTCTTCACGCCCAATGGCCGCGCCCGCATGCTGCCGATTCGTGCTCAAGGGCCGGCTTCCGCGCTGAACCCCGGTCATCCGCTCCGCCTCAACACCGGCCGTCTACGCGATCAGTGGCACGGCATGAGCCGCACCGGCATCGTGCCCAAACTCATGACCCATTTCAGCGAACCGACGCTCAGCGTGCACCCGGTCGATGCCGCGCGCTTCAAACTGCGCGGACACCAGATCGCCCGCCTGGGCAATGCCTTCGGCATCGCCTATGCCCGGGTCATCCTGGACGACAACCAGCGCCTGGGCTCCCTGTTCATGCCGATTCACTGGAATCGTGCCTTTGCACAGCATGGCCTTGTGAATGCCCTTATGAACGGGGCCGTCGACCCCATTTCCGGCCAGCCGGAATTCAAAACCATGGCCGTCTGGGCCGAACCCTACCCGGCTCAATGGTTTGGATTCGCCTTGATGGCACCGCACGTCTCCGTGCGTGAGTCCATCCAGTGGCCGGGCGACTACGCCATCACCATTCCCAGCGTCAATCATCATCGAATCGAACTGGCCGGCGTCGAATCACCGAACGACTGGCTCGGTTGGGCCAAGAACCATTTGGGCGAAGCCCAGTCCGAGGCTGATACCCATCAGTGGATCGAATTTGCCGATCAGGCCTCGGGGCGCTTCCGCATTGCCCAGATCAGCCAGGGCCGCCTCGACTGGGTGCTGCATATCACCCCGGACAGCCGTGCCGTCGACACCGCCTGGCTTGCCGGGCTGTTCAATGAACAGACACTGACCGCCGACATGCTGGCCGACCTGATGGTGGGCAAACCTGCTGGCCCTCAGGAAGATCGCGGCCCCATTATCTGTGCCTGTTTCAATGTCGGGCGCAATACACTCGTCAAAGCGATCACCGAACAAGGCATCACCGACGTACAAACCCTCGGCACCTGTACTCAGGCAGGTACCAACTGCGGATCATGCATTCCGGAGCTCAAGCTCCTGTTGCAGACGGCTGCCACGACCACGGGTTCACAGGAACCGGTGTAAAGGAGATCATCATGCGCTATCTACCCATTTTCCTGGATGTCCAAAACAAGCGTTGCGCCCTGATCGGCGGCGGCGAGATTGCAGCCCGAAAGCTGGCCTGGCTGCGCGCTGCAGGCGCCCATGTCCGCATCATCGCACCGGAAGCGATGAACGACTTGCACCCGGAAATCATTATTCAGCTTGAAGCGGAACACCCGGAAGGCGCCGTCACGCATCTGCGAGCGCGCTTTGTCCCGGCTCATCTCGATGGATGCGAACTGGTCGTTTCCGCGACGGATGATGCCGCGGTCAACACGTCCGTCGCGATGGCTGCGCGCGCACGCAATTTGCCCGTCAATGTCGTGGATGATCCCGCTCAGTGCAGCTTCATCGTGCCCGCGGTGATCGATCGCGATCCAATGACCATTGCCATTTCCTCCAGTGGCACAAGCCCCGTCCTCGCGCGCTGGGTGCGATCACGCATCGAATCACTCATTCCAAGTTCGATTGGTCGGCTCGCCGCCTTTTTCGGCATGAAACGTGGCGCCGTTCAGACACGCCTGCCCGATATCGGCGCCCGTCGTCGATTTTGGGAGACTCAGCTCGAAACCCCGCTGCCCGAGTTGATTGCCCAGGGACGCATCGACGAGGCCCATGCGCTGTTCCAGACGAACCTTTCCGATGCCAACACACAAAACGACCTCGGCCAGGGCCGGGTCTATCTAATCGGTGCGGGGCCCGGCGATCCGGATCTCTTGACCTTCCGTGCCCTGCAACGGCTTCAGCAGGCCGATGTGGTGGTCTACGACCGGCTGGTCTCCCCCGCCGTGGTGGATCTGGCCCGGCGCGATGCGGTGCGGATGTATGTCGGCAAATGCCGCGATGCCCACAGCGTGCCTCAGGAAGAGATTTCCCAACGGCTGGTCGAACTCGCGCGGGCGGGCAAAATCGTGGCCCGCCTCAAGGGCGGTGATCCCTTCGTCTTCGGCCGAGGGGGTGAGGAAATCGAGGCATTGGCTGCCGCCGGGCTGCCGTTCGAAGTCGTACCCGGCATTACCGCCGCGACTGGCTGCGCGGCCTATGCCGGCATCCCCCTGACGCACCGGGATTATGCCCAGTCAGTGCGGTTCATCACGGGCCACACCCGCGACGGCAAGCTCGATCTGGATTGGGGCAATCTCGCCACCTGCAAGGACACCCTGGTGTTTTACATGGGTCTGAGCGCTTCGGCGGAAATCTGCCAGCAACTCATCGCGCACGGCATGCCGGCAACGCGGGCTGCCGGGCTGGTCGAACACGGCACCACCGCGCGCCAACAGGTTTATACGGGCACCTTGTCGACACTGCCGGGCCTGATTGTCGGCGCCGAGTCGCCCTCCTTGTTGATTGTCGGGGATGTCGTCAAATTGCATGAAAAGCTGGCGTGGTTCCAGGGTTCCCCAGATGCGGCGCCGACATTTACACCACAACCCGTTGCTGCCGCACTCCACCAGAAGATCCGGAGCGCGGCATGAGTACACCGGACCTTCCCCAGGTGTATGTCGGCCGCCGCATCGCGCTGCCCGAAACCCGCCAGCTCGATGTGCTGGCAGGCCTCTTCGAACGACGGGGCGCCGAAGTGATTCGCTGTCCGCTGGTCAGTATCCATGACGCACCGGATCAGGAACCCATCCGCCAATGGCTGGAGCGGTTCCTCGGTGAAACGCCCCCGGGGGATCTGGTTTTGCTGACGGGCGAAGGGGTGAAGCGCCTGCACGCCGCCGCCGAACGCTTGGGCCTGGCCGATGCCTTCCTTGAGCGTTTGGGCAACACACGCCTCATTGCGCGCGGCCCCAAGCCGGGCAGAGCCCTCAAGCAGTGGGGTATCAGCCCCGCGATTCAAGCCGAGATCCCGACCAGTGACGGCATTATCGCCACCTTGCGGACACTCGATGATCTGGCGCCGGAAGTCGGCGTCGTGCTATATGGCACCGAACCCAACCTGCCGCTGATCCATGCCATCACCAAACTTGGTAGAATACCGCTGCCGGTCGCGCCCTATATCTATGCCGACCAGTCGGAAACGCAGGCCGTCAACCTGTTGATCGCGCGCATGGCCGCCGGCGAAATCGACGCCATGGCCTTCACCAGCCAGCCGCAAATCAACCGCCTGCGCACGGTGGCGGAGAAAACGGGCATGAGCGAACAACTGGCTCTGGGGTTGGAGAAAACCATCATTGCGGCGATCGGCCCAGTGATGGCCGACCATCTGCGAACCTTGGGCATTCACGTCGATGTCATGCCCGAGGATCGCTATTTCATGCGGCCGCTGGTTGACGCGCTAGCGGAAAAGCTGGCGGATACGAAAATCGAGGATTCATGACGAAGACCACCTTCGACCGACGACCCTATCCCCCCACGACCGCCATCGTACTGGCCGGCGGTGCAGGTCGTCGCATGATGGGCAACGACAAGGGGCTGCTTCCCTTTCGGGACGGCTGCCTGATCGAACCGATTCTGGCGGCACTGGCACCGCAGGTGGATCAGCTAATCATCAGCGCCAATCGCCACTTGACCGAATATCGGGTATTTGGATTCCCCGTGGTCAGCGACCCAACCTTGGCCGATGGAGAACCCGAGTATGCCGGCCCCGTCGCCGCACTGCGTCATGTCAGCACTTTTGCGGAACATGACTGGCTGTTGCTGGCCCCCTGCGACATGCCCGGATTTCGCCCTCATTGGCACGCCCGACTCTGGGCAACTCAGCGCGCCAGCCGGGCGGCCGTGGTCATCGCCCATGACGGGGAGCGTTTACAACCCACGGTCGCCCTGATCCATCGGCCTTGTCTTGCCCAGCGGCCGGATCAGATGCACAGCACACAACGTACTCAGCCCCCCGCCGATCTGGCCAAACGCGGCCAACGACTCACCGAACTACTCATGGCCGGTCGCTATGCGCTGTGCGATCTTTCTGAGGATCGGCCCTGCTTCGCCAATATCAACACCCCGGAAGAGCTTGCGGCCCTCCCCGATCCCCATTGCGACATCCCTCCAATCAATCGGAAATCCCAGGCCAGCACACGCCACAGACCCGCTTAGCACCTTCGCTAACGTGCCAACCGGCTATCTTTGTCGCTGCCATCGGGGCTGACGATGACCCACCCGGCTAAATCATTACTCCGACATCTGTGCCCGCACACCTTCTTCCAGCCCTGCGGCATAGGTCAGCTGCGCCACATTGTCACGCGCAAAAAAACCCTGAAAATCGCCGAAACGCTGGACATATTCGACGATCAAGGATGAAAACGTAGAGGCAGACGAAAATATCTGCTTCAAACCTTCTTCCCGCGAACCAATGGTATCGAGCAGGAACCCCTTGCCCTGTGAACTGATCGCATCCACGACGAAATCAATGTTTTCCTTGTCCCGGGTACGACCATCCTGCACGGCCAACGCGATATGGTGGAGCCTCGGTCCGTAATTGCGGACAAAGGTTTCGGTTGGGCTGGGCAGATGATCCAGATGATTCACGCAATACGGCAGGTTGTTGGCGGTAAACACCTTGGCCGGAGATTTAGATTCAGGTACGCCGCGAATGTTCTTGGTGACATTGGTCGAAGAGTTCTGATCCTTGATGTCATAGCTGCCCCAGTAGTAGTAACTGGACAGCGCCAGATATTCGAGCAGGGCCACCTCACGATTCTGGCTATACACGCGGGTCGCCAGGTGGTCAATCGGCAAAATCAGATCACTGATACCCAGATGCTCCTGCATATCCTTTCCCCGATCATAAGCGGCCTGCGCCTCGGGCAGAATCACACAATCCCCATGCTGGTAGACCCGGATGCCGTCATCCGACCGCTCCATGTAACCGACTATATTGTGCGTGTAGGGAGATGGCTGCGACATGCTGACGTTCAGGGGCAGATCCAGTTCGGCCATCTGCCCAACCGGAAAGAAACGGAATTCACGCGCCTGCTGCTGGGCGACCACCTCGTAGCGGTTCGTTGCCCGCAGGATCTCGCCCAGATAACGGCTGTGCGGGCGCTGAGCACCCACCGGCGAGAGATCGTTCAGACTCCGAAAAATGTCGCTGTACTCGGGGTTCTTGACCTCGCGCAACAACAAATCCGGCGAATCCATATCGATCCGCAGCACATGGGTCAGATGCTTGGGACTATTGAGGGTGACGAGATAGTGATACGGCGTCATCAGCGAAAGTTCGGCGATGTATTCCACGGATTTGCCCGGTTCAACCGAGATCAAGATCGCCTCGATCCCACCAATCATTTCGGTTAGCCCGCAACGATCCCGCTCCGCCAGTACCCGCACGAGGAACTCCTCGAAAAACGCAGAGTTTTGTTTGTCCCCAAAGCGGGGGGGACTGTTTGAATCGAACATGGCGGCCTCACAGTCAACGGTTTAAATGCAACCAACAAACCACGCGTACGCCCTTGCCGGGGGTCTATTCCGGCTGCCAGCGCAAATCCAGTGTCAATGGGAACCGAGGGTTGATGGGCTCGGGACGAATGACAAACGCCCCGGGCGTATGGCCATGGTCCCAGAACCGGGAACGCCGCCGTGATTCGGCCTCGTTTGCATTAACCGGGAAGGTGTCATAACTCCGACCACCCGGATGACTGACATGGTAGGTACAGCCGCCGATGGAGCGACCGTTCCAGCTATCGACCAGATCGAAGGTCAACGGTGCCTGCACCCCAATGGTCGGATGCAGGGCCGAGTACGGTGCCCAGGCCTTGAACCGAATACCCGCGACGAATTCGCCCGGCACACCGGTCGGGTGCAGCGGCACCATCCGCCCATTGCAGGCCACCTGATGTCGCTCTCCCGTGGCGCCACTCACCTTGATTTGCACCCGCTCCACCGACGAATCGACATAACGCGCCGTGCCCCCTGCGGCCATTTCCTCACCCAGCACATGCCAGGGCTCGATGGCCTGTCGGATCTCCAGGGAGACGCCTTCGTAAGCGACCGTGCCATAACGCGGGAACCGGAACTCCAGAAACGGCGCGAACCAGGCGTCGTCGAAGGCGTAACCGGCTGCACGCAGATCCCGACAGATCTCCCGCACATCCTGCTCCAGAAAATGGGGCAGCATGAAGCGATCATGCAGCGCGGTGCCCCAGTCCACGAGCTTGCCGGAATACGGGGTTTGCCAGAAGCGTGCGACCAGGGCGCGCAACAAAAGCGACTGAACCAGACTCATCCGGTAGTGCGGCGGCATCTCGAAGGCCCGCAACTCGATCAGCCCCAAGCGGCCCGTCGACGAGTCGGGCGAGTACAGTTTGTCGATACAGAACTCGGCCCGGTGGGTATTGCCGGTCAGGTCGACCAGCAGGTGTCGCAACAAACGGTCGATCAGCCAGGGCTGGGTCGACTCCATGCCCGGTGAGAATGTCTGCCCCAGCTGTTGCAGGGCGATTTCCAGTTCCCCGAGGGCATCGTCACGCGCTTCGTCTACCCGAGGCGCCTGACTGGTGGGGCCGATGAACTGCCCGGAAAACAGATAGGACAAGGCCGGATGCTGTTGCCAGTAGGTCAGTAGGCTCTTCAACAGGTCTGGGCGACGCAGGAAGGGGCTATCCGCGGCAGTGGCGCCGCCCAACGTGACATGATTGCCCCCGCCCGTGCCGGTGTGCCGCCCGTCCAGCATGAATTTCTCGGCGCCCAATCGGGCCTGGCGGGCATCCTCATACAAATCCTGCATCCGTTGTTCCAGCGTTTCCCAATCGGCGGAAGGATGGATATTGACCTCGATCACGCCCGGATCGGGGGTGACGGACAGCGATTGCAAACGCGCATCGCGTGGCGGCGCATAGCCTTCGATCCGTACCGGCTGCTTCATCTGCCGCGCACAGTCTTCGATGGCCGACACAAGATCCAGCCAGGCTTCCAGTGTCACCACAGGCGGCATGAACACCTGCAGAATGCCCTCACGCGCCTCCAGGGCCAATGCGGTATGGATCACTTCTTTGGCAGACGGATCATCGTCATCGGCCGGTGTCTTCGGATGAACCTGGGATTCGGTCCGCACGGGATCTTTCAATGCCGGCCGTTTGGCAAAGGGATCCACTGGAGGCTCGTCATCACGCTCCGCAGGTGCCACCCAGGGCAGGCTGTTGAGCGGCAGTCGATAACCCATCGGGGAGTCGCCAGGCAGAAGATATAACCGATCCGTACGCAGCGGCCATGGACTGGATTTCCAGGAAATCCCGCCGGTTTCTTCCGAGAGTGAGGCCTTGATCGGCAACACATATCCGCCAACCGCGCCCAGACCGGCACGCAGGGTTTTGGCCAGCGTACGGCGTTCGTCCGGCGTACTCAGATCGGCCGCCAACGCGTCGAGATTGACCGGCTGACGACTCTCGGCATCAACAGCCAACCACGGATCCTCGTACGCCGTAATCAGGTAACCGGGATCGAGATGGAGCTGTTCGGCCAGCAGGTGGCCAAACGATGCCAACGTCTTGGCGGACAACAAGGCAGGACTGGGATCGGGTTGGTCGACCAACAAGGTCGGATCGCGCCAGACGGGCGCACCGTCTTCCCGCCAGTAGATGGATAACGCCCAGCGCGGGAGGGGTTCGCCGGGATACCACTTGCCCTGGCCGAAATGCAGCAGGCCACCCGGCGCAAAACGCCGCTTTAAACGCTGCATCAGATCATTGGCCAGTGTCCACTTGTGTGCGCCCAACGCCGCAATATTCCACTGGGGGCTCTCCATATCATCGATGGAGACGAAGGTCGGCTCGCCGCCTTGCGTCAGCCGGACATTACCGGCTTTCAATTCGGTATCCACCTGGCGGCCGAGTACCTGAACCGCCTGCCACTGCAAATCGGAATAGGGTTTGGTCACCCGCGGATCTTCATGAACCCGAGTCACGGTCATCTCGACGGTGAGTTCTGATTCGCAGAAATCGGTCAACCCAGATATGGGGGATGCGGAGGCCGGTTGTGGCGCAGCAACCAGGGGAATATGTCCTTCACCGGCCAATAAACCCGAAGTCGCATCCAGCCCAACCCAGCCGGCACCGGGGATGAAGGCCTCGCACCAGGCATGCAGATCCGTGAAGTCGGCCGACGGACCGGCCGGGCCATCCAGCGGCTTTTCATCGGCCGCCAGTTGAATCAGATAACCGGAAACGAAACGGGCCGCAATGCCCATGCGCCGCATCAACTGAACCAACAGCCAGGCACTGTCGCGGCAAGAGCCGGAGCCCTTGGCAAGCGTTTCTTCCGGTGCCTGTACCCCGGGTTCCATCCGAATGAGGTAACTCACGGAGGACTGCACTTTCTGATTGATCAGAACCAGAAAATCGTTGGTATTGAGTTTGGTGGGTAGCGCCTGCCGGAACGCCTTGAGCCAGGCATCGAACTTCGGTCCAACCGCAGCGGGAACGAGGTACGGTGCCAGCTCAAGGGCCAGCTCCTTCGGATAGACAAAGGGATATTGCTCTGCGTAGGGCTCGAGAAAAAAGTCGAAGGGATTGATGACGGTCATGTCCGCAATCAGATCCACCGTGACTTCCAGCGAAGTGGCGGGTTCGGGAAAGGTAAGCCGGGCAATGAAGTTGCCCTGGACATCCTGCTGCCAATTGATGAAATGCTGAGCCGGCTGCACCTGCAGGGAGTAACTCAAGATCGGTGTACGGGCATGAGCGGCGGGTTTAAGCCGGATCTTATGAGGAGATAGTGTCACCCTGCGATCGAATTGATAAAGCGTTTTGTGATGCAGCGCGACACGTATAGTCATGATATGGGCGGCTCGGTGATGGGAGGTGAAATATCGGTGGACGGATCATGAACCGCTGGGCAAACCCAGTGGGGCTCGGGCAGGCTGGCGAACACGCCGCGCAAACCTTCACTCCACAGGCTGCTGATCTGGCTGAAATACTCGTCGCCTTCCGCGAGGCTCTGCTCCGTACCCAGCTCAAGGCTATTGGTGTCATAACAGATGATATCGATCGGCATACCGACGGACACATTGCTGCGCATCGTGGAATCAAATGAGACCAGCACACACTTGATGGCCTCATTCAACGAGGTTTCCGGACGGATCATGCGATCGATGATCGGTTTGCCGTACTTGGTCTCGCCGATCTGAAAGAAGGGCGTGTTGTCCGAGGCCTCAATGAAATTTCCTTCGGAATACACCATGAAAAGTCTCGGCGCTTCACCAGCGATCTGCCCGCCCACAATGAAGGTCGCGCCCACATCAATATTGCTGGCCTGCAGATGCGGGCGATCCCGGTGGGTAACCTCGCGCAGGCATCCACCCAGCAATCCGGCCACATCGAACATGGACGGCACGTTCCATATATTGCTCTTATCAGCCTGACGCCCCTGCTGCTCCACCAGATTGGTCGCATTCTGGGTCACCGACAGATTCCCCGAACTCAGAATAACGATCACCCGATCCCCCGGATTTCTGAAGGTACGCATTTTCTTGAAGCTAGCGATCTGATCCACACCGGCATTCGTCCGGGAGTCCGATGCAAACACCAGGCCCGCATTCAGTTTCAGTGCCACGCAATAAGTCATCGTCATTCCTTCACAAACCCGAAAGATGCTTATTGTATTTGCAATTGAAAGCGATCGGGTCGAATTGTGCTGGATAAATCATCTTTCATCGAAAGATAGGCGTGGTTGATTTCGCTACTCAACGCCTGCGTTCGATCCAGAAAATCCGTCAGATACTCGTGTAAACCGTGGTTGAACACATCCTCAATGCGCGTGAAATGTAGAGCGGCATGCAGTTCGCCCGCCAATCGCCGTGCCTCCAGACCAGTCGTTCCATTGATCACCTCCAGCGTGGCATCTACCTCGTTCAGGCAGGCATGCAGCGATCGCGGCATGTCGGCCCGCAGGATCAGCAATTCAGCAACCCGCATCGGGCTGATGCTGACCCGGTAGATCTTGCGATAGGCCTCCAGCGCACTCACCGAATTCAACAAGGCGCCCCATTGATAGTAATCGGCCGCACCGCCCACATCCTGCACACTGGGCAGCAGAATGTGGTATTTCACATCCAGAATCCGGGCGGTATTGTCCGCTCGCTCGAGAAAGGTACCCAGCCGGATGAAGTACAGCGCGTCATCCTTGAGAATGGTACCCAGCGTCACACCGCGGAACAGGTGCGAGCGCTCCTTGACCCAATCAAAGAAACCCTCCAGTCGAAACTGATCCAGATTGGGCAGCATCCGCCTCAAATCCAGCCACATACTGTTGATGATTTCCCACATTTCCGAGGTGATCGCCCCGCGCACCGCGCGTGCATTTTCACGCGCTAGCATCAGGCTGGAGTAGATGCTGGAATGGTTTTCGGGATCCAGCGCCATGTAATGGGTCACCTTGGCTGACTCGACCACCCCATACTTTTCTTCATAACCATCGGCTGAACCGCAGATGTTCAGCGGGGCGTACCACAAGCGGGCATCAATCCCGTCATTATCGTCCGGCAACAAGGCTGAGCGGTGCGCCACATCCAGAACCCGTGCTGTATTTTCGGCGCGTTCGATATAGCGCGCCATCCAGAATAAGTGATCAGCGGTACGTGACAGCATGCTCTAACCCTCCAAAACCCAAGTGTCTTTAGTTCCGCCGCCCTGAGAGGAATTGACGACCAACGACCCCTCGGTGAGGGCCACCCGCGTCAAACCGCCGGGCGCCAGCCGGATTTCCTTACCGGAGAGTACGAATGGGCGCAGATCGACATGGCGGGGTGCCACGCCCGCTTCGACCAGAGTGGGACACGTAGATAGCGCCAGCGTCGGCTGGGCGATGAACTTTGCCGGATCCGCCAACAGTCGTTCGCGATAGGCGGCGATTTCCGCTGGCGTGCTGGTCGGGCCAACCAACATGCCATACCCCCCGGAACCCTGAACCTCCTTGACCACCAGTTCGGGCAGATGCGCCAGAACATACTTGAGATCCTCCGGCTGATCGAGCCGCCAGGTAGGCACATTCGAGAGCAAAGGTTTTTCGCCCAGATAGAACTCAATCATCTCCGGCACGAACAGATCGGTGGATTTATCGTCGGCAATGCCAGTCCCCACCCCATTGGTGAGCGCAACGCCACCCTGCCGGTAGGCCTCAAAAAGGCCGGGCACACCGAGCATTGAATCGGGCCGGAAGGCCATC
Organism: Halothiobacillus sp.; assembly: GCA_024636015.1. Classification (GTDB taxonomy): domain Bacteria; phylum Pseudomonadota; class Gammaproteobacteria; order Halothiobacillales; family Halothiobacillaceae; genus Halothiobacillus. Next base: position 21,314 of record JAGXHU010000082.1, read on the forward strand.
GGATCCAGGTACTCGTCATCAACGCGCCGATAGATAACATGGACCTGCTGCGGCCCCTGCGTAGTGCGCATATAGACTTTGTTGGCACTGACGAAAAGATCCTTGCCTTCCACCAGTTCCACGCCCATCTGACTCGCCAGGAAGGCGTGCTCGAAATAGGCGCTGTTGAAGGCACCCGGCGTCAGCACGACGATCACCGGGTCATCGATATATTCCGGCGCCGATTCACGCAAGGTTTCGAGCAACAGCTGCGGATAGTGCTCCACGGGCGCGACCGTGTGCGCAGAAAACAGACTGGGAAACAACCGCATCATCGTATTGCGGTTTTCCAGCATGTAGGACACACCAGAGGGCGTGCGGAGATTATCTTCCAGCACGTAAAAATCGTTCTCGGAAACCCGAACAAGATCGATGCCCGCGATTTGGGCATAAACCTGATTCGGGAGATCCACACCCTGCATAGCGGGCTGATACATGCTGTTGCCCAACACCTGGGCGGCCGGAATCACGCCCGCCTTGATGATTTCATGATCGTGATAAATATCATGCAGGAAGGCATTCAGTGCGCGGACGCGCTGCTTCAACCCCAATTCCAGTCGCTTCCATTCGGCAGCGCCGAACACACGGGGCGCGATATCAAACGGGATCAGCCGCTCTTCACTCGAGTTGGCACCATAGACGGCAAAGGTAATCCCCATTCGACGAAACAATAATTCCGCATCGCGCTGCTTCTGGGTCAGTGTCTCCGGCGGCAAGGTTAAGAGTTGCTGTGCAATGGCCTGATATTCGGCACGAACCGCACCATCAAAACCATACATTTCATCGAACAGACGAGAAGCATCGGGAGAACTACTGAATTTATCCATGTCTACTCACTATTACTTGTCGGCAATTCAATTTTTGTTCATTTATTTTATCAAATGCAAGAGCCGAGCCAGCCATCACAAAAAAACCAAGATCATGAAAAACAGGGTCTTATTCCAAAGATAAAATTACCAGAAACAAAGATGCCCCATATCGGTTCGCTTTTAAAATCAGTATGCACCAATACAAGGCACCAAATACGCCCCGCACCGATACCGCTCTCCTGAATCAAATATAGACCGCCCGGATGGCGTCCATGTGTCAGGAATAGATATAACCCAAAGCATTCATTCAGAGATCGTTACCGGATACTTCAAGCGCACCAGCTCAAAACAAAACCTTGCCATTTTGCCCATTATTGGTGCGCAGCAGGGCGATGACCAAGTATTAGAAACCACATATCACTATGATATTTAACTAATTAATATGTAAAAACAGAATTGGCACTCTTTTCGCATTCATCTTGTATACCAGATGAAATACAAGAAGGACGTGCGAGATGTTTGCGAATGAACCGGACACCATCGATCAGTGGCGTAGCCTGTGGCAGCGTGCCGACGCTGCGGCCGAAACACTCCTGCTCCGCCAGAAGACACTTCTGACTGCCCACAAATCGGGGGGAGCCAATGAATGGATTCATCTTGCGTCGGTCGCCGATCTCCAGACGCAAATCACGGAATTACTGACCCGCGATCCGGCAACTCAACCGCTGTTCGGCATCCCCTTCGCCGTCAAGGACAATATCGACGTCGCGGGCATGCCGACAACTGCCGGTTGCCCAACGTTTGCCCACCTGCCGACGAGCGATGCCTTTGTGGTGGCGCAATTACGGGCTGCCGGTGCGATCTGCCTGGGCAAGACCAATCTCGATCAGTTTGCCACCGGCCTCAACGGTACCCGTACCCCCTATGGCATTCCCACCAACCCGTTCAATCCGGACTACATCACCGGCGGCTCAAGTTCGGGTTCGGCGGTGGCCGTGGCAAAGGGCGCCGTCGCCTTTTCCCTGGGGACGGATACGGCCGGTTCGGGCCGAGTGCCTGCCGGATTCAACAACCTGGTGGGCCTGAAGCCAACCCGGGGCCTGATCAGCACCTCGGGCGTACTGCCCGCCTGCCGGACTCTGGATTGTGTTTCGATTTTCGCCGCCAGCATCTCGGATGCAGAGCGTGTACTCGCCGTGGCGGGTCAATACGATTCCGCCGATCCCTACGCCCGTGAAATGCCAGCATTCCGCCCGTCACGCACCGGGCCGGTCAAACTGGCCGCCTTCAAGCCGCTCGACTGGTTCGGTGATTCGACGCAGGCCCAAGCCTGGGCGCAGTGGCGAGAGGCGCAGGCGAGTCGTGGCATTCTCCTGACCGAAATCGATCCCACCCCATTCCTGGCCCTCGCCCCCCTGCTTTATGGCGGCCCCTGGGTCGCCGAACGACTCGCCGCCATCGAGTCCTTCGTCCAGGATCATAGTGATGCCATTCACCCGGTGGTGCGCAAAATCATCCTCTCCGGGCAAAACTATTCCGCCGTGGACACCTTCAAGGCCGAATATCAACGCGCGGCGCTTGTTCGCCAGATTCATGAGGCCCTGGCGCCGTTTGATGCCCTGGTTGTCCCAACCTCCCCCACATTCCCACGTATCGCGGATGTTCTGGCTGAGCCAATCCAACGCAACTCCGAACTCGGTCACTATACGAACTTCGTCAATCTCGCCGACCTGTCCGCACTGGCCGTCCCCGCCGGATATAGAGCCTGTCTCTTATACACATCTGACGCTGCCG
>JAGXHU010000083.1 GCA_024636015.1 Halothiobacillus sp.
AACTCGGCCAAAACAAGCCGAAAAGAGCGCAAACAAAGATGATTGCGACATCTTTGATGTCGGATTCATGAAAAGGGACGTCGAAAAATGAGCAAAATATGGGTATGGGCTCATGCGGCTGATTTGATCAGACGTTCCTTAAACATTTTTATTTGTGATGATCCTGTCAAACAAGAAGTTTAAAAAGGTGGAGTCGTCTTAAATCTGGTTCTGGCTATCGTTCGAGGAGCAACATCATGGCACTGGTCAAGAAATCCCTTAAAACCCGCCCCGTCTGTAAAGTCACCTTCACCCTCCCCCCTCCAATGAGCACCGAAGCCAAAACGGTTGCACTCGTCGGGGACTTCAACGACTGGTCCAAGGAAAGCCTGTATCTGAAAGGGAAATCCGATGGATCATTCAGCGTGACCGTAGATCTGCCGACCGACCAGACCTTCCAATTCCGCTACCTGATCGACGGCAGCCGCTGGGAAAACGACGATCAAGCCGATGCCTATATCCCAACACCATTCGGTAACGATACGAACAGCGTTGTTCGCACCTGAAATTAACCACGCCCACAATGCAGGGATAGCACATGGTCACGATCGAACGTTTGAATCAGCAGTTTGCCGGATGTACGGGCGTTGAGTTCGTCAAAATCGGCGAGCTGATCGTCGTCAAAATCGACACACCCGCCGCCCGAGCCATGGTCGCCGTGCAGGGTGCACAAATCGTCGAGTGGCAACCCGCTCAGGAGAGTGTTCCTGTCGTATGGCGCGCCGAGGAACCCCTGTACGAAACGGGAAAATCCATCCGGGGCGGTGTGCCCATCTGCTGGCCCTGGTTTGGCGACCATCCCACCCTGACGATGGCACATGGCTTTGTGCGCACGCGTGACTGGCGACTCATAAGCGTCCATACGGCCCCGGACCACTCCGTCAGCCTGCACTGGCGCTTCACGGACAGCCCGGAAACGCTTTCCCTGTGGCCGTACCCGTTCGAACTCGATGCCATCATGCACATCGGCGCACAATTGCGCATCCAGCTCGTGACGCACAACACCGGACCCAAGTCATTCAGCATCACCCAGGGTCTGCACACCTACCTGAAAGTGGCTGACGTGCGTAGCGTTGTCATCCGTGGTCTAGAGGCCACCTATTACCTCGACAAACTCAAAGGATTTGCCCGGACCTACCAGGACGACATGATCACGATCAATGGCGCCGTGGATCGGATCTACTTCGGCACCAACCACCCGGTAGAGATCGAGGACATCGAGTTGGATCGCCGCATTCTTGTCGGCAAGGACGGGAGCTTCTCAACCGTGGTGTGGAATCCGGATGACCGGGTACCCTCCGGCATGCGCCCAGAGGAATCACGTGACATGGTGTGCGTGGAGGCAGTCAATGCCGCAGATGACACTGTTTCCGTGGCGCCGGGCGAGCGCAGGATTCTGGGTACAACCATCACGACCAGTCCCATCGGCTAAGCACAAAGCGCGGACGGCAAAACCCGTCAACTACCCGATCATCAGCCGCTGCAACTGCATGACCGCGCGATCAAGCTGCTGCGCGCTCAATGCCGGCAACTCGGCAAATTCGGCACCGAAAACCCACTCGGCATCGGAAATAATCCGCTGATTTCGAATGACCAAATCCACAGTCAGATCGACAAAACCGTCAATGGAAATTTTCGCCTGCGGCAACACGACCCCCATGTCCAAACCCAGAGCCTGATCCGGGCGAATCACGATTGAACACCCCCCTGCGGACAGGTCATTGATCCGCCCCACCCAAACCGTGCTCGTGGTCGGCTGAAAAAACTCAGCCCGCGTCGGCACATCCGGGGGTATTCCCACCCTAAACACATTGCGACGCTGCAGACGATCGATGCATTCCGGGTAGGGAATCTCAAAATAGCTGTCACCATCCTCGGTGGTCGCCTAAAGACGGGGCACATAGAACCAGGAGACCAGTTGGTCGATTACCGCCTGGACCTTGATCTGTTCGGCGGCTTGCAAATGGCGCAATGAAATAACGCCAGGTTGGTCGATCAGGAAAACCCGCCGAACAGGATCATTGCCCACCATGGCGACCGCCGCCTGAAAGCTTTCCTGCCCCTCTGGGATCAGCCAAAAATAGCCGCGAATCTCGAAATGGCGCGCAATGATCTTGTCGATGACGCGCGGACTTCGGGTCGAAATAATGACGTCTGACTCACTCACGGCGTGCAATCTTCCCTGAATACGAAATGAAAGGGGACTAGCATAACGAGGGATAGGTGAAGTGGGCAAGCCGAAGTGGCCAACCAACAGATTCGGATATCCCACCGGCCATAGTGACATCCAATCCCAGTTCGTTATCGGAAGACACGTACAGCCCAGATACGACACGGAACACTCAAGCCAGAGACCCCGACCACAACGGCAATTTCTGTTCGACCAAATTCAGTTGCAATGCGGCAAATACCGGCAAACCATCCCGGAACGGGGGGATGTCCTCACCCTGAATCAGCGGCAACATGTATCGCCGGGCTGACTCAGTAATACCATAACCATCGGCACGGATAAACGTTCTGGGCACAGGTAGTTCGATGTCCGCCACATCGTCGAGCGGCATCCCCTCGAGTGTCCAGAGGTAGGGCTCGTCCGAGGTGCGGCGGATGGCAATCATCACATCGGTCTTCCCTTGCAGGGCATAGGTCACCGCCTCCGCGCCACAGGCATAGGCTTGATCCACATCCACGCGCGAAGCGAGATGACGGGCGGAACGCTGAAAGTAATCGGAAACAGCCCAATGCGTCTTGAACCCCAAGCGGCGACTAAGCCCTGCCAGTTTCGGCGCCAAACCACCCAGCTGCTCATGCCCGAACACCCCACTTTGCTGGGCCTGTGCGCAAAAAATTCTATCGGTGCACAATAGACCCTCGGCCGCCACCACGATGCACCAACCATGGCGGTTCACACCGCCCTGCAAGGCTTTGGAGAAATCATTCTCATTAAATGGCACTTCGGCAAACAGGAGTAGCAAAGGGGTGTCCTCTGCGTCGAACGCCAGACCGGCTGCTGCCGCCAGCCAACCTGCATGACGCCCCATGACTTCCAGAACAAAGACCTTGGTCGAGGTGCCGGCCATGGCGGATAAATCCCTGGAAACCTCACGGACGCTGGTTGCGATGTACTTTGCGGCAGAACCAAAACCGGGGCTCGTATCGGTTTGCGGCAGATCATTGTCGATCGTCTTCGGAATGCCGATCACCGTCAGATCCAACCCCCGATCGCGCGCAAAATGGGCGATCTTGGCCGCCGTCAACATCGAACCGCCGCCACCGTTATAAATGAATGTCCCGATATCATGTGCGCGCAGCACCTCGATCAGTCGAGTGTATTGTTCCGGGTGCGATTCAGGCGTCCCCAGATCGGCTCGACACGAACCGAAAGCACCGCCCGGCGTATGCCGGAGTGCCGCCAGCTCGGCAGGGTCTTCCAGGGAAAGGTCATACAACTCTTCCCGCAGTATCCCCAATATGCCGTCGCGGGCCGCAAAGACCTTGCCAAAGTGGGTGGGGTGCCTGGCCGCTGTTTCGATAACGCCACAGGCACTGGCATTGATGACGGCAGTCACACCACCGGACTGAGCATAAAGGATGTTGTGCTGCATACAGTCTCGGGCTGAAGATTGTGGGTTGGCGGACATGCGGCTATTATGCACGACTGATATAAACAAAAGATTGCCTACATTTTTAAGGAGTTCAGCATGCAGATTGGCACCAGCCTCACCCACTTTCTGATCAAAAGCCAGCGCGCGCACAAAGGCGCATCCGGCGATTTCACCCTGTTGATGAACGACATCGTCAGCGCCTGCAAAGTGATCTCCAGCTACGTAAACAAGGGCAACCTGATCGGAATTCTCGGCTCGGCCGAATCCGAAAACATCCAGGGCGAGACCCAGAAGAAACTGGATATCATCTCCAACGACGTCTTCACCAATACCCTGATGCAGGGTGGACAGGTTGCCGGTCTGGCCTCAGAAGAAATGGATGATGTATACCATCTGCCCGCAACGGCACAGCGCGGCAAATATCTGTGTGTCTACGACCCGCTGGATGGCTCCTCGAACATCGACGTCAACGTGACCGTCGGCACCATTTTCTCCGTCCTGCATGCCCCCGAAGGCGTCGCAAACCCCAGCGAGCAGGCATTCCTCCTGCCAGGTACCGAGCAGGTTACGGCCGGCTACTGCATCTACGGTCCGTCTACCATCATGATTCTGACCACCGGTCATGGTGTGAACGGCTTCACGCTGGACAAAGATATCGGTGAGTTCATGCTGACGCATCCGAACATCATGATCCCCGAAGATACCGCCGAATTTGCCATCAACATGTCCAACCAGCGCTTCTGGGATGCCCCGATCACCCGCTATATCGACGAATGTCTGATCGGCAAGGATGGCCCGCGCGGCAAAGACTTCAACATGCGTTGGGTCGCATCTATGGTCGCTGAAATCCACCGCATCCTGACTCGGGGCGGTATTTTCATGTACCCGATCGACAGCAAGCACCGGGAACGGGGCGGCAAACTGCGTCTGATGTATGAAGCCAACCCGATGGCGATGATCATCGAGCAGGCCGGCGGCCTGGCCATCACCGGACCTGATCGCATCATGTCGCTCAAGCCACAGAAACTGCACCAGCGCGTGCCAGTCATCATGGGCTCCAAGAACGAAGTCCAGATCGTGTGGGACTACCACAAGGCCTAAGCGCCGAATCTCCGGTTTGCGCGGCGACGCGCACGCCCGAACGTGAATATACAAAAGCCCCTGATCAGGGGCTTTTTTGTTGGCGGGCGAAAGAAACCCCAGATTACGTGCCCAGCGGCTTCACCCGAAACCACAGGGCATACATCGCCGGTAGGAACAGGATCGTCAGGAAGGTTCCGCCGAAGATACCGCCAATCAGGGTATAGGCCAGCGGTCCCCAGAACGTGCTTTCGGTCAACGGAATGAAAGCCAGCATCGCCGCCAGCGCGGTCAATATCACCGGGCGTGCCCGGCGGATCGTCGCCTCAATCACGGCCGTTCGCCTATCAAGCCCCTGACGTTCGTTTTCATTGATCTGCCCAACCAGAATCAGGGTGTTCCGCATCAGAATCCCGGCCAGGCCAATCAAGCCCAGCAAAGCCACAAACCCGATGGGTTGATTGAAGATCGATAGAGCCGCCACCGCACCGATCAGCCCCAGCGGCGCGGTCAACAGCACCATGAACGTACCGGGGAACGAACGCATGATGAGCATGATCAGTGTCAGCATCAGCATGACCATCACGGGCATGACCTTGGCGATGGAGGCCTGCGCCTTGGCCGACTCCTCCACAGAGCCGCCAATCTGGAGCTCGTAGCCCAGGGGCAGCTGCGCACGCAGATCAGCCAGCTTGCCCCAGATCGCCTTGGTGACATCCGGCGGCTGCGCCCCGGTTACTTCACTGTCCACATTGATGTAGGGGTCGCGGTTGAGGCGTTCGAGCACCGGATACTCGTAATGCACCGCCAGCGTACCCAATTGTCCGAGCGGCACGGTGTGGTCGTTGTCCAGCCGAATCGGCAAAGCTTCCAGTTGGGAAAGTTTTCGTGCCTTGGACGGCAAACCACGCACCATCAGCGCCACGGTTCGAATATCCTCGCGCAGCTGCGTTACCGGCGTGCCAGATAACAGCAACTGGGTCTGCTCCGCAATTCCTTGTGGGGTCAAGCCCAAGGCCGCCAGCCGCGCCTGATCGAGTTTCAGGAACAATACCGGCACCTGCTCACCCCAAGCGAGATGCGGGTCGATGGTATGGGGGTCTTCCGCCATGATGGCGCGCACCCGATCGCCAATCTGCCGAAGCTCGGCGATATTCGGCCCCATCACCCGGAACTGGACCGGCCAGATCACCGGCGGGCCGTAAAGCAGCGGGTGCGGGCGCACGCGCGCTTCGGGAAAGGCGCCCGCGTCGATCTTTTTCTGCAGCATCGCCTGAAGACGATCGCGACCGGCTGCGTCATGGGCCACGGCAATAATCTTGGCGAATGCCGGATCCGGCAGCTCGGGATTCAGTGCCAGGAAGAAACGCGGTGCGCCCTGGCCGATATAGGTCGACAGGGAAGTCAGTTCCGGCGCGCCCTTCAGCGCCTGCGCCACCGCATGGGCAACCCGCTCGGTCGCCTGGAATGACGAGCCTTCGGGCAGGTTGATGTCGACCAGCAGTTCCGGCCGATCGGAACTTGGGAAAAACTGCTTGGCCACACCCTTGCCCATGATCAGCACAGCCGCCACGAACAGCAACACAGTGGCAGCCGCCACCCAGCCCCGACGATCAACACAGAAAGTCACAACACGCCGAAGCCCCCGATAGAATCGGGTTTGGTACATGCCCGCACCCCCTTCTGGATGCGGGACTACCGCCGGCAGGAACTTCACGCCGAGGTAGGGTGTGAACACGACCGCCACCAACCAGGAAGCCAGCAGGGAAATTGCGAGAATCCAGAAGATATTGCCGGCATATTCCCCGACATTGGATTGAGCAAAACCGATCGGCACGAAACCGACCACCGTAATCAGCGTCCCCACCAGCATGGGCGCTGCGGTAATCCGCCAGGCTGCGGCAGCCGCGTCGGTCCGACTGTAGCCCTCCTCCAATTTGACCAGCATCATCTCGATGGCGATGATCGCGTCGTCGACCAGCAACCCCAATGAAAGAATCAGCGCACCGAGGGTGATCCGGTCAAGGTTCTTACCGGTCATAAGCATCACCGCAAAGGTGATGCTCAGCGTCAACGGCACGGCCAATGCCACGACCAGTCCAGCACGCAAACCCAGCGAGAGAAAGCCCACCAGCATCACAACGCCGAGCGCGATGAAAAACTTGAGCTGGAAGGTATTCACGGCCAAACGAATTGCATTAGCCTGATCCGTGACCTTGTCCAGATGGATGCCGACCGGTAGGCGCTGTCGCTCTGCAGACTCGAACCGGTTCAATCGTTCACCCAGGGCCTGCCCGTTGACGTTCTTGCCCATGATCACCCCGACCATGATCGCCGGGGTCCCGTTATCCTCGATCAGAAAATTCGGTGGATCGGCATAGCCCCGCCGCACCATCGCGATATCCGCCAACCGAATCACCCGGCCATTCACCGCCAGCGGCGTGTCCTCGATCCGCGAAATCATACCCGACTGATTCGGACGGTAGCCCGCATCGATCCGTAGATACAGACGCGGCCCATCCGTTTCGATCAGACCGGCGGGTGCCACCGCGTTCTGCGCCGCCAGGGCCTGACGGACAAGCGACATCGACAGGCCCAGGGTCTGCAATTTGTGCGGATCAACATCGACATACACCCGCTCCGGCTCTTCACCCAGAATATGCGCCTTGGCCACGCCAGGAATCAGCAACGACGCGGATCGCAACCGCTCCGCCTCACGTGCCAGTTCGCGCGGCGGCAGCCCGGGAGCGGTCAGCGCATAGAGGGTGAAATACACATCGGAGAAATCGTCGTTGAAAAACGGCCCCTGCACCCCGGCGGGGAGATTGGGCGCCACATCGCCCAGATGCTTGCGCACCTGGTAGTAAACAGCCTGCACCTGATCGGGCGGCGTATCCTCGCGAAAGGAGACACGCATATACACGCTGCCCGGCCGGGAAACGGTCTCGACCTTGTCGAAATAAGGCACGTCCTGCAACGCCTTTTCGAGCGGGTCGGCCACCTGATCCTGCATATCCTGGGCCGTCGCTCCTGGCCACTGAGCCGAAACGAGCATCACCTTGAGCGTGAATACCGGATCTTCCGCTCGCCCGAGAGATACAAATGAATAAACGCCCGCCAATGCGACAAGAATGATGAAGTACAGGGTCACAGCGCGTTCACGAACGGCCAGCGCCGACAGGTTAAACCCAGAATGGCCAGAGCCGGACAAACTCACGAGCCAAGCCCCGGTTGCACCCGCACCGCCTCCCCGTCGTGCAGGCGATTGATCCCCACCGCCACGACCAATGTGCCGATCGGGAGCGGCGTGTCGATCACCGCCCGATCGGACTCAAGCCGAGTCACCGTAACAGGCGTACGGTGCACCTTGCCGTCGCGAACCACGAAGATCTCACCGTGATGCCCCTCGCCCTGCACGGCGCCGATAGGCACCGTTTTCATGGCTTGCTGCGCGGGGAAGTGGAGGGTGACCGTCTGTCCCAACCGGATGCGTGCCGAGTCAACCAGTTGGTAGCGCACCGCCCAGGTCCGCGTGTGGGGATCAGCAACGCCCTCCGTCGAAAAGTAGGTGGCCGCGATGAATGTCTCGCTGCCGAAGGCCTGGGCTTCCGCCTGTTTCGGCAAATCGACCAATCGTTGTGCGGGCACATCCACCAACACCTGGGGCGCCCCTTGGGCAGCAAGAGTCAGTACGGGCTGCCCACTGGAAACCACATCGCCCCGATCTGCCTGGAGCGCCACAACCGTGCCATCGAAAGGCGCCTTTAGCTCGGTGTACCCCAAGGCCAAGCGCGCCTGATCTAGCTGAGCGAGCGCGGCATTCTGACCGGCTTGCGCGGCTTTGAGCACGCTACTGGCCTGATCGAAATCCTGCTGACTCGCAAGCTTCTTGGCCACCAGGGATTGAAGACGTTGATAGTTTTGTTGTGCGAAACGCACCTGGGCCTCAATCTGATGCCACTGCGCCTCGCTTGCGGCTACCCGCGCGGTCAGATCTTGAGGTTCAAGTCGCGCCAAAACATCCCCCGCGGACACGACCGCCCCGCGCTCCACCAAGCGCGCCGCAATGCGCCCACCAACCTGGAAGCCCAACGCGCTTTGGTTCTGCGCCACCACAGTTCCGGTAAGATCCGGCTGCGCCAGTGCCCCCGCCTGAATCGGTGCGGTGCGGACAATCACTGTCGGATCCGTTTTGGCCGGAGTCGCCTGATCCTGACACCCCGACAGGCCGATACCAAACACCATCAGAATCAATCCCAACCCATGACTTGTCGTGGGATAAACGCGTCTCAAACCTTTCATCAGCACTCCTCTGCAAAAGCGGGGATCAACGTTGGTACACACCCATCGAGCAGTATTTGATACGGGGAAATCGGCGCCGGCCGAAAAAAACGCAACCGCCTGCCATACTGATACTTTTGCCATTGGAACCATCGCCCATGACGACGATCGTCTGGTTCCGTCAGGACTTGCGCCTGTCGGATCATCCCGCGTTCTCGGCCGCACTGGACAACGCGGCGGAACACGACCAGTGCATCATACCCGTTTACATTCTGGATGAGGGACCAGCCCAGCTGGGAGAGGCCGCTCGATGGTGGCTTCACCACAGCCTGAGCGTACTCGCAGAGGATCTCGCAACCCGAGGGAGTCGGCTGATTCTGCGCCGAGGCAACCCTGAAACCGAAATCGTGGCGATGTTGCAGGCAACGGGCGCGACCTCGGTGTATTGGAACCGTCGGTTCGACCCGACAGGCATTCACCAGGATCAAGTAATCAAGACGCAGCTGAAAGCAGGTGGCATTGATGCCCAATCTTTTCCGGGCAATTATCTGCATGAACCCTGGCGGGTATTGAACCGCAAGGCAGAGTCCTTCAGGGTATTCACTCCATACTGGAAGGCGCTTATCACAGCGGGGATCGACGTACCGCCCCTGCCACCGCTGCCGAATGCTCTGCCACCGGTTCCGCCAAGCCTCGCCAGCACGCGACTGGAAGCGCTGGGATTGCTACCGGAGATTCCCTGGGACCGCGCCTTCCCCGAACACTGGAAACCGGGCGAACACGGTGCCAGAGAATGCCTTGCGGCCTTTCTGCCAAAGATCGAATCGTACGCCGAAGGGCGCAACGCCCTCGATGGGCAGGGCGTATCCCGGCTCTCTCCCCATCTTCGATTTGGCGAAATAACACCGCGACAGATTTCGGCCGCGCTGTTTGCCCGTTACCCGCACCCACTCGAAGTTCCCGGCGTCGAACATTTTCTGCGCGAACTCGGCTGGCGTGAATTCGGTGCCTCTCTGCTGTACCACGATCCGCAATCCGGAACAGAACCCCTCAACCCCCGCTTTGCCGCCTTCCCCTGGCGCGATGCACCCAACGATCTTCGCGCCTGGCAGCGCGGTGAAACCGGCATCCCCGTCGTCGATGCGGCCATGCGGGCCCTGTGGGCCACCGGCTGGATGCATAATCGCGCAAGGATGATCGTGGCCTCGTTCCTGACCAAGAACCTGTTGATCGACTGGCGTCACGGTGCCGCCTGGTTCATGGATACCCTGGTCGATGCCGACTTGGCCAGCAACACCGCCGGCTGGCAATGGACCGCGGGTACGGGCGCCGATGCGGCACCGTTCTTCCGGATTTTCAACCCGATCCTGCAGGCGGAAAAGTTCGACCCTCAAGGGGATTTCATCCGCCAGTGGCTGCCCGAACTCGCCCGTGCGGACACCAAGACCCTGTTCGCACCCTGGCAAGCGTCGGACGATGCTCTGAACAAGGCGGGCATTCGATTGGGCGACACCTACCCTGAGCCCATCGTCGACCTTGCCGCCAGCCGCCGACGCGCGCTCGACGCCTTTGCCCAGATCAAGGGGGGCGCAGCGTACGAGCGTCCTCAGTAACCCTGCCCCGCAGGAAACCACCCGACAGGTACACTGTTCACAAAATCAAAATGCTTGAGCCGAAAATTATGTCGATATATAGTGAGAAACATATTGGTGATTTCGTGGTGCCGCTAGCCCTGCGCCTTGGCGAACAAGAAATCTCGCATCGGCGCCTGAAACTGCTGGAAGCCGTTCAGGCGGAAGGCTCGATCAGTGCAGCGGCAAAGGCGATCGGCATTACCTACAAGGCGGCCTGGGATGCCGTGGATGCCATCAACAATCTGGCCGGCGTGCCAATTGTAGTGGCCCAGCATGGCGGAGCCGGCGGTGGCGGGGCAACGCTTTCGCCGGCCGGGATACAACTGGTGAGCTCGTTCAAACGTCTGGGTCATATGCAAACCCAGTTGATGACGCTGTTTGATCAGCACGACATCAGCGGTGACCTCAACGTAATCAGGAGCCTGTTCATGAAAACAAGCGCACGGAATACCCTGTCCGGCACGATCAAATCGATCCAGCGCGGCGCCGTCAACGCGGAAGTGGTACTCGGCATCCAGGGCAATGATGAACTTGTGGCCATCATCACCAACGGCAGCGCAGACAGCATGAACCTGACCGTGGGGCAAGCCGCCTATGCGTTAATCAAATCCAGCTTCGTGGTAGTCACCACCGAGAGGGTCAAGACGTCGGCGCGCAACCAGCTCTGCGGCACGATCGAGCGCGTGACCGAAGGCGCCGTGAATAGTGAAGTGGTCATTGCGCTGGCCGGGGGCAACACCCTGACTGCAATCATCACCGAAGGTGGCGCCGAATCGCTGGGGTTGAAGGCAGGAGAACCCGCCTGCGCCCTGATCAAGGCCAGTTTGATTATCCTGGGTGTAGACAGCTAAAAACAAAACCGGGGCACGGCGCACTCGGTTTTTTACGACCCATCGATATGTACCTTACTTAACATCGAACCAACCAAACGCTCAAGAGGAACCTGACCATGAAGAAGCTATCCGCAGCCGTTCTCGGCACAACCTTTCTGTTCGCCGCCAGCCTGAGCGCGGCGCAAGCTGACACCATCACCGTCGCGGTGGCGGCCAATTTCACCAAGGCCGCCGAGCAGATTGGTCAGGCCTGGGCTAAGGAAACCGGCAACAAGGTACGGTTCTCGTTCGGCCCGACGGGCGGGCTGTTTGCCCAGATCAATAATGGCGCACCCTTCGACGTTTTCCTGGCGGCCGACACCCGGCGCCCCGAGCTGCTCGTCAAGGCCGGCAAGGCAACGGACAAATTTGTCTATGCCCAAGGTACGATCGCGCTGTATAGCAAGACCCTGCCAGTGACGGCCAACCACGCCAGCATTCTCAAGGCGGCAGATTTTGCGCATCTGGCTATTGCCAACCCCAAGAGCGCCCCGTATGGCGCAGCTGCCGTCGCGGTAATGCAAAAGATAGGCGTGTACCCGAACCTGCAAAAACAGAAGAAAATTGTGGATGGCGAAAGCATCTCGGCGACCTTCCAGTTCGTGATGACCGGCAATGCCCAACTGGGCTTTGTGGCCTTGTCCCAACTCGTGGACCCGGCCAGTCCTGCCAAGAACATCGGGCAATACTGGGTACCACCGCAAAATGACTACCCACCAATTGAGCAGGCTGCCGTGATGATCAAGGACACAAAACATGCCGCGACAGCCCGGAGCTTCCTGACCTATCTGCGCTCACCGGCCGCGACCAAGATCATCCAGGGCTACGGCTATGCCATCCCGAAAAATGCCAATACCGACTCATGAGCCACGCCCTTTTACCGCAATTATCGTAAGCTGTTTTGCGATCCCCCCCTTGCAGCCGAAGGCCGACTGAACGATGCAGATTTTTGGTTCCCCCCTGGATGTCGACCCGATACTTCTGACCCTGGAGGTCGCCAGTATCAGCACGGTGATCCTGCTGCTGATCGGCACACCCATTGCCTGGTGGCTGGCCCACATGCGCTCCCGCGTCCGGATCTTTTTCGAGGCGCTGGTCTCCCTGCCGCTAGTCCTGCCCCCGACCGTGCTGGGGTTCTACCTCATCATCGCGCTCAATCCAAACGGCGAAATCACTCAGTTTCTACGACACTTCGGTTTTGAGGGGCAGCTCACGTTCAACAAGACCGGCCTAATCATCGGCTCGGTTATTTATTCCCTGCCGTTTACCGTGCAGCCGATCATGGCCGCGTTCGAAGCATTGCCGGGGCAGGTCGTGGATGCCGCCCGTACCCTGCGCGCATCGTTTTTCGACCGGTTCTTCACGGTGATCGTGCCGCTGGCCCGACAGGGGTTCATCGTCGGCGCTGTATTGACCTTCGCACATACCGTCGGTGAATTTGGGGTGGTGTTGATGGTCGGCGGCAATATCGAAGGCCAGACCCGTACCGTGTCCATTGCGATCTTCGATCACGTCGAATCCTACGAATATGCAGCGGCCCACAGCCTGTCGCTGCTGATGCTGCTGTTCTCGATGCTGGTGCTGATGCTGGTCTACGCGCTCAATCGCAGCCTTCAAATCAGGCAGGACTAGCCCATGATTCACGGTCACCTGCAGCTTTCCCTCACAAATTTCACCCTGGACTCGACCCCGTTCGCGTTCGCCAGTGAGGGCGTAACCGTCTTGTTCGGCCGTTCCGGTTCCGGCAAGTCCACCCTGCTACGCGCGATGTCGGGACTGGACAAACGTACCCACGGCCAGCTCAATTTTCAGGACGAGGTCTGGCAGACCGGTAAAAAATACCTCCCCGTCGAACGACGCGATATCGGCTTCGTATTTCAGAGCGCTGCGCTGTTGCCCCACAAAAATGTACGGGGCAATCTGGACTATGCGCGGCGGCGTGTGCCGAGGGATCGGCAACACGGTCCGGGGTTTGAAGAGATTATCGACCGGGTGGGCATCGCTGATTTGCTCGAACGACCCACCGGCAATTTGTCCGGGGGAGAACGTCAGCGCGTAGCGATTGCACGAGCACTGCTGATGCGTCCCCGATTGCTGATGATGGATGAGCCACTCTCCGCCCTGGATTGGCAGGCCAAGAGCGAACTGCTCGGTCTGATCGAGTCCGTCGTTGCCGAGTACCAGATCCCGACCCTGTACATCACCCATGCCCCCGTTGAAGTCGAGCGATTGGCGGACCGGGTTGTCTTCATGGCCGACGGGGGTATCACCTCGATTGAAACCCTCGCCGAAGCGACCAGCCGGGTCGATTCGCCGCTCTTCACGGAAGAGGGGCCGGTATCGGTATTGCACGGGACGATCGGCGCCATTGAGCCGGATGGCCTGGTGCCCTTTCGATCGAAACAAGCCGATGCCTTTACGTTCTGGGTCAGTGCGCACAGCGACGCCATCCGCTCGGATGCAAATCCTCATGGCCTGCGCTCAAAAACCACGCGGCTACGCGTACTTGCGCGAGATGTCGCCATTGCGCGTCAATGCCAGGAAGGCATCAGCATGCTGAATCAGCTCGCCTGCACCATCACATCGATTGCCATCGACACGACAGGTCCCCGCGCTGGCCGAGCAGTGGTATTCCTCGAACTGGCCGATGGACAACCGCTGCTCGCGGAACTCAGCTACCGTTCGGTCGAGCAACTGGGGCTGGTCAATGGTCAGCGAGTTTTTGCCCTGGTCAAAACGGCTGCCCTGATCGATCCCTAGCCTCCCCCGCACTCACTTCGGTGAATCACCAAACGCGCCGATCGACATAGACCGGTCGTACCGACGGGGCCTATTCGATCACCGCCCCACACCCCGCCAGCGCACCAGCAACAGGCGGGCACTGAGATTAATGGCCAGTACCATCAGGGTAATCAGCAGCGCTGCGGCATAGGCGAGTTGGTGCGCCGAGGCATAAGGCTCACCGATAAAACTCCAGATCACATAGGTGAGATACCCGACCCCTTCGTGCGTGAAATGGCCGTTCCAGAGATAGTTCGACCATCCGGCGGTGTAGAGCAGCGGAGCTGTTTCGCCCAAAGCAATGGCCAACGCCATCAAGATACCGGTCAAAACCGGAATCCGGGCCGATGGCAGCAGAATCCGTCGGACGACACTTCCCTCCGGGCTGCCCAGCGCGTATGCGGACTCACGCAATGCGACCGGCACCGCACGAAATGCCATCTCACTAGTTCGGGCAATATACGGCAACATCATGATGGCCAGGGTGATCGATCCCGCCAGCAGAGAGAATCGCCACCCGAAGCCGATCACCATGGTGATATACCCGAAGTAGCCCAGAACAATCGAGGGCACACCAACGAGCACATCCGACAAAAACCGGGCGACCTTCGCCGCCAGTCCGCCCCCATGCTCCGAAAGATAAACTCCAGCACTCACGCCGATGGGCACGGCTATCAAGAGCGCCAGCCCGGAAAGCAGTAGTGAGCCGACAATCGCATTGCGCAGCCCCCCGGCGATTCCCTGGGCATCCGTCGTGAATATCTTCAGATGGAGTGCGGGATAACCGTGCACAAAGACATAAGTTAGGATATGCAACAGCACAAAACCCAGCAGTGCAAAACTCAGGGCCGTGGCACCCCACATCACGCCATCTGCCACACGACGACGCATATGGATGACATGACGATGCGGCGTCACCGGGGCGACAGGAATCATGTGCGATGCCCCGACAGCCATAGCACCCCGCGGGCTGCCCCGTTGACCAGCACCGAGATGACCATCAGCAGCAAGGCGATCTCGGCCAAGGCATGCACCGCCATGCCGGTGGGATCCTGCATCGCACTATCGAGTTGTGACGCAATAAACGCGGCCATCGTCGAAATCGGGTCATAGATATTTTTAGGCAGGCTATTCAGCGCATTACCACTAACCATCAGAACCGCCATTGTTTCCCCCAAGGCTCGGCCAAAGGCCAGCACCGTCACACCAATGATCAGATTGCGCTGCCCGGGCAGCAGGATCTGCCGGACGATTTCCATGCGCGACGCGCCCATGCTCGCGCCCGCTTCGCGCAGGGCAGACGGGGTAGCGACCAGCGCATCGCGCAAACTGGCGGCGATGAGCGGCACCACCATGAACCCGAGCAGAATACCGGCCGTCAGCAGGCCATAGCCACTGCCTGACGGGCCATGAAAGATTGGCACGAATGTCCCCAGTGACTGCTCGAGCCAAGGATAGACATGCCGCCCCAGCAACGGGATCAGCACGAGATAGCCCCACAGGCCATACACCACGCTCGGTACAGCGGCCAACAGTTCCACCAGAAAAGACCCAAGGGTACGCGCCGGACCCCGCAAACCTTCGGCCAGAAAAATGGCGGAAAGAATCCCGAACGGCACGGCCAATATCAGGGCAATCAGGGATGTCAGCAGCGTGCCCACCACAAGGAATAACACCCCATAATCCGCTCGGGGAAGCACTTCCTGGCCACGCACCATCACCGGGTCTGCATACATATTGCCCAGATTCCAGCTGTTGTGGATCAGGAAGCCGAGCCCATTAAACGTGATGGCTGGCCACGCAGCGTGCAGCAGGAAAACCACGATCACCAGCAGGGAAAGCGGCAGCAGGCCGGCAATCAGCCCAAGACCCCAGCGAAATCGGAAGCGAGAAAAAACGTGAACCATGCATGTACCTTGTAACTGAACCAATCAATGCCCGATGGCACTCATGGCTGAAAAAAGGGCGTCCCTTTGTTCAGCCGCTGAAATGCAAAAGGACGGGCACATCACGATGAACATGCCCGCCATACTTGCCCGCGCCGATCGACCACAAAGTCGTTTCGACCGGACAGGTCATTACGCGTGGATCTTGTCGATCTGCGTGGTGGACTGCTTGACCACACTCGGCGGCAGAGCCACGAAGTTAACGGCCTTCATGAAATGCTCAGCATTCCCGCCTTTGGAGGAAATCGCCCAGGACAACAAACTCTTCAATGACGAACTCATCTCCTTTGACGGCTGATGGCTATCGACCAGAGCATATTCATAGTTGATGATCGGGTAACTTTCAGCACCTGGCGCAAAAATCAGGCTGATCCGCTGATCGGCCGGGGTTTTCGGCACCATGGAGGCAGCAGCGGCCTTCACATTGCGGATTTCGGGCAGCACAAAATGCCCGGCCTTGTTCTCGATGCGCGCTTCGCCCAAGTGATCCTCCATGATTTGCTTCTTGAAGCTCACACCGATATAGGCCACCGAGTAGGGATTGTTCTTCAGCGCATCGACCATGCCGGGATTGCCCACTGCACCGATATTGCCCTGAACTGGTGCCCAGCTAACTGAGGTGCCATAGCTGTACTTGTCCGACCACCAAGGCGTCGAATCACTCAGGTACTGCGTGAAAATGAAGGTATCGCCCGAGCCATCGGTGCGGTGAATGGCCACAATGCTGTGGTCTGGCAGCTTCACACCCGGGTTCAGCTTGGCAATGGCCGGATCGTTCCACTTGGTGACCTTGCCGGCGTAGATGTCCGCCAAAACGGGACCACTCAGTTTCAGATGATCGCCATTCAATCCCGGTACGTTGTAGTTCACCATCTGGCTGGAAATCGCCATCGGGATATTCAGCATGCCGGGATGCTGCTTCATTTGCGCGCCGCTCAGATAGGCATCCGAGGCGCCGATCTGTGCCAGGCCTTGCATGGACTGCGCCTGGCCGGTACCGCTACCGGTACTGGCCGTGGTGAGTTGAACGTTTGCATGTTCCTTTGTGTACACCGGCTGCCACAGGTTGAACAAAGGATAGAGCAAGCTCGAACCCGTCTCCAAGATGGATACCGAACCCGCCTGGGCAAGCCCGGCAGACATCAACGCAGAACCGGCAATCACGCCGACCATCGCCACACGCAGTGCAGACTGTTTGAATACAGGCTTCAGAGACATAACAACCCCCTAATTTGGATCAGCATAAAACTAAACAATGAAAATAGTGTTTAGCTTCAATTAGGAGGATTGCGATCAATAAAGTTTTTGAATTTTTTGTGAATATTTGATGACCGAGTCATGACAGCTGACACCGCAGCCACGATCATCCGGAGGTGCACGAACATGCCGGAGCTTACTTATCGCCCGGTGACAACAATCGCCAGGCACGATCGCCCAACATGGCCAGGAATACCGGCAACCCGGCGAGCAGGTAGAAGTAATAAGTCATTATTCGCCAGAGCAACAGCGACAAGCCAATCGTCTCCGCATCAAGAAACGGAGACAGCAGCGCCGCATAACCCAGCTCCACCCCGCCCGCACCACCGGGCAGGAAGCTGATCTGGCCGAACAGCAACAACACCCCCTGCACCGCGAACAGATAGGACCAGGGCACCGAAGCACCAATGAAACTGATAATGACCGCCAGAATGCTGTATCGCAGCAACCAGTGCCCAGCACAGAACATAAACAGCAACAGCAACTGCCAGCGCGGCAACTGCAAAACCAATCGAACCCCCTGACGGAACTGCATCAACCAGCGTGCCAGACGTCGGCGGCGGTGCGCCGATAAATGAAAGGGCCGGAGAACCCGACCGAAGAGTCGAATCAAAAGACGGTGTTCGCGCAACAAGAGCCAGAACAGCCCGGCCCCGATCCCAAAAAGCGTAAGCGTCACAGCCAGCAACCACGCCGGGTCACTGAATCCGCCATGTAGGGCCAACGAGAGCAGTGCCACGGGAAATGCCACCACGAAAAATACGCCATCCATGAAGTGGTCGATGGCGTACATCGCTGCGGCATGCGCCGTTCGAATACCACGCTGCTTGAGCAAGGCTACATAAGTCAGCGCCCCGCCTGCGCCCGCTGGTGAAGCGGCACCGGCAAATTCGGTGGCAATAACTGCCCCGAGACTCCAGAGTGGCGGGACTTGTCCGCCCATGCCTGCGGCCAGCAGTCGAAGTCGAAAACTGTTGAACACCCAACCCAGCAGCACCATCCCCACCAGAAGTGCGATCCAGCCCGGCGCAATCTTGGGCAGATCGACCAACAGGCTGCGACCACCCAAGACCAACGGCACGGCGAGACTCGCCACGATTGCCAGCAACAGCATCCAACGCAGACGACGCCGATGTCGATTCATCGCCAAGCTACCAACCCCGACTTCGTCGTACCGGATCGCTGTTCGAGCACCCGGGCCAATGCCTGCTGCCAGAAAGCCACGGCCTGAGGCCAGTCGACGTCCACGGGGTGAAGGCCCAGCCGAATAGGCGTGGACTGATGAGACGGCCCCAACAGTTTTGTAAGTAGCCGCTGGTTATAAATTTGGGACAACTGACGTCGCCACGCTGCCCGAACACTCCAGACCAACGACGTGGCCGCCGTTTCATGACCCGTCTTAAGATCAAATAACCCGGTCCGCGTAGCAAACCAGTCAAACCCCAACTCGTTCAGCGCCACACGCGTTCCCGGGCTGGTGAGCCAAGCGGGTGCCACGAACCCGCACGATTGCCAGCCGCAAGCGGACAACTCGTGCAAACCGGACGCAAGTAGTTGACCCGCTTCATTTGCGCTCAAACGCGCGAACTCGCCTTCCAAGGTATAGACACGACGCTCGATCCAGTCACTCAGCCCTGTGACAGGGCGATCATCGGCATGCGCATAGCCATGCAGAACCACTTCGTCACCCAGAAGCAGACGTCGATCGATCCAGGTGCGAAAGGCCGGGTAGGCACTCAAGGCCTCTGCCCCATGGTAACGGGGCACCACGAGTAGCGTGACCGGCATTGGGCCACGCGGGGTAATCCAAGGAGCGAGTGCATCGAGCAGCGCCTCACAGCGGGCCTGCGTTTCAGGCGCCACATCATGCAGCACGAGCGCGGCCGGCGCCGCATTTGCACGGGGCAAACTCACCGCAACAACTCCAAGGGACGCTCTTCGATCACGCCTTGGCGCTGCAATTGCGTCAATTTGCCAAACATCTGCCCGAAACGCGCCGTCCAACCGAAGTGACGAACGACACGCGCTCGCGCCGCGCGGCCCAGCGCAACATGATCGCGCGCAAAGACCGATTCAACCGCAGCCACAAACGAGTCGATACTACCGGGCTCAGCCAGCGCCCCCACCGAGTCATCAACCAGTTCCGGTACTGCCGAACTGTTGATACCAATCACGGCAAGGCCCGCTGCCATGCCTTCTGCGATCACCAGGCCGAAGGTTTCCTGATCTCCGGCATGAACCAGGGCATCACTGCTGGCCAGCAGACCGGCCAAAACCTCGGTATCTGCGACGTAATCCACGATCGTCATCGGAATATCCGCCACCCGCGGCATATCGGGACCAATCAACAGCAAATGATAGGGAGCACCCAGGCGGCGCACCGTTTCGAACAGGGTGGACAGATTTTTCTCGATGGCATTTCGTCCGGCATAAACCAGCACCCGTGCCTCGGCGGGAATCCCAAGCTCACGACGGACCAACATGGAACGGCGTTCCGGCGTGAATATGACCGTATCCACACCCAGCGGTTGCACCGTCACCTTCGGCAAACCGAGTTCCCGCAGTCGCTCAGCCATGATCTGGCTAGGTGCAAACACCCAGTCATAGTGCCCGTAGAGATGATGGATATAACGTCGAACCGGTTCGCGGGTCCAACTGCCAAAGCGCAAGGCAGTCATTCGGCTCAGATCGGAGTGGAAAAAACCGATCACGGGCACATCCAGTTCTCGGGCGGCACGAACGGCCGCCCAGGCCAAACGATAGGGATCACCCGCCTCGATTACATCCGGACGGATCTCCTTGAGGGTATCGATCCAAGGCTGCAGGCGTAGCGGGAAACGGTAGCCCTTGCCACCGATCAGCTCCAGCGCCGGACGTGTGTATGTGGAAAGCACCCCGTCCATCGTATTGGTTGCCGTGGCGCCCGGCACAAGCAGGCTATGCTGCAGACCGGAGTGCGACGCACAGTAGGCCCGCTTAGCCAGAATATAGCGCCGAACCCCGCCGGACGCCGGCCCCCAGAACATAGTGATATCGGTCAGATGCACATCAGGCTCGTAAAATGCGGCAGTTGGGGAAACAGTTTCAGAAGCATACATCTACCTGCGTGACTGGATAAAAGTGGCAGCAATTTAACGTACCCGGTGGACAAAACAAATCAGTTTAACGTTTAAAAGCCGGCCTAGCCCGCTCGACGCTGCACCGACTCAACAGCCGGAAGCCGCTGCAGCCGCTTGATTAGCTCACGGCTATCGAAGTTTCCCGGCAACTCCAGCATCAGGTTCAAGTCGGTCAGACCGGTATTGCGTTCATGCCGGCTTCGACTCTCGATCACCCGCGCCTTGAAGGGAGACAACACCGGCCCGAGGTCGGCCCAAAATCGCGGGACATCTTCGATCAGCAGGTCAAGTTTGAGCTGATGCACCCATCCCCGCCCCGCACTGGGCCAATCCACCGACAAGATGCGCTCTGGGTAGGCCTGCTGCAAATGCCGAATGTTGCTGCATCCAGGCTTGTGCAAGCTCAGCCCCTGCCCCCGCGTGATGAATGCGATGACCGGCTCACCCGGTTGCGGATGGCAACAACCGGCCGGTTGTGCCTTCAAACCATCCAGCGCCAACTCTGCAGTGGGCAGTACCGCCCCACTGAATGCAGCGGGTATACCCACCTGAGCTTTGGTCGGCTCAGGGGATCTAATTGTACGCGCAGCATTCAGCAGCGTTGTCGCATCGATTCGATGCAGACCAACCACCTCAAACAAAGCCTCTTCGCTTTTCAAACCCAAGGAAGCAACCACCGCCGCCCGCTCGACGCGACTTAATCCCAGTCGGCGAAAGAGCCGGTCGCACTGCAGCTCCCCCGATTGACGGGCTGCGGACTGTTCCTGTCTGTGGAACCAATTACGCACTTTGGCGCGGGCACTCGCCGACTGGAGATACCCTGCGCTGACCTGTGCCCACTCCCGGTTGGGTGCGGGGTTAGATTGCGTCAAAATCTCGATGCGATCGGCCTGTTGCAACCAAGTTTTCAGGGGGACGATCTGCCCATTGATCTTGGCACCCTTGCAGCGGTGCCCTAGCAAGGTATGAACACGATAGGCATAGTCGAGGACTGTCGATCCTGGTGGCATGGGGAAGATGTCTCCCTCAGGCGTGAATACATAGACGTGATCGACCTCGGGCCGAGCCGGCGCCCCGGTCGCCAGCGCCTGGCGCAACCGATTCAGCTCCTGCGTAAACGCATCTTCCGAGGCCGCCCCCCCTTCCTTATAACGCCAGTGGGCCGCAATACCGAGTTCCGCCTGCTCGTGCATCGTTCCTGTCCGAATCTGCACCTCGACAATCTTGTCATCCAGGGCATGAACCGCCGTATGCAGCGATTGATAGCCATTGTCCTTGGGGCGGGCAATGTAGTCGTCGTATTCACTTTCGATCGCCGTGAACAGGTGATGAACAACGCTTAAGGCCGCATAGCAATCCGCAATCGTATTCACTTCGATGCGCAAGGCACGCACGTCGAACAGACCGTCGAACCCCAACTGTTTGCGCTTCATCTTGCCCCAGATGCTGTAGATATGCTTCGGGCGCCCATAGATATGGGCATCAATATTCGCCTCGGATAGCGCCCTTTGAAGCATTTCCTGGACACCGGCGATATAAGCCTCGCGCTCCTCCCGACGCTCATCAAGCAAATGTGCAATACGTTTATAGGTTTCGGGCTCAAGGTGTCGAAATGCCAGATCCTCCAACTCCCATTTGACCTGCCCAAGCCCGAGCCGATGCGCGATCGGCGCATAAACATCGAGCGTCTCGGCAGCGATCGCGCGGCGTTTGTCCATATCCGGTTCGAACGGTAGACCGCGCAAGCGCTCCAGACGATGAACCAACTGAATCATCATCACCCGAACATCACTGATTGAGCTCAGTAGCAAACGGCGCAAGTGCTCCAGCCAAGCCGCTTGCTGGTGGCTGCGGTACTGCTCCCCCAACTGCAACAAATGCTGCAACTGACTTACGCGATCGGCCACTACCTCGCCATAATCCTTCGTCAAAATCTGAGTATCCAGCTTCCCAAGCAGTCGTGGATCCGCCAATATGCAGGCCAGAATCGTGTCTCTATCTGCGCCAATATCCAAAAGCAACAATGCAGCCCGAGGTCCGCGCGCCCGTGTGATATTTCCATCCCATACTGTCCCGGCCAGCGCGCAGGCCTGCTGCACGGCAGGATCATCGTCCATCCGCGCGCCCAGAGCCTGGCACAACATTTCATTGGGTTCATCCAGCGCATAACGCATCAGGAAAGTCTCAGTAGCTACATTGAAATACAATCATCAAATACTTGGCGCAGAATCGCCAGCGCCAAGGCATCGATCAGTCCGCAAAGGTGCAGCGATCGGGCATGCCAAACGCGATCAAATTCAACCGATGCAGGCGCAAATGCGTGGCATGGCAAAATATATAAGTTCGGAACTTATTATTGGCTCAGTCAAAACGCGCTATTTATCCTAGAATTGCCCCCATGTTTTCACACCACACCGAGTAACAACCATGTCAACTAGCGAAATCCAGACCTTCGACCTGCATGCCGAGCATCACCGAATCAACCGAAACTCGTGGCTACGCGCCTCCGTGATGGGCGCCAACGATGGAATCGTTTCCGTATCCAGTCTGATGCTGGGCTTCATCGCGTCAAACGCCAACAATCATACGATTGTACTCGCTGGTATTGCGGGCCTTGTAGCCGGAGCGATGTCGATGGCTGCCGGTGAATATGTCTCGGTACAATCACAAAAAGATACCGAACAGGCAGATCTGGCGCAGGAGGCCCATGAAATCGAACACAACTATGAATTCGAGCTCGGCGAATTGACTGCAATTTATGTAGAGCGCGGACTCACCGAAACGTTGGCGGCCCAAGTCGCGCAGGAACTCATGGAGAAAGATGCCTTGGGTGCGCATGCCCGCGACGAACTAGGCCTGCACGAAATCTCACGCGCACGCCCCCTACAGGCCGCAGGCTCTTCCGCCGCCGCATTCTCCGTTGGAGCGGGTTTACCGCTGCTAACCGCCATTTTCGTACCCAACACCTGGTTGTTCGGTTCAGTGATCACCACAACCTTGCTCGCACTGGTGGTTCTGGGTGGACTCGCAGCCTGGACCGGCGGTGCTTCGCTCATCCGCGGCGCCTCACGGGTACTGATCTGGGGTGTGCTGGCCATGGCGGCAACATCTGCCATCGGTCATTTGTTCGGAATAAATGCATAGAACCCACTAGCCCGGTAAGAGGACCCGTCTGTTGGGGTGAAAATTCGCTCCAACATAGAACTCCCCCGCATTTTCTTGTCTCACCATAGTCCTTACGGTAATTCACCCCGAATCACCACTGCGCATCCTGACGATCTGAAAGGACATCAGCGATACAACAAACATCCCACTGCTCAGGAGTCCATCATGGATTCAGCCCAAACAAGTCCCCGGCGACCATCCACGGCACGGGGCCGGATCAACGTTTGGCTACTTTGTTCGACGACCTTAACCATGTTCTGGATTGGGCCCTACGCCCACGCGCAACCTGGCGATAATCTAGGTCAGCTTATTGCAGAAAAAGGACTCCATCACATCCCGGCGTGCGCTGTATGTCACGGCGAAAATGGCGAAGGCAATCTATCAGCGGGGTACCCGCGCCTCGCCGGGATGAGCAAAGCCTACTTATTTGACCAAATGAATGATTATGCAAGCGGTGCTCGACATAACCGGGCAATGCAACGCTATAGTCACACCCTGACTTTTCTACAGAGGAAGGCCGTGGCCGGTTTTTATGCGGCGAAACCCGGCTTGCAGCCAAGCACCTTATCCCCGCCATCCGCCGATAACCCCAACCTGGTCAAGCTAATGGAGCAGGGGGATTGGAGCCGCGAGATTCCCTCCTGCTTCAGTTGCCATGGGGTCAATGGGGCGGGCACCCCGCTCATTCCCGCTATCGCCCAGCAGCCGGCGCAGTATGTCATCACCCAAATGAACCACTGGCAAACCGACGCGCGCCCTGTCGTTGACGGCGACCCAATGGCAATCATCGCCAAACACCTTAGCACTACAGAAATTGCCGACATTGCACGCTACCTGGCCCATAACGGCACGAAATAACACGAGCACCAGGCAATCCCACCTAAATATATAAATATTTTCCAGACAAGAGTAACCCCCCCGATGAGTCATCGGGGGGGTTAAATTGGGTGCCTGGCATTGACCTACTTTCACATGGGGAGACCCCACACTATCATCGGCGATGCAGCGTTTCACTTCTGTGTTCGGGATGGGAACAGGTGGTTCCACTGCTCTATGGATACCAGGCTAAGAGGGTAGCAACC
>JAGXHU010000084.1 GCA_024636015.1 Halothiobacillus sp.
CATCCGCCCCGAACTGTTCCTCCCCACCGAGACCATGGCGCGGGAAGCCGCCCGGCGCTATCGACAGGTGGTTGTCACTCAGCGCTACGTGTTTGGCAAGGATGTCTTCCCCGAAACGCCGCTCGCACTACGCTATTTCCGGAAACCGGGCGAGGGCTTCGCCCATCAGGACGGACGGCCCTACCAACTGGGCGACGTCATTACCGATCGCCCGATCAATACGACACAGGGCGATTTCAGCTACGGCATGGGCACCACCCCCACCCTGATCGATACCGACAAACCGTTCTCACAGGGCGGCGACTTTGTTCCGGATTACGTCCCGCTACTGAAGCCCTGACGCGCGGAGAGGAGGAAATCGACGTCGTCCCGATCCTGACACCGTGGTTCCACGCCACACGCCCTTAGGCATGTAATACTGCGCAGTATTTCGTATCAAAACAGGAAGGCTGATACCTTGCAGACGCGCCCCATCTCGCTCGTTCATCGCTATGCACACCCTGAGCGCTTTACGCGCAGCCTGATTGTCGCGATTGTCTTGAGCTTTGCCTTTTTGGCGATCTCAGCACTTATTTTTTATCTACAAACGCATCCGGCCACCACCACCGACACAGACGGTTGGGATAAATTTCAGTACCTCGCCGCCCTCATCGGAGGGCTTCTATTGGGGTTATTACTGGTTCCCGCCGTCCTAACGCTGAGACGGCAAACCGTACGGATCGATGACCTCGGCATCCAATTCGACAACGGGGGCGGTTGGCTGGGCTTTATCTTTGGCAGATCCTGGTCGCTCCGCTGGGGCGAAATCGAGCATGCCGCCTGGCAATTTACCCCCCAGCAGTTGCGGGCCACGCGACTCGCGCTGCGGGCAGAGAAAGACACGCGGCTATTGGTGCCCTGGGTGTGGCTGGACCCGAATCAACCCGCCTCCCAAACACCCCATTCGATCTGGCGACCGACCCGCGCCAAATTCCTGCCCATCCTGGAACACATGCCGATTGCCGAGGCGATCAGCGCCCGGCGTCCCGATCTGGGTCTGGCGACCGCCAATGCCGAGGGCAAAATCACCAAAGGCTTCGATCTGAACGGCGTCACACCCGTTACCGGCCTGATCGCCGCCACGATGGCCTTCGGCGTGCTTTATTTCATCGTCGAGAACTACTTCGCCCTGTCAGCGTTTTACGTCAACGGTCCGCCGTGGGTGGTGCTGATCGGAGCGGCCATCGCCAGCGGCGCGATCATCCTGGCGATCTTGCGCCGCACCGAACCCAAACGCAGCGATAGCCCCATCTATGCCCTGCTGTTTGCCATCGCAATCGGCTTCATCGCCTACCCGCTATCGATCCGGATCAATATGTGGACCGCACCGCAGCCGGCGATTTCCAGTCCCTATCAACTGGGCGGCGACTACCTCTGGCATCCCACACATAATCCCAAACTGCCCGTCCTCGATATCTACTTGAAAAGCAGCCAGTGGTGGCGGCAGTTCGGCCCCGGCGACACCCATCACTTCACCGTACAACACGGCGGCCTCGGTGACTGGCTGATCGATATGAAGGCGCTGCATCAAGAACAACAAAACTTCTACCACTGCGACGGTGTACTGGATTGCACGGGTGGCAGTCATTGAGGCATAACCAATCGGGGAAATCCGCACAATGCTCAACACTTCAGACATTTCCACCTTTAATGATGCGCTGCGTACGCATCCTGCCGTGCTTATCCTGTTCGGTGGCGAACAGTGCGGGGTCTGTCAGGTCATCAAGCCCAAGCTAGAACAGCTGCTAACGGACGCCTTTCCCGAAATCGAATGGCTGTATGTCGACTGCGAACAACAACCGGAGATCTGCGGACAGTCCGGCGTGTTCAGCCTGCCGACCGTGAAGTTTTACCTGGAAGGACAATTGAGCCTGGAGATGAGCCGGGTGTTCAGCCTCAGTGTGCTGGCCCAGGACATCGAGCGACTCTATCGATTATGGAAAGATTAATTAGGGGCACCACTGCGTAGTGGCGCAAAGCCCTTCAGTTATTGCGTCCTATGCGCTGACTTAAGCATCCTGCATACGCTGTCGGCGTTCGTCCTCTTCTTCCTGAGCCGCCTGGATCACGCGAAGCACTGTGTCCACATCGGCGTCTGGCGTGTTGTCCACGAACAGGCCCGTCAGCGCGACGTCCGGGAGCAATGCGCCATCCTCGTACAGCGCCCAGATTTCCTTGGCATACTGAGTCCCCTCCAGCGCCGGGGCGTATAGGGCGTAGTACGCAGTGATGCGATCCACATCCCGTGCCAGCATCCATTGGGCATTGTTGTTCGCCGATGCATCCACGGCCTGGGGCAGGTCGATGATCACCGGGCCGGCCTCATCCACCAGCACATTGAATTCCGACAGATCACCGTGCACCAAGCCGACACACAGCATGCGCACCACATAATTCATGAGCACGGCATGCTGCGCCATCGCCTCTTCTGACGATAGAGCAACATCGTTCAAGAGCGGCGCGACCTGACCATCCTCAACGGTGACCAGCTCCATCAGCAACACGCCATCAAAGCAGCCGTAGGGCTTTGGCACACGCACACCTGCGTCGGCCAGACGATACAGCGCATCGACCTCGGCATTCTGCCAGGCCGCCTCTTGCTGATCGCGGCCGAAGCGGGTGCCTTTTTCCATGGCACGCGCCTGGCGACTGTTCCGCACCTTGCGCCCTTCCTGATAATGCACAGCCTGTTTGAAGCTGCGCTGTGATGCTTCCTTGTAGACCTTGGCGCAACGGATCTCGTCACCGCAACGCACAATATACACGGCCGCTTCCTTACCGCTCATCAACGGGCGGAGCACCTCGTCTACAAGGCCATCATCAATCAGGGGCTGGATTCTTTTCGGGGTTTTCATAGCGGCAAAGTAGCATGTGGAGCCAGATTACGTATCCAAATTTTCCGGGGAGTCACGTACATTTCCACCGGACCCAAATCAAACCTGGGCAGCGCGGAACGGCATGTGATCGGAATGAAACGACGAGATCGGGTTAACTCTGTTTTAGAAGAATGGAATATATGCATATCCTCGCAGTTGCAGGTCAATAATACGCGAATAGGCATCGTGCACCACGGTCACCCCCGGCAGGAGGTCTTCCGGTTTCCAGCCATGCCCTTTCAGGGTTTCATAACAGGCTTCAATGTGCGCGCCCTTTTCAAGCAACCCCTTGATCACATGCTTGTTGGGGTTACCCAGCAGCGTGTCTTTGTATTTACTATACGCCGCATCATTGAGTAACCAATACCCTGCCGCACCATGAAGCACCAGGTGCATATCCACGTTTTTCGAATCGATGCCCATCGCGTCATAGCTTTCGTACAAACCGCGGGCATAGAAAAGCGGCTTGCCGACACCCGCCTCCCAAACATCATTCTTGATGCCATACACAACACGAATATTCTGGGTGTTCTTGATGCCAATCACGTGATCCCAGCTAAAACCGGGGGCCAAAGGACCACGTGTCCCCGCCGAGGCGATGGTGGTCACGGCCGCAAACAAAATCAGGGCGGTCAGTGTCAGGTTGACTAAAAATCGGGGGCGCGCATAGCCATTTTCCATCGGGGTTTTCTCCGTGTTTGAGCGGCTGAGTCAAAAGTGGTGCGCACTTTTCGTCCTCAGTCGCCCCAAAAAAGTTCTAGTCAGCCGCTTGTGAGTGTAATGAATGAAACCCAGACCAACAATTTATTGAACCGGATATTCTCAGCGAGACTCATAGAGCTCGGGGAACCCAGCGGGCTGAGGCGGGAAATCACAAAGGGCCGCTGGGGCACCAAACCATGAATTTTGGCGGAAGCATCGCGCTGAGGTTCAGCGCGACAATAGAAAATGGTGGGCCCAGTAGGACTTGAACCTACGACCAATCGATTATGAGTCGCCCATTTATACCGTTTGCCTGTGTTGATTGGTATATGCAAAATAACATACAATCAACCAGAAACAGGCATTTATTGAAATTTTGCGCTGATGCCATGTTGATTGATATTCCGATAAATTGTGAAAATTTGGTTACATCCTAGGTTACATCCTGACGATGTAACCAATTAAGGGGCAATATGGCACGCGTAAACTTCACTGCTGGACGCATATCGGCATTCAAGTGCACAGAGGGAAAGTCCCAGGCATTTCTCTGGGATAGCGACACAAAGCAGCTCGCGTTGAGAGTCACGCCCAATGGCGAACCGTCATTTGTCTTTCAGTCGACCTATGCCGGAAATAAGGTGCGGATCACGATCGGCAGACCTGCAGTGTGGTCGATCGATGATGCACGCAAGAAGGCTCGCGAGCTCCAGTCGGTAATTGATGCCGGCCGAGATCCCCGCGAAGTCAAAAAAGCAGCGGCCGCCAAAGATGACGCAATCAGGACAGAGCGAGAAGAGAAACGCATCCAGCATGAAGCCGAAGCCGTTACCGTCGGTCAGGCATGGTTGGAATACGTCGCTGAGAAATCAAAAGGCGACGGATGGGGCGAAGTATCCAGAACCCACCACCGGAAAGCAGCACAGGCCGGGGGCATAGCTTTTACAGGCCGCACCAAGGGCACAACCACGCCGGGCGTTTTGTTCTCCCTGATGGAATATCGCCTTGTTGACCTGACACCTCAAAAAATAACGGCATGGGCAGAGAATGAGGCAAAGATTCGCGCTACCTCAGCCCGGCTTGGCTGGCGACTGCTTCGGGCGTTTCTGAATTGGTGCATGGAAGATGACCGCTATCAGCGGTTAGTCGGGCAGACGAACCCGGCCAAAACAAAAAAGGCGCGGCAGGCAATTGGCGAACCGTCGGCAAAACAAGATGCGCTGTTAAAAACACAGCTTCCTGCATGGTTTGAGGCGGTCCGCACCATGGGCAATCCGGTTATGTCTGCATATCTCCAGGCGCTGCTACTGACCGGAGCGCGACCGTCTGAAATTCTTGGGATCAAGTGGGTCGATGTTGAAACCACTTGGAAGGCTTTGACCATCCGCGACAAGGTGGAGGGAACGCGCGTCATACCGCTGACTCCGTATGTCCACCACCTGATCGCCAGGCTGCCACGTCGCAACGAATGGGTGTTTGCATCGACCACCACGGCTGCCCGTCATATCTCGTTACCGAACCACCAGCACACAGCAGCGTGCACCGTGGCCGGTATTGATGGCCTAACCCTGCACGGACTCCGAAGGTCATTCAAATCCCTGTCAGAGTGGCTTGAGCTTCCCGCTGGAGTCGTCGCTCAGATCATGGGCCACAAGCCAAGTGCGACGGTTGAGCGTCATTACGCCGTCAGGCCGTTGGATTTGCTCGCGCTCCATCTTGAAAAGTTTGAGGCATGGATGCTGGATCAGGCGGGTGTTGAGTTTGACCGGGCTACTGAACCAGGCTCGTTTCGAGTAGTTGCTGGCGGTGTGGAATGAATGTGCCCTGTGATGAAACAAAGAAGCAGATGCTGCGCATTCAAGCCGCGCTCAAGGCAAAAGGGATCGACTGGCAGATACCCGAAAACTTTGCCTATATCAGCGAAGAAGCACGCGCACTTGCGGTGCTTTTGAATGCTGCGGTAGATGAGTCTGACCTGGTAATGCAAATGGTCGAATCTGGATTGCTGGAGTCTAAGTACACTACGTTGAGCCCCGTCTCACCAATGGGTGTGCTCATGATTGTGACGAGAGCCGATAAGTCCTTATTTACCGCGCGCCAGAGTAAATTAGCGAAAAATCCGCGCGGAGTAAGGGAGAACATTGCCAAAGCAGAGTTGGTCGATGCCATGGTCCGGGCTCGTCGAGATGGGATAACTTTCAAGGCGTTTATGCAGCAGCTAGAAAACGGATCAGTTACCGGACTTCAGGCCAGTATGGACACACAAACCCGTTACCAGATCGACTCGGATAATTCCGATAAAGCCTATTTCGCTATGTACAGCACGCTTGAGCGCAAACTCTGGACAAAGGCCGATTCACCTCTAACCGGCTAAGGTTCCGGTAGGGCGTAACTCTGTTCCTGTTTTCAACAAACAGGAACCAAGCCATGCACCCCCGAACATTCTCATACCCGCCAATTGCACAAGAATCTCGTGCAGCGCTTCCGACAAAAGAAGCGGCATTCCATCTAAACCGTGCCGAACAAACCATGCGCTTGTGGGCCTGTCACGAAAACGGCCCCATCCGACCAATCAGAATAAATGGCCGCCTTGCTTGGCGAACCGATGACATTCGCACATTGTTGGGGGTTGGCCAATGAAAAACCCCCGGCACACAGACGGGGGTTCGGCTTCGGAGACCGGCACCTATTCTAACCCAATCGAACAATTCCGCGCTGCAATTTCAGAGGTAGGCATAGTGCCGCCCTCTCACATTGAAGCGGACGGAGCAATTCACCGCTATCACGTTGAAGGCGATAAACACAGTAGAAAGGATGGTTGGTACTGTTTGCACTTGGATGGCATTCCAGCCGGATCATTCGGGCATTGGCGCGAAGGGATCAGTCACACATGGAGCGCCAAGCAAAAGCACCTGATGACCACGGCCGAACGTGCAGAACATCACCACCGTATGGATGATGCTCGCCGCCAGCGCGCTGAACTGGAACGTCACAATCACGAACAGGCTGCAATCAGAGCTAAGTCGATTTTTGCCCCAGCGACACTGGCAAGCGACACCCATCTGTATTTGGTGAAAAAGGGTATTTCTGCCGGTATAGCCAAGCAATCACGCGGTGCACTTGTTCTGCCGATTGTGAGTTTCGACAACAAACTGGCGAGCCTCCAATTCATCCAGCCGGATGGTTCCAAGCGTCTTTTATCAGGCGGAGCCAAACGCGGCAATTACATTCCGGCTGGCGGCAATGTCATGGAGCCGAGCAGGGTAATCATTTGCGAAGGATGGGCAACTGGTCGGACATTATCCGAACTCGATCCGGCTGCACTCATCATGGCCGCGATAGATGCTGGAAACCTTCAGGCCGTGGCGATGAATGCTCGTGCCAAGTGGCCGCATCTCCCCCTGGTCATCGCTGGCGACGATGACCGACTGACTGATGGCAATCCCGGACGGACTAAAGCCAACGCGGCCGCGATTACTTCCGGGGCATCTCTGATGTTTCCGCAATGGGGCGACGACATGCCACAAAGCCTGAGCGACTGGAACGATTGGCGCCAGTGGATGAGGACGAATGGGGGTGGCTCATGAGTGAAAACCTCACACTCCCTGATCCTGTTTTGCCACAGGAAACCTTGCAAGATGCCGTGATCAGGCTGGCGGATTTGCCACCACTTGAATATGAACAGGTACGTACCAAGGAGGCCGAGGCCCTAGGTGTTCGCGCATCTGTATTGGATGCCGAAGTCAGAACGGCACGGAAGAATGCCACCGTCACCCGGGATGATGACGGCGACATTGAGCCATACCCACATCCAATCGACCCGGCACAATTGCTGGATGACGTGGTGGCCGTGATCCGGCGCTTCATCGTGGCCGAACCGGAAACCATGACGGCGGCGGCGCTATGGATTGCATCCACCTGGTTTATAGAGGTTGCCCAGGTCGCACCCTTGGCGGTCATCACCGCACCGGAGAAACGATGCGGCAAATCTCAATTGCTCACCCTGATCGGCAAGCTATCCCGCAGACCAATGACCGCATCATCAATCAGCCCTGCAGCGCTGTTTCGTTCGATTGACGCATGGCAACCCACTTTGTTGATCGATGAAACGGACGCGCTCTTGAAGGATAACGAGGAATTGCGCGGGTTACTGAATGCCGGACATACCCGCGATTCGGCCTATGTGATCCGGGTGGTGGGCGACGACTTCACGCCAACCAAATTCAGCGTTTGGGGATGCAAGGCACTATCTGGGATCGGACACATTGCCGACACCCTAATGGATCGCGCCGTCATCCTGGAATTGCGGCGCAAGTTACCCCATGAGCAGGTCGATCGGTTGCGCTATGCCGAGACGGGTTTGTTTGATGGGATTGCGACGAAGCTGGCGCGGTTCATGGTCGATTATTCGGAGTCGGTACGGATTGCTCGGCCTGACCTACCAGAAGCCCTGAATGATCGGGCACAGGATAACTGGGAGCCGCTTCTAGCAATCGCTGATGTTGCTGGCGGATCGTGGCCGGAACATGCCAGACAAGCGGCGCTGGCTATTGCTGGCAAAGCCGACGAAGGCGCGATCCAAAGCACCGGCGTAGAACTTCTCACAGACATTTCCGATGTGTTCGAGATCACCAGGCGCGCACGGATCACTACTGCCGACCTGATCCAGGAGCTATGCAGCGATGATGAAAAACCGTGGGCAACGTACAGCCGCGGAAAGCCACTGTCACCGCGACAGCTTGGCAGGAAATTAAAAGGGTACGGCATCCAGTCCAAAAATATGAAGGTGGGTTATGACTCGGTGAAAAAGGGATTTGATCGTTCCCAATTCACGGAGGCCTTCGCTCGCTACCTGCCCCCTTCAGATTCTATCCGCTACCCGCTACCAAATGCCGAAAAACCCCAACAGCAAGCCGTTTCAGGCGGTAGCGACAAAAAGCAGCCACACGCTACCAGTGAAAACAAACGCTACCCGCTACCAGGCGGAGAGGTAGCGGAAAAGCAAAAAGTAGCGATACCAATAAACGATCCCGCTACCGCCAAACATAGCGGGAATGCGGGTTACAGCGAAAAAGTAGCGGGTAGCGGCAAAAATCCAAAGCTATCAGAAGAGCAGGAAGCGACCCTGGCCGCTTTTGGGCTTTGACGATGTCGACATGGAGGGAAATCAGCTTATTCCGGTCGGCAACCGACGTCACGAAACAACCGCCAATTTTGGCAAGCCATTTTGAGGAAAACCAAGTGAGTAATTTGAACATTATCCGAACCCAAGCCGCACTGACTGAGCGCGCACGTTGCAAGGCAATTATGGATGCCGGTGCCAGCGCAGGGCAACCCAAGGTGGCCGTTCAACTGATGCTGGGAAATTGCAGCCCCGCTGAAGCGGTGGAAGTTTTCAAAGCGGTGAATGGAACCAGCCGCTTCCACAAGACGCTGAGCGATGAAACGCCCATGCGGATCAATGAATCAGTCTGGCGGGCAAACCTGCAAGCCGCACTGAAACAAATCAACAAGACCATCTGAGGAAAACACCATGACGACACAAACACAAACCACCGCCCAAGCTCTCGCGGCCGGTCTTAAAAACGCGGAACAAGCTGTCGCAGCACTTCAGGCCCAACGATCGGGAATTCTCGCAAAGATTGTTGCGGGGGAGCTCAAGCCGGCCGCATTGGATGACCATGACGCGGAGATAGCGCACGCCGTAGCGGATGCCGAACGCCGCAGGGAAATTGCCACGGCGGCAGACGCAGAATCGAAGCGCCAGCGGCGTGAAGCTGCCCGCCAAAGCGATTTGGACCACATCACAGCGCTGATTGATGGGCATTCAAACATGGACCGTGAATGCATGAAGTATCACGCGGCATTCATCCAGACAATCAAAGATGCACAAGCGGCTCTGGATGGACTCAGATCGGCGCAGAAAGACCGCGCTCATCTGGCCCAAAGCGTCGAGCACATGATCGCGGCATTCCAAGAGCAATGGCCGGATGACGCGCAGCCTAAACGCCCTCGGCTGTCGCAGGCGGGCATTAGCGACCGCGCGCGGTTGATGCTTCAGGTGCCATCCCCAAGCGTGTACACGACCGCCGACACGCTAGAGGACCCACTGCGCGTAACCGTTTGATGGGATCAGGGTGTCGCTATTACCGACACCCTCCAATGGTGGTGGTGGGGGCCATAAAAACTTCATGGGTCCCTCCTGGGGGTTAAAACATCGAGGGGATTGCGCAGCTCGATATTCCCCCAGCTACACGAGCCGAAAGTTACTTAATTGATTGAGGGTTTGAGAATGAACCAAGTTGATTTTTCGAAAAGGCACAGCGTCACGCCGGCGTCAGTGAGCGCGTGGGGCAAACGCGGATGGATTGTGTTTGCCGATGACGGCAGTGTTGACGTCACCAAATCAGACGAACTTCTAAAAAAATATCGGCGGGCGAAGGCCAAGCCAAAGCAAGCCGTACTTGAGATCGGGGAAGGGGAAACCCCGAGCCAGGCCGCCAGCCGGATCATTGAGCAAGAGGGCGCGCCGTGGAGCCTGGACGAAGCGCAGCGGCGCAAGGAAAACTATCTCGCACTACTCCGCCAGCTCGAATACGAAACCAAATCGGGAGCCTTGATTTCGATGCCGGAAGCGGAAGCCGTCCTTTTTGAGGAATTCAGAACATACCGTGACGCGTGGCTGAATTGGCCGACCAGGGTGGGGCCACTGATTGCAGCCGACCTGGGCATCGAGCCGGACCCGGTGATCGAGGCACTGCAGCAGCATGTCCACAAACATCTGGCGGACCTGGGTGAACCAGAGTCAGATCGCGTTTTTGATACGGGGGTATCAGCATGAGCAACAAGTTCAATATTGAAATCACGGCGCGCGACAAAGCCAGCCGTGTGTTTGATCAGATGGCGGGCAAGGCCAATAACCTCCGGCGTAATCTAACGGCCGTAAATCGAACCGCACAGCGGGGCTCTGAATTATTTCGATCGATGGTGCCCAGCTTGTCAGCCATCACCGGCATGGGCTCGGCGGCTGGCCTGGCAGCGATGACCAAGAAGTTCGGTGATAGCTCGATGAGCCTGTCGAACATGGCCGACAATCTCGGCCTAAGCACGACGAAGTTGCAGGAGCTGCACGCCGCCGCGCGCCTGTCAGGACTATCGGTTGGCTCGATGGACTCCAGTATGAAGTCCCTCGGTAACACGATGGAAAACGCTACGTTCGGGCGCGACCCGGGTGCCATGAATGCTTTTAGGTCCATTGGTATTGAAATTCACAAAACCAAAACTGGCGCGATGGATACCCATCGGGCACTGCTCGATATCAGCCACTACATGACCCACCACCTAATGGGCAAGCCGCAGGCGCAGGAAAAGTTGGCATCGACACTTGGTGTGAGCGAAGTGCTGCCCCTATTGCGCAAGGGTGCCTCCGGCATCAAGGAACTGGAGCAGCGCGCGGAGCGCTTGGGGATGGTGCAGGATAAAGCATCGATTCAAGGCGGAAAGAGTCTGTATGAGAGCCTGACCGAGGTCGATGGCGCGGCAGGTGGTCTCGGCAATACCATCGCATCAAAACTGGCCCCGAAGTTGAAAATCATAGCCGACGGTACCGCTGAATGGGTAGCGCAGAACAAGGATCTGATCGCCGAAGACGTAGCGAGCTGGGCTGATGGAATCGGTGATGCGTTTGGATATGCGCAGAGCAAGGGCGCAGATCTCTATGAGGAAATGCACAAGCTGACGGTAGCAGCAGGGGACAAAACCCATAAAGACAAAAAAGACCCAATGTCATTGAACTTCCCCAGAGCGTGGGCGAATAGATATGCGCAATGGGCGACGGGGGAGAAGGATGAGACATACGGCGACATGGCGTTCGACTCTTTCCATGCCCCCTATGACCCAAACCGCCAGAAAAATGGACTGACCCGGTTACCGAACGGAGCTCTGGCCATCCCCGGTGATCACACGCCATTGGGTATTCGCCAGAATAACCCCGGCAACATCCGTCATTGGAAAGGCGCCTACACCGCATCAACAGGGTTTGCGGTATTCCCGACAGCCAAGTCAGGCATTGAGGCCATGACGGCCAATCTGATGGCATACAACCGGAAATATCACCTGAATACCATTGATGGAATCATCAACCGGTGGGCGCCATCGAGTGATGGGAACAACACCCGCGGATATATCGCAGACGTGGCCCGACATACAGGGTTTGCTCCCAATGCCCAGCTCAACATGAGCGACCCCAAGACGATGACGAAGCTGGTCCGCTCCATGATCCAGCATGAAAACGGGAAAAACCCCTATGACCCGGCGATGGTGAAGTCATCCGTAGCCCAGGCGATGGGGCAGCCAGTGAAAGTCGAAATAACCCTGCACAATGCGCCAAATGGAACTCGGGCTCATGTATCAAGCGCCCATGATGCATCTGTGCGGATCAATCACGCGATGCCGGGACCTGGCGTGCCATGACAGCCAATAACCGCACCCGTCATTTTGACGGGCCACCTTTGAACTTAACAGACGACCAACCTAATAGAGGTAAAGCACCATGACTTTGACTGCCACCAATCAAGTGAA
Source organism: Halothiobacillus sp. (assembly GCA_024636015.1). GTDB lineage: Bacteria > Pseudomonadota > Gammaproteobacteria > Halothiobacillales > Halothiobacillaceae > Halothiobacillus. The sequence goes on from JAGXHU010000084.1 coordinate 12,195, forward strand.
CTCCCCGTTTGCACCGGGCGTTTCATCTGAAGTATTCATCCCGGATCAACTGATCGCGGGGAATCTAAAACTCGTCACACAGAACTACATCATCGCTTCCGGCGCCGGCGTAGTGAATCGCGGCATGCCCATGGGTGTTGTGACTGCGACCGGAAAATTGATTCCGAGCGTGGCCACGGCCGCCGATGGTAGTGAGAAACCCGCAGGTCTCCTGGTTGATACCACCGACGCCACAACCGCCGATCAATCATGCGGCCTGTATATGATGGGCGAATTCAACGCGAACTCAGTCAGTGCCGTAATGGGTGCCTCATGGACAATCCCCACGCTCATGGCGGCATTGCCCAGTGGCATTTTCATTAAGACCGCCTTATCTGGAGCGCCTGTTTAACCCATGATTGATTAACTTGGACTAAACCCGCCTTGTGCGGGTTTTTTGTTGGAAAGGATCACCCCCACGGACCGGCTCATCCGTGACGACATTTCGCACATTGGGATTCAGATCGAGGATGGAAACTTAGCGGGATCCATGGACACCCTGATCGGCTTCGCCAAACAGTGCATCGGAACGCTGCTTGGAGCCAATGAAAACAACCTGGTGACCTGGGCAGAACAGACCAGTGCGACGATCGTTCCTGTGGGTGCGCTACCGTATGGGTTTCTGGATCCGCCGCTACCGGATTCAGCTAAGGTTGAGTTGTTCAGGCGCGGGTATTAGGCGGTTTGCGATTTAATCGGGAGCGCAGTAAGTTCATGATGTTCGGCTTAGAAAGCAACCATCGCCCGGTTATCTGGTGAAAATTCAAATAAGGTTCCACCTTTTTCCTTAATTCGATGGAGCATCTGTCCAAGTCATACATATCTTTAGAGATACCCCTATGTATTTGGTCAGATTCATAGAGAATCTCTTTCATAATGTAGGGAATGCCATCTGAAGGGTTGAACAGAAAGCTGGCTTCATTTACTGCTGAAGTGAATTCTAAGGCTTCCTCTTCGTATTTTATTCGCGTCCATTTGGCGGATTGATGGGCATGGCTGAATTGTCTATAGAACGAAATGGTGGTATCAAAGGTTGAAAACCGGCGCTGATACAGATTTAGGCGATGTGCCTCACTCGCGATACGCCTCTGCCAGGAGGAGTTCCAAAGCGCAAAACCAGCGATGATGACGGAAATAATCGAAATCCAGATTGCCGGCGACATGTTGGGCCTCATAAGTGCGGAAATATCAATTCAAGGCGAAGGATGACGCATCTCAAGACAATCGTCACCGACAACTATAAACCGTTGATGGCCTGGGCGGAGCAGACGGGCGCGACTATTGCCCCTGTGGGCGGAGCGCCATATAGGTTTCTTGATCCGTCTCTGGCGGCATCCGCAAAGCTAGAACTTTTCCAACGGGGATATGTTCCCTAAACTTTAGGCAATCCCAGCCTGGGCAAGGATGAGTTTGATGCAATGATTCGCAAGCTCAGGCCGCGATGGGGATGTCGGGAGAAAGTGAGAAGGGAGACTCTTGGTTCTAACCTACGTGTCGGGTTACATGGAATATCTCGTTAGCATCGATCCTAACAATTGTCCCGCGAGAAATTTTATCCAGTGTTTCGCGTGCCGGGGACGGGTTAGCAATGCTGGTAATTTCTCCAGATATTTCGCTGCCATTGACTTCGTGCACCGTGATGTCGATGCGCTCAATATCGCCGCGGTTCACCCGAACTACATCTCCAGGTATTACTGTTTTGTCTGGAACGAGAGGCGGCAAAGGTTTTTCGGACGACCAACTATAAGAAATTTGGCCGTCTTGACGGCAGATATCAAGTTTTTCTAACTTCATTGCCATAACAAACCACCTTGAGTGTTTTAAACACCAATTGAACAAGTTTTCAACCCTTCGTCCCGGCATGCATAGGCTAATGCTTAGCGGGTCCGCGTTCACCAACACGGCTGGGCACTGTTCTCTCCACTCACCCGTCCAGGTCCCAAAGGTCCCGTGGTTTTTTGCAGCAATGCCCATGCGTGTTGGTACCGCCCCAGAATCCACATCGGGCCGGTATCCAATCATACCGCTAACAGCCGTAAGGCATGCGATCAGCCTTTTTTCTTCAGGTCTTCAAGCAGTGCGTGAAATTGGTCGAGATAGCCCTGCATCTTTTCTTCAAAGTGCTGATTGGGCGCAACCTTACCGAACGAATTTTCCAGGCGAGTCACTATCTCGGCATTCATAGAGCGGCCATTTGCCTTGGCTGCTTCTTCGATACGCGCCTTAAGCTTTGGGGGGAATCGTAAATTCATTTGTGGGTCGGATCTTGCCATCTGTGAAAAATAACCTAGCACGGTGCTTGACACAATGCAGCACAGTGCTACTGTAGCACTGTGCTATATGCACAGGCATTATGTGGAGAAGCATATGAATGATGTTCAACTGCAAGCTGTGCAGCTAAATGTACGAGTGCCCGCCGAAATAAGGGACTGGCTTAAAGAAAAGGCGCAAGAAGAGGACCGCTCCATGAATTGGATACTGGTCAATATTTTGGAAAGTTTGAAGAAATCAGAGGAGGCCAATCATGGCAGCAACAGCGCGTCGGCTTGAGGCCGTAGAAAAAGAAAACCCCCAAGTGGTGCAACACTCAGTCGAGCCAAGTGCATCACAACCGGATACGGATGCAAGCACCCCTGATGAAACGATTCGCCTGTTGAAGTCTGCCATCATCGATATTGATGCGCTTTCCCAGACGGCGTTCTCGGAAATCCGCACGGTGGTGCGGCTGGTATTGACCTGCTTCGAAAGCGCCGATAGTCCATTGAGCGTTGAAACGATAGCCGTCGCATTGCAAATCATTGCCGATAAGGCAGAAGAAACGGAGGACCGCATTAGCTATCAGGCGGAAGATGTGGGCTGCAATTATGTTGATGAGCGTTCACGCCGGCGGTGGGCCAACTATCGTGCCGCTCTTGACATTCGGGAGGGCAAGTAATCATGAACGAACTCATCCACGTTGAAGACAGCCTGATCGGCCTGTCTGAGGCTGATTTATGGCCAAACTGATCACACTTGAGCAATGGCTCGCGCGCACGTTCGAAGAACCGCCGGCTATGGATACGGCGCGGCGCTGGTGCCGGGATGGGAAGATCCAACCCGCCCCGAAGAAGATAGGACGTTCATTTTTCCTGCAGCCAGATGCTGAGCATGTACAGAATGATCGACCCACAAACAGACTCATCGACCGTATCCGGGCCGAGACCTCGCCGCCGAAACGCCGTTGATATGCCTGCGAATCTTTATGAGCCTCGCAAGGGATACTTCGTCTACCGAAACCCCAAAACGGGCAAGACCCACGCACTGGGGCGCATCGCTAAACGCGAAGCCATTGCCCAGGCCATCGAGGCCAATCACTACATCGAGGTCGACCAGGCCGTCCGCATCATTGAGCGCATTCATGCCGAAGCGAATGGTGAACTGTTTGGTGCCTGGCTCGACCGGTTCGAGACCATCCTCAGCCGCCGCAAACTGGCTGAGAACACCCAGCGAACCAACCGATCACGCCTCAAGGCCATCCGGGCAGAGTTTGGTACTGAATTAATCCATGATCTCGAGGGCAATGTCCGTCGATGGGCCGACTGGTTCGAGTCCATCATCGCCGAGGGCAAAAACCGGAGCGCTGTGGCATTCCGCTCGATCCTCGTCGATTGCTGGCGGGAGGCCATCGCCGCCGGCGTCGCTCAGCGCAACCCGATCGAGATCACGAAGCTGCCCGGCGCAGTGGTCCAGCGGGATCGCCTGACGCTCGATGCTTTCCGATTGATCCATGCGGCCGCACTCACAATGACCGACCCTTGGATTGCCCGATCCATGGAACTGGCCATCGTTACCGCCCAGCGACGAGAAGACATTCATGCGATGCAGTTCAGGCCGTCCGCAAGCGCGACCGCGTGGGCATCGTCTGATGGGCTTTTCGTTCATCAACAGAAGACAGGCAAAAAGCTCATCATTCCCCTGGATCTGGGGCTAGATGCCGTGGGCATGAGTATCACCGACGTGATCGACTCATGCCGGGCATCTCATATTGCGACACCCTGGATGCTGCACCACACACGGAATTTTGGCACCTGTTCGCGTGGGGACCCGGCACACATCGATACCATCTCGCGCAGCTTCATGCGGGCGCGCGATCTGGCCGTGAACACTCACGGGAAGCCACTCTGGGACCCAGCTAAAAAACCACCAACCTTCCATGAACTACGCAGCCTGTCGATCCGTCTCTACACAGACCAGATCAATGCGGACTTCGCCCAGGCGCTGGCGGGTCATTCAAGCCAGGAAATGACGGCTGTTTATCGAGACGTTCGGGGGTCTGAATGGGTCAAAGTGTTCAAAGCCACATAGAAATTACTCGATTCTATCCAATTCTTGTCATTTGCTGGCGGCGGCAGGGGCCTGCGTCATGCACCGCAACCCTATCGAAATCACGAACATGATTCACCGACCATTGCTTTATGGTGGCGCGATGAGGCGCCGAATCGAATTCAGGAATCACTGAGGCTAGCCATATGAAAAACATTGTGGAGTACGGGGTGATCAGACATCAGCCCTACCCGAATAGCACAGAATATCTGAATATAGGCATCATCACCTTCTTGCCGACTGGCGAAATACGTACACATTTCGCAGCCAATCTACGGAGACTCGTTGCTTTCGATCCTCAGGCTGATATCGACATCATCCGGAGGTGGGAAGTTGGGCTTCCTGAATTTTTGGCAGGCCTATCCAAAGATGAAGCAATCAGGCTGCTCGCACATTTTGGGACCTGGCGGATCTCAGAAAAACTTGGCCGGTTTGTCTATACAGATGAGCATGAATATACCGAACGGGTGAACGGAGCTCTCTCTTCTTTGGTAGACGCCTGAAGCGAGGCCAAAATGACCGACGACGAGATTGCGGCCTATGCCGAAACCGTGAAGGCATCGAAACCAGCAGGCAAGCGGATAACGCTCGGGTATCTCGCCCCCGGCCTGCTTGAGGATCCAAAACCCATCGCGCGACAGCCAAACAAACCGGGCAACGCTGGCGGGTCATTCAAGTCAGGAAATGACAGCCGTTTATCGAGACGTCCGGAGGGCGGAATGAGTCGATGCTCGATCTGGATTACCCCAATTTGTTCCCACGCTCTATGAACTATGAGATTATCCCCACGATAGTTAGTCGGGTGGCTGGCCTTTTTTGCGCCGAGAGACTCGGGTTGGAGATTCTGGAAAAATGCTCAAGCAGGTGACCCCATGAACCAGATCACGGAGTTCTTGGCTCCGCGTATGGTTGGGCAGCGATTCGATGGGCATTCCATTCCACTGGAATTGCTCAAAGATCTTGCTGTATTGGAGGAAATGATCGTAGAGGTGGCCAAATGGTGTTACCTGCTGGATCACCCCAACCGAAAACGCTCTCCGAAAGGATTTACCGATGGAATTGCCCTCGTGCTTTCCGGTATTGGAGATGGAAGTGCCGTTCCCCAATTGAGTTTGTCGATCGAGCCGTCTCAATTAATCCCTCCTGAAGCTGCGACATATTTTGAGCGTGCACGCGACCATCTGATCGGCGCCATTAACGCTGCCGAATACGACGAGCCAATCGGCACACATTTGCCGGAAGCCCTCTTGTCTTATTTCGACCGCATCGGCCGAGGGTTGCGCGACGGTGAAGCCATCGAATTTTCCCCCCTCGCTACACGTAAAGCCCGTCTGACAAAAGCCACTCGTCGCAAGTTGGTGTTGGCCTCTAGCCAGGTACAGGAGTTGACCGAAGAAGTGACCCTGCGCGGCAGCATCCCCGAAGCCGATCAGGGCAAGATGACCTTCCAGATCCAAGTAATCAACGGCCCTCTTTTGGCAGCGCCCCTGGCTAGTCAGCACCAGCAAACTGTAGTTGAGGCATTCAGAGGGTACAAACAGGGTTTGCGGGTCATGCTGCAGGGTATCGGTCTCTACAATCGTAACGAGCGTTTGCAGAGCCTGGAGACAGTGGAGCATCTGAGTCTGCTCGATGCCAACGATGTTGCAGCCAGACTAGAAGAATTGAAATCCCTTCGAGATGGTTGGCTAGACGGAAAGGGCATTGCCCTGGACAAGGATGGACTGGAATGGCTGACCAAATTATTTCAATACAATTACGCGGACGAGTTACCTCTCCCTTACCTTTACCCGACCGCCGAAGGCGGCGTTCAGGCAGAATGGTCACTGGGTGACTGGGAGATCACCTTGGAGGTTGACCTAAGCAGCCATCAAGGTGAATGGCACGCATTGGAGATGACAACCGAAGCCGAAAAAGTGGAAACTTTGGACTTGAACGAAATCCAGTCATGGCAATGGCTGACGACAGAGATTGAAAGCTGCAGAGCAGGTGGGGCATGAACGACCACACTCTACTCCTACGCCAAATTCATCCCAGCTTCGTGCAGGAGGGCCGTCCCTCATCCCAAGCCTTCCGCCCCACACCCAAAGATGAAAAAAAGCTCTCTGTCTACGATGGAGACCAGATTTCGCCGGCCGCTGCATTCCAGCATTATTGCGTGACCTTGAATCTGGCTTCTTCCGGCGTCCAAGCTGTCAGCGTGGAAGAATGTCATAGCTTGATTTTGCCAACTTCCCCTGACCCAACACATTTTAAGGAACACGCACTGATCGACTTTTCCAGTCAAAATGACAAAGACATACAAAGGAAGAGCAAGATTCTCAAAGCCAATGCCGCGGCCCGTGGCTGGCTAACTTAAAGGTAACGGGCACCGTGGGGTGATCTTCTCATCCCGCCATTTGTGCCATTAATTCCCGACGGGGATGGATAGAATCTTCCATCAACCAATTAAAACACCCGTGCTGGCGGGTTTTTTATTGCCCTACTTGATTGCCATCACATCACGCATAGTTTGCCTGGCGGCATATGCCTTGAGCGTTGCCATGTTGGGATGCATCCCTTTCCGATCCACGATGGATTCCGCCAACGAGTACTGGCAGAAAGGGAACCTCAGCGACAGCCCAGGCGCATCTAGCGGCTCACAAAAATAGGCAAATTGGCCGAATAACCCCATCACAACCACGTTCGTTGGTTGCTGTGCGATAGGCGGAATGCAATCAGCTCCTTGATCTGTCATGTGTCCACCAAGAAGATTCCCCGGAGATCCACAAGTCCAGGAACCCTTATCGACATAGTAGGGGGCTGGCCCAGCTTGGGCCGCATCGACCGGAATGGTGCTGGCCAACAGCAGTAGCATCAAAGAAATTCGCATGACTGTCCTCGCTCGATAAAATCCACGATCGATCCCACCTAATCCAATAATCAACCGTCCTACGAGGCGGTTTTCTTTCTGCCTATCTTGCGCTCCCATCTTCCAATCCCAGTCCTTGATATAGGATCGAGCCAGATCCAGAGCGGCTCTAAAAATCAGCACGTTCTCGGTATTACGTCACTAACGCTACCAGCTACCGGGTTAATAGGTAGCGGAAAAGCAAAAAGTAGCGATACAAATAAACGATCCCGCTACCGCCAAACATAGCTGGAATGCGGGTTACAGCGAAAAAGTAGCGGGTAGCGGCAAAAATCCAAAGCCATCCGAAGAGCAGGAAGATCAGCAAGCGACCCTGGCCGATTTTGGGCTTTGACGATGTCGACAATGGGCCGGTCTCAAGCAATCAACCAACTAGATGACCAACCAGGTAAACAACCGAGCCAAGCGCCGGGTTGTTTATTGGGTGGCATTCCCGCCATAGCAAGGGGGCGTCAAAACACCGACCCGTTGATTCCACGGATCAGGTCCTCCAGTGGAGGATGGGGGGGCACATCTTGCCCTCGCCTGAAAGGGGCTCATTTGAAATGAGGGTGCGCGCCGGTGGCGCATATCCCCACCATCGGTGGACTTTAACTGCCGTGTAGTTTCCCATGGGGCTTCTAGCTGTAAAACAGCGCAAGAAATCAGCCTGATACCCTGGTCAAAATTGGACGCTGTTGGGTGGTCAATTTTCGACGCTGTTTGACACTTCTAGCCACCGATGGTGGGGCGGGTTTTCCCTCGGCTTACAGCGGCTGGCGGAACAGCCGGTGGCAAATACCCGTTATTTGAAAAGTTTGGTTACATTCACGGTTACATCTCGATGGGCGCCAATAATAAAGGCTCAGACGGTTAAGTCTAAGCCTTTGATTTATTTGGTGGGCCCAGTAGGACTTGAACCTACGACCAATCGATTATGAGTCGACTGCTCTAACCAACTGAGCTATGGGCCCGAAAGGAGATCGGCAGCGACGGCTGCCGACAGAATGCCCAAGGCATGTTTTAATCGACGTGCATCTCAATGAAGCTACGCAGCCGCTCAGAGCGGGAGGGATGACGCAGTTTGCGTAGAGCCTTGGCTTCTATCTGACGAATACGCTCGCGCGTCACGTCGAACTGCTTGCCGACCTCTTCGAGGGTGTGATCGGTATTCATGCCGATCCCGAAGCGCATCATCAGCACCTTGGCTTCCCGCGGTGTCAGTGAAGCAAGGATTTCCCGCACGATCTCGGAAAGACTGGCGTTGGTCGCGGAATCCATCGGCGAAATCGCGCCCTGATCTTCGATGAAATCACCCAGGCTGGAATCGTCGTCCTCGCCAATCGGCGTTTCCATCGAAATGGGTTCCTTGGCGATTTTCAGCACCTTGCGGATCTTGTCTTCCGGCAGGTCCATCCGGATCGCCAGCTCTTCAGGCGTGGGCTCGCGGCCCATTTCCTGCAGCATCTGGCGGCTGATGCGGTTCAGCTTGTTGATCGTTTCAATCATGTGCACCGGAATACGGATGGTACGTGCCTGATCCGCAATCGATCGGGTGATGGCCTGACGAATCCACCAGGTGGCATAGGTCGAGAACTTGTAGCCACGGCGGTATTCGAACTTGTCGACCGCTTTCATCAAGCCGATGTTGCCTTCCTGAATGAGATCGAGGAACTGCAGGCCACGGTTGGTGTATTTCTTGGCGATGGAGATCACGAGCCGCAGGTTGGCCTCGATCATTTCCTTCTTCGCACGGCGGGCCTTGGCCTCACCCAGCGTGATCAGGCGATACACGTCGCGGGTTTGCGCCACGGTGAGCTTACCGTCACGCTCGACAGTATTCAGACGCTTTTGCAGACGCTGGATTTCTGGACGTACCTGGATGAAACGCGCCGTCGGCTTACCCTTGGTGGCCGCATCGATCCATTTGATATCCGATTCGTTGCTGCGGAAGGCTTCGATAAAGGTTTCGCGCTTGATGCCACCTTTCTCGACCGCATGCTGCATGATCTGTTTTTCCAGCAGACGCACACGGGCGATGGCCTGGCGAATCTGTTCGAGCAGTCTTTCGTTGAAACCGGGGTTCAGCTTGAGCTGAACCATTTGATCAGCGAGACTTTCGAGATAAGCCGGATCGCGGTTGTCCAGATGCTCGGCGAGCTTCTGGATTTCTAGCATATGGGTACGAACCAATTCCGGATCGAGGCTGTTGTCGACTACTGCCTCTTCTTCTTCGGCCGCTTCTTCGTCATCGCTCTCATCATCATCGCCGTCGGCCTTGGCCGCCACGGGAACGACAGGCTCGGCTTCCTCCTCTGGCGGTTCGATATCGGGTTCAATGATTCCAACAATCAAATCCTGCAGACGAAACTCGCCCGCCTCGACCTTTGCGTAATGCGCGAGCAGCGTTTCAATGGTCGGGGGGTAGAACGCCAGCGCACGAGTCACCTCGCGCAATCCTTCCTCGATCCGCTTGGCAATCTCGATTTCACCCTGACGGTTCAGAAGATCGACGGTACCCATCTCACGCATATACATGCGCACGGGGTCTGTTGTGCGGCCAAACTCGGCATCGACCTGTGAAGCCAGAACGGCGACTGCTTCTTCCGCCGCGTCCTCGTCATTAGTCACACGGGATTCTTCGGAGAGACCAAGGTCGTCCCCATCCGGCGCGACCTCAAACACGGAGATACCCATCTCCTGAATCATGGCGATGATGTCTTCGATCTGATCCGCATCTACCAGAGTCTCTGGCAGATGGTCACTGATTTCAGCATAGGTCAGGAACCCTTGTTCCCGGCCATGTGCGATGAGTTGCTTGATGGTTGCCTGCTGATTTTCTTGCATGCGCCTGTCACCTTGTGGGTGTAAATTTTGCGAACCGAAGATTATAACGCCGGATGAAATAAATTTCTGCTATTTCTGTTGGTTGTACCGTATGGGCGATCACGCCAGATTCAATCCCCTTCCGGAAAATTAGTCGACGCCCCGTATTCCCGCAACTGCGCCAATCCATTGAGAGACTGCTGCTTGCGCGCTACGTCAGCCTGCTCACGCTGCAGCTGTTTCAAGGTGTCCAGAAGGATGGCCTGCGCCATGCCGGTATCGTTTACACCACTGAAATCGCAATGCCGGGCCGCCTCAACCGTCTCGGTATCCCATAGGATCGACATGTCTTCGAGCAAGCGCTCTGAGTCGCGCCCCGCCAGCCGGGAAAATCCCTCTGGCACCAACCCCGCCAGCCAGACGGAGGGATCGAGCACGTGGGGGAGCAATTGCGGATGCCGCAACAAGATCGCCAGGATCAGTGTATGAGCAGGATAACGAACGGGTTTTCTGCGGGGCTGCTGCGGAAGACTCTGCGCTTGATTCGGTGCGTTCTTGGCCCGCCAAACGCCGGTATGTTCGTTTAATCGACGCAGGGTAATACGTTTCATCGCCCCTTCGGGCAGATGACTCACCCACTCAGCGCCGGTTTTCGCCTTCCGGGCCTGAATGGCGGTTCCGGCCCCCGGTTCCTGCTGATCGAGCAGTTGCAGCATGAATTGATCGAAGGCCAGGCTTTGCCGCTCGATCAATTCGCTCACGGCAGCCTGGCCGTGGGTTTGCACGAAACTGTCGGGGTCTTCGCCATCTGGGAGAAACAAAAAACGCAGATCACGCCCATCGGCAAGATGCGGTAACGCCGCGTGCAAGGCCCGCCCCGCCGCCCGCCGCCCTGCAGAATCGCCGTCGAAACAGAATACCAACGTGGCACTTTGCGCATAGAGCCGTTGAATCTGCTCATCGGTCGTGGCCGTTCCCATTGTGGCCACTACATTGCGAATGCCATGCTGCGCAAGCATGACGACATCCATGTAGCCCTCCACGATCAGCAACCGGTTCGGCCGGGCATTATCGAGCCGCGACTCGTACAGGCCGTACACGTGCTGCCCCTTGTGGAAGAGCTGCGACTCGGGGGAGTTCAGATATTTCGGTTCACCGGGACCGACGATACGCCCCCCGAACCCGCGAATCTGCCCGCGCTTGTCGCGGATCGGAAACATGATGCGCCGCCGAAATCGGTCGTACCGGTCGCCATCGTCCTTCTGAATGATCAGGCCCAGTTCGATCAGGGCCGCGATGGCCTCCGGCTCGTGGTCGAAAACCTGAAGCAGCGTATTCCCGCCCGGTGCATAACCGATACTGAACAACGCGGCCGTTTCGCCCTGGACATGACGCCCCCTGAGGTAATCAATCGCCTCGGGATGCTGGCGCAACTGAGTTTTAAAGTGCGCATTGACCCGCTCAATGATCTGAAAAAGATGCGCCTGCGCATCCAGTACGGCGTGATCGGTATCAGAAACCGGTACGCTCATTCCCGCCGCCTCGGCGAGCTGCTCGATGGCACCCCGAAAATCCCGGTGCTCATAATCCATCAGGAAGCTGACTGCATTGCCGTGCGCGCCACATCCGAAGCAGTGGTAGAACTGCTTGTCGGGGTTGACATAAAACGACGGCGTCTTTTCCTGGTGGAATGGGCAGCACGCGGCATATTCCCGACCTTTTTTCTTGAGCGGCACCTGCCGATGGATCAATTCGACAAGATCCGTCCGGGCCAGCACATCGTCAATAAAAGATTCGGGGATAAAACTCATTTGCATATTGTAAGTGATCCGTCCACAACCGTGCGTGAACTTGATACGCTTCGGCGTCGAAAGCGGGGATCGCTCACCGCGCCCACAAGCACCTGGTTGACATGCATCAACCGGCCTGAAAACGTCATCTCATCGGCGAGATAACCAGCTGCTTTCCAAAACATTCCAGGACAGAAAACTTAGATTTCCATCAAAAATATTGAGCGGCGCACCATTACCGGTCAAACTATGAGGATTAGCAAAAATCATTCATATTCTCAGGAGACAATTTGCCATGAATAAAGGAATATCGACGAAGCCCTTGGCAAAACGCTGGGGCAAATGGGCAATCCTCGGATTGACGGGGCTGGCGCTTGGCGCCGCTGCGGGCGCACAGGCCTCAGAAAAAACCGAAAAACACCACCACGTCAAGGCCGCGGCCGCTGTACTGCCCGAAGCCAAGACACAGGATTTGTACAGCGGTGATGGTCTTCATCGCTGGCTGCCCAAGGCGGAAAAAGGCGACATTTTTGCGCAATACGTGCTCGGACACATGTACTGCGTCGGCCAGGGTGTACCCAAGGACTTGCCGACCGGTATCTCTTGGTATCAGCGTGCTGCCGATCAGGGTTTTGCGCCCGGTCAGTTAGCGCTGGGTACCATGTACTACAATGGCGAAGGCGTGAAACAGGACTATACCACCGCAGCCAAGTGGTTCCGTCTGGCCGCAGACAAGGGATACGACCGTGCACAGAGCAATCTGGCCGCGCTCTATCTGTCCGGGAAAGGCGTACCACAGGACTATAAACAAGCGCTGAAATGGTACCGTGCCGCCGCAGGCCAAGGATATGCCACAGCCCAATACAACCTGAGCCTCATGTATCTGGATGGAACGGGTCTGTCCAAACCCGACCCCGTGGCCGCCTACGGCCTGCTTCGTCCTCTGGCCGACCATGGCAATATAGCCGCCGCAACAGCCCTCAAGAATCTTGAGATCAAGCTGGACGCCGCGCAGCTCCAGCAAGGCCAACAACTGGCTGAAAATGTCAGCAAAAAGGGCCGGTTTAACGCCGCCCTGGACGATTACGAGAAGATCGCATCACGCTGATCTCACGCTGAGTCACGGTCTCCGGCCGTGACATTCTGGCCTGGGGCTCCCCAGACTAAATCCAAGCAAATCCCCGCATACAATAACCAGATGCGCACTCAAGCGCCGTGATGGCCGTCGAGCACATCCTGGCTCAAACTCGTCTGCAACGCGGAAACCAGCTGCATCACCTGTTCTGAAGAATGGCCGGCACTCAAGGTCACCCGAAGCCGGGCAGAACCGACAGGCACAGTTGGCGGCCGAATGGCGGGCACCAGAATCCCCCTCTGCTCCAGTCGCTGCGCCAGAACCAGGGCGCGAAGGCTATCCCCCACCCAAATCGGTTGAATTGGCGTCATCGACGGCATCAAGGCTAACGAATGAGGATCCTGAACGAGAGGTGAGCTCATCGGCTCTGCCGCGAGCCCCCCCCCCTGGGGCACACCAATCCGTTCCAGTTCACTGCGGAATTGCGACACGCGCGCCATCAGATTTGCCCGCCGCGCATCCCCCGTTCGAACAAGATCAAGGCTCCCCAGCGTCGCGCATGCCAGCGCGGGCGGCTGCGCCGTCGTAAACAGATAACTGCGTGCCCGCTGCAACAGCACTTCGATCGGTTGCGCCGCACCAGCCACGAAGGCGCCCGCCGTACCGAAGGCCTTGCCGAGCGTACCGACCTGAATCAAATACGCCGGAACGCCCGACGACACCAAGCCGAGCGCCGAGAGCGATCCACGGCCCGCCTCGCCCCAAACCCCGAATCCATGCGCATCGTCCACCACTAGCCAGGCATCGAACTCCTCGGCCAGCGACATCAACGCCGCCAGCGGGGCCACATCGCCGTCCATGCTGAACACACCGTCGGTGAGGATCATCCGGGTACCGCTGGCACGTTCGAGTTGCCGTCGAGCATCCGCGACATCCGTATGACGATAGCGCAGGAGCTTGGCGCCACTAAGCTGCGCAGCATCCACCAGCGAGGCATGATTGAGCCGGTCGGCAATCACCGTATCGCCCCGGCCCATCAACCCGCCGACCACGGCCAGATTGGCCATGTAGCCCGTGGAAAACAGTAGCGCCCGCTCGACCTGCAACCAGTCCGCCAGCGCGTGTTCCAGCTGATCGTGCGGGCTAAAATGCCCATTGACCAGATGCGCGGCACCCGCGCCCACGCCCCAACGGGCGATACCCTCCTGCATTGCGACAGCGATCTCTGGATGATGGGCCAGCCCCAGATAATCATTACTGCAGAAGGTGAGCAATGCACGGCCGTCCACCTGCATCAGGACATCCTGGGGTGAGTCGGCGACGCGCAGGCGACGGGTCAGGCCAGCGTCCCGGCGGTCAGATAACCACTGTGTCCAATCGCGGGTTGTGATAATTTTGTTCCTCATTTACGTGAGCGAAGCGGTCTATGCGTCTGCCCGTCAATATCTTTCTGTGGACCTTCGGTGCCACCCTGCTGCCCGTTCTGGCGCTGGTCTGGGGCGTTACATCCTACAGTGAGCATCGCTTCCAGTCCGAGGTGACCCGCGAGGTCGGTGACAATATCGAGTCCCTCACGGGCGAGATCAACAATCGCTTGCTGTACGAGCGCGAGGTACTCAAAGGTATCGCGCATTCCCAGCCGATTCAAACCATGCTCAACGCGCTGGTGGCTTCGTCCCAGGGCATTCGGCACCCCGATCTCACCTCGGACCGAATTCGAGCCAATTCATTTCTGGCCGGTCTGCAGCGCACGGTACCTGGCCTCGGCAGTATCCGCATCCTGGATGCGGCCGGCAACACGGTCGTCAAAACGACCTTGGGCCGCGCGGCACCGCCCATATTCGAGAGCCTGAGCCAGGTCAACTATGTGGAGGAGGAACTGGAAAACCCGGAGTTCCTGAACCATCTTCGCCAGCTGCCTTTCGATGAGATCAGTTTTGTGATGCTGCCCGCCTCGCTCTGGGACGTGGCCCCCAACCAATTCCCCAGCATGCTGTATGGCGTATATCCGCTCCGAAATCTGGGCGACATGCGGGCCGGCTATGTCGTGCTGAACACCTTCGGCGAGTACCTCGATCAGATTCTTGCGCTATCCCCCAAGCCGCGCGATTCGGAAATCATGGTGATCGCACATGATCCCGGCAACGAACAACGTGACGGGCTGACCCTGTATGACGACCAAACCGATCGCAAATTCATCACGCCCATGGAAGCGCACCCCAGCACCCAGCCTACCTACGCACAGAGTATTGACGGCGGCAAATTCTGGGAAGCCGCGGTAGCCCAATCCAATGGGGTTTATCTCACACAGGATCGCAAGAGCCGGATTTATTTTCAGGAGTACCATCCCTACCCGCGGAGCTTGGTTTCCTGGTTTATCACCCTGCGCCAGCCCTCGACCGTCACCTCGGCGCCATTTGAAGACATTCATCAAAGTCTCTGGGGATTTGCTCTGCTGGCGCTCGCCCTGAGCCTGCTGCTGGCGGGCCTGGGTGCGCGCTATTTTTCACGACCAATTTCCCGGCTGGGCAATACCCTGAAGCAATTTGCGGATGGCAACCGGGACCAGGTCATCCCGGTCGACTCGAACACCACTGAACTGCGTCAGCTGCAGCAATCATTCCGTTATCTGACGGAACACCTCAATGATGAGGCCAGTCGGCGTGCGGCCGCCGAACGGCAAATGCTGCAGCAGGCCAAACTTGCCTCAATCGGTGAAATGGCCGCAGGCATCGGTCATGAGATCAACAACCCCCTCAACAATATTCTGACTCTGACCCGGTTGATCGAGCGCCAGACCGAACCGGAACACAGCCACATCCGCTCGGATATCAATGATCTGCGCGCAGAAGCGCAACGTGTCGGCCATATCGTGCGCGGCGTGATGAACTTTGCTCGCCAGCTACCGCCCGATCATCAGCAAACGCAGATCGACTCCTGGCTGAACGAACTGATCGACCGTCTCCAGCCCGAAACTATCGAGGCTGAGGTATACATCAACCTCTCATTCGCTCAGGCTAACTGCACGGCCAGTTTCGACCCCAACCAGATCGGCCAGGTGGTCATCAACCTGGTTCGTAACGCCATTCACGCCTCCTTGCCGGGCAACACGATCTCGATCGAGGTCCTTTGTGACGCCGATAAACTGCACATCGTCGTTCAGGATGAGGGCAGCGGGATCGAAACCGACGCCATCGACAAGATTTTCGACCCCTTCTTCACCACCAAACCCGTTGACCGGGGCACCGGTCTGGGCCTGTCCATCAGTCTCGGAATCATCCAGTATCATGGTGGCGCGCTGAGCGTCGCCAATCGTAGCGACCGCAGTGGTGTGGTCGCCCATATTGTTCTTCCCCGAGAAAAATCGGCGCCCCGTGTGGGTGGATGACCCATACCGCCCGTCAACGTCCAACCTCGAGTCCACGGAAATACCTGAAAGATGCCCAAGCACCCCATAATCGTTTTTGTCGATGACGACCAGCGCGCCAGCGAACTGTTCAGTCGCTATGCCCAAACCGAAGGCCTGACCGTACAAGGTTTTCAATCGGTCAGCGCGGCGCAGAGTTGGCTCGAGCAAAATACGGCCGACCTGATCATTTCAGACCTCAAGATGCCCGGCATGACCGGCCTAGAATTTTTGGAATGGGTTCGATCCCGCGACAAGGATGTCCCGTTTGTCCTCATCACAGGCTACTCCACGCTAGATCACGCCATCGATGCCTTACGTCTCGGCGCGGATGACTTCATCAAGAAACCGTTCGACCCCGAGGAACTCGTCCAGCTGGCCCATCGGTTGCTGCGCCAGGAACCGGACCCGAAATCCCCCCCCTCTCGCAGGCCGAACGTGCCATGCTGGGCGACTCGCCGGCGATTTCCGGTGTCTATCGCGTCATCGACAAGATTCACGACGTGCGCATCAACGTCATGATCGAAGGCGAATCCGGCAGCGGTAAGGAGCTGGCAGCCCGAGCCCTGCACGAACACTCAGATTTCGCCAACAAACCGTACATCGTGATTGACTGTGGCGCCCTGACCGACACCTTGCTCGAAAACGAACTATTCGGCCATGAAAAAGGTGCCTATACCGGCGCATCCGCCACCAAGCAGGGACTCCTGGAAATCGCCAGTGGCGGAACTGTATTCCTCGACGAGATCGGCAATATTTCCGACGCCATGCAAGTCAAGCTGCTTCGCGTCATCCAGGAACAGCAAATCACACGTGTCGGTGGCATCACGCCCATCAACATCGACGTGCGGTTCATCGTCGCCAGCAACCGCGACCTGGCCAAGATGGTCAGCGAAGGCAGCTTCCGCCACGATCTTTATCACCGCCTGCACGTTGTCCGGCTACGCATTCCCCCGCTTCGTGAACGTATGGAGGACATTCCGACGCTGATCGATCACTTCATCCGCCATTTCGCCTCGCGCTACAACCGCCCCGCTCAATACTTCGATGCCGGGAGCATGACCCGCATCATGGACTACGACTGGCCCGGCAATGTGCGGGAACTCAAGAACATGATCGAGCGCGCCGTCGCCCTCTCCAACGCCAATGAAATAGGTCTCGATCAGGACGGAGACTCAGCCTCGCCCTGGGCCAGCGCACTGTCCAAGCCACAAAATGGCACAGGGCCGGGCATTGATGCCGATCACCCCACCCTGGAGATTCTGGAGCGTCGCTACATCGAGAAACTGCTGCACGAGTTCGACGGTAACCGGGAAAAGACCGCCCAAGCATTAGGTATCAACAAGTCCACCCTCTGGCGCAAACTCCAGTCGTATGAACAGAACGACACGCCGGAAAGTCAGCCATAAATAGAACCTATCCAAAACGGAACAGGAGTATGGCGCAAAATGCGGATTTGAAATTGCAGTTTGCAATTTGCAATTCGGTGAGCGCCCCGATAAAAACCTATTAAACCAAAGCCTTAAGAGTTGGCACGGGCTATGCTTTACTACTAGCGTGGTATTCCACACAACATTGAGGAGTTCAGATCCATGCAATCTAATCGTCGTGTATTTTTGAAGGGCAGCATGGCTGCCAGTGCAGTTGGCCTGGCCGTTGGCGCCGGTCTGTTGACCCCCCGTGCCGTCATGGCTGCCGCTTGGCCACAAAAGGCCTATGACACCACCGGCTACGAAGAGTCCCTGAAAGACTTGTTCGGTGTGTCTGGCGTCACTGCGTCCAAAGACGTAAACGTCAAGGCTCCAGATATCGCTGAAAACGGTGCCGTTGTTCCTGTCACGATCGAATCTTCGATTGCTGGCACCGACAACATCGCCATTCTGGTTAAAGGCAACCCAACTCCGTTGGTTTGTAACTTCAAGTTTGATGGTGCGCAGCCGTTCATGTCTACCCGTATCCGTATGGGCAAGACCGATGACGTCATTGGCGTAGTCCACGCTGGCGGCAAGCTGTATTCAGCTTCCAAGCAAGTCAAGGTAACCATCGGCGGTTGCGGCGGCTAATTCGCCCGCAGCCTTGAAACCGGATATTGAAGTTAGACTAACGAGGTATTGACAATGTCATCAATCAAAATGCGTATTAGTGCCGCTGGCGACGTTCTGGACGTTAAAAGCCTGATCGAGCACCCGATGGAAACTGGTCGTCTGAAAGACAAAGCTACTGGCAAGATCATTCCTGCCAACTACATTCAGATCCTGACTGTTTCTGTCAATGACAAGCCGGCTGTTGAAGCCAACCTGTCTGTTGCGGTTTCCAAGAACCCGTACATCAACGTGAAAGTTCCCGGCAAGAAAGGTGACAAGGTCACCATCGCTTGGTCTTCCAACATCGGCAAGAGCGACACCGCGACTGAAACTGCCTAATTAGCAGTCCATTCGCTCAGCGGAGGTCAACCTCCGCCGTCGTGCCCGAAACCCGCCCTATGGCGGGTTTTTTTACGCCCCGCGAAATCGTGAATCCAAGCTACCCTCTACCATTCGCATGCGCCGACAGTCGTTCGGCAAATCGATCCGTCGCGCGAATCAGCGCATCGGTGATCCCCGGTTCACTGGCCGCATGTCCGGAATCTTCAATCACCGTCAAACGGGCCTTTGGCCAGACAGCTGCCAGATCGAAAGCCTGATTGATCGGACAAACCACATCATATCGACCATGAATGATCTCTCCATCCAGATGAGCGAACCGCTTCGCTTCTGTCAGCAAGGGATGATCCCGCAGGAAAGCACCATGGAAAAAATAGTGATTTTCGATTCGGGCAATTGCCAGGGCGTGTCGCGGGTCTGAAAAAAAATCCACGGTATGTGGATCGGCCCGCAGCGTGGCCGTGCGCCCCTCCCAGATGGACCAGGCCTTGGCTGCCTGCATACGGGCCAGTTCATCCGTACCGACAAGACGGCGACGGTAGGCCAGCACAAGATCACCCCGTTCATCCTCAGGAATGGGTGCCAGATAGTCGGCCCAGTAATCCGGAAAAATTCGATCGGCGCCCGACTGATAGAACCAATCGACATCCTCGTCGCGACATAAAAAAATCCCGCGCAAAATGAGCCCCAGAACGCGCTCGGGATGCATCGCCGCATAGGCCAGCGCCAGCGTCGAACCCCATGAACCACCAAATACCAGCCAGCGCTCAATTTTCAGGTGTTCGCGCACCCGCTCCAGGTCGGCGACCAGGTCTTGTGTCGTATTGTGCTCGAGACAGGCATGCGGCGTGGAACGCCCCGCCCCGCGCTGGTCAATCAGAATAATGCGATAACGATCCGGATCGAAAAAGCGCCGATGCGTCGGCGTACATCCGGCACCCGGCCCGCCATGCAGAAACACCACCGGAATGCCGTGCAGTCGGCCGCACTCTTCCACGTGCAGGATATGGGGGATCTGCACGGGGATACTGTGCTGCAACAAGGGCTCGATGGCGGGGTACAACTGACGCATGGTTTGCTCCTCAAGGGGACAGAAGACTGTTACATCTTAGCCATGATGGCCTCGAATTCCGTACAATGTGAACGTTTTCATTGTACAGACCCCCATGAACGACCCCGCTTATCACCCGACCGACCCCGTAGCCACCATCCCGCTCGCCCCTTGGGCGACGCCCGGCAAGAAACTGCAACGCATCGTGGCACGCACCCTCATCGAATTCTCGATGATCCAGCCGTACGATCGGATCATGATTGGCCTATCCGGTGGCAAGGATTCGCTCTCGCTGCTTCATGCGCTGCGCCATGTGCAGCGGCGGGCGCCCATCCCTTTCGATATCGCGGCCATCACCATCGACCCGCTCACGCCGGGATTTGATCCAAGCCCGCTGCGGGGTTATCTCGCACAACTGGGCATCCCCTATTTTGTCGAGCAGGAAGACATCGTCGGCCTGGCCAATACGCACATGCAGGGTGATTCCTACTGCGCCTTCTGTGCGCGCATGAAGCGCGGCCTGCTTTACAAGGCCGCGCGACGCGAAGGTTATAACGTACTGGCCTTAGCCCAACATCTGGATGATCTGGCCGAAAGCTTCCTCATGAGCGCGTTCCATGGCGGCAAGCTCAATACGATGAAGGCCCATTACCGAAACGATGCCGGGGATCTTAGAGTCATTCGCCCTTTCGTCCGGGTTCGCGAACGCGCACTGATCGATTTCGCACAGACAAATCGGCTACCGGTCATCAAGGATAACTGCCCCGCATGCTTTGCCAAGCCGACCCAACGTGAACACTTCAAACAACTGCTGGCGGACGAAGAGCGTCTCAACCCCCAACTCTTTCGCTCGCTTGCCGCAACGTTGACCCCTTTGATGCGTGACGGGCTCGATGCCTGCATGGCCGCTATCGCTCCCCTGACGAAGGCATAATGGTGATGAAACAAGTTCCCCAACAGCATGGTCGGCCTTGGCGCAGCGCCATTCGCCTTGGACTGCTAAGGAGCGTGATCGGGCTTTTTGCCGCGCGGTCGCTGCATTTCAACCATCGCCTCGGCGCGCTAATCGGCTGGTTGTTCTGGCTCACCCACAGCAAGGTCCGCAAAACGGCGGCCGCCAACATCACGCGCTGCCTGCCTGAGCTGTCTGCGAGCGAACAGATAGCACTAACACGTCTGAGCCTGATTGAAACAGGAAAAACACTAACAGAGCTGGGGCCGACCTGGTATTGGCCGCGTCAAAAAACCGAGGAGATGGTCGTATCCATCGATCATCAGGAGATCATCGACCAAGCCTTGGCCGAAGGTCGCGGGGCCATTCTGCTTGCCCCACATTTTGGCGCCTGGGAACTTGGCGGGCTGATGACCGCCGCACATTATCCCATGACCATTTTGTACCGCCCGCCACGCGAGCCCGCCTTTGAGCAGATCCTCAACGAGGCCCGGCAGCGCTTTGGTGCACGGGTTGCCCCCGCGAACCGCCACGGCGTCAAACAACTGCTACTGGCCCTGCGGCGCGGCGAGTTAATCGCCATCCTGCCCGATCAGGAACCCAGTGCGGGTGAAGGCCACTTTGCCCCATTCTGCGGCCATCCGGCCTACACCATGGCCCTGGTACACAGTCTGATCCAGAAAACGGGCGCCGTACCCTTTTTCGGCTGGATGGAACGGCTACCCGGCAGCGCCGGCTTCCGTCTGCACTACAGCGATACACCATCAGCCATCTCAAGCCCGGTTTTGGCCGAATCGCTGGCCGCCATGAACGAAGGCATCGAGGCTCTGATCCGATTACGCCCCGAGCAATATCAGTGGACCTATCGCCGGTTCCGACGTGCACCACCCACGGATCATACGCCCGCCGATCAATCGTAGAGTTCACGCGCCTCATTCGGGCGGGTCTTGAACAACTTGAGCGACCACATGTACTGTGGCGGATCATCCCGGATCAGGTTTTCCAATGTCTGATTGATGACGCGCGCCGTCGATGGCTCCGCCGTGGCAGGAATGTCAATCGGTGGAAGCATCTGCAGCCGGTAGCAGCCGTCAGCAAGATCTAACTGTCCCAATGCCGGATACACGGACACCCGTCCGAGGGTAGCGATTTTCCCCGCGAGCGGAACGGTCGCCTTCTCAACGCCAAAGAACGGCGCGAAGACAGAATCCGACGCGCCCAGGTCCTCATCGGCAATATAGAAAAAACCCTGCCCGGCCCGCAGATGGCGCAGATGCGGTTTCAGCCCCTGACTACGGGGATAGACCCGCGCACCATGCCGCTCCCGACCCCGTTCGAAGAGCCAGTTCAATAGACGATTGCGACCAAAGGGCTTGTACATGGCCGAACCGGTCATGTTCATGGTAATGAAATGCCCGACCCACTCGAGCCCCGCCCCATGGCCCGTGAGAACCACACCACCGGTGGCAACCAAACGGGCGAATATGTCCGGATGGCTGACCCGGGTGTGGGCCTTCAGATAGGCCGGGCTGCGAAACCATAACCGCCCGAGATCGAGCAGGGCGAAAGCCTGCAAGATAAAATGCCGCCGCAGCCAGTCCTCGCGGGTGGCTACGGATTCCTCAGGAAAACAGAGCGCCAAATTCCGCTCAACGATGCGTTTGCGCTTGGGATAACCCCGCCGATACATCCCACCCAGCAACACGGCCGCCGCCCGACGCAGTGGGTGCGGGGCGTAGGCCAGCAACCACAGCAGGCCGACAATCCCCCAGATACCCCAATAGACAGGGCCTAAAAAGCGCCAGTCAAATGGATTTGTCCCGTCTGATTCGTCTCGCTCGGCGGACGAA
The DNA here is from genome assembly GCA_024636015.1 of Halothiobacillus sp. GTDB lineage: Bacteria > Pseudomonadota > Gammaproteobacteria > Halothiobacillales > Halothiobacillaceae > Halothiobacillus. Next base: position 34,859 of record JAGXHU010000084.1, read on the forward strand.
TCGGGAGGAACGAGTCGCGGGTCATGGGGCATAGATCATCCCGCGCGCATCAACGGCGCCAGAACATGGGCAGGAAGAGCACCAGAACCGTAAAAATCTCCAGACGGCCCAGAATCATCGAAATCGTGCCCACCCATAATGTGGCCGCTGATGCGTTGGCGAAATTCCCCGCCACGGAACCCAGTCCCGGCCCGACGCTGGTCAGCGTGGCGATGGCGGCACCCAGGGCCGAAACCACATCAAGCCCCGTAACCATCATGGCGAAAAAGACGAGCACAAAAATGAAGACATAGGCGGCGAAGAACGCCCAAACCGCACTGATCACCGTGGGGCTAATCGCCCGGCCACTCAATTTCACCACGAACTCGGCATGGGGGTGGACCAATTTGCGCAGCTCATTCACCCCCTGGCGCGTCAATAACAGCATCCGTACCGTTTTCAGGCCGCCAGCGGTCGAGCCCGCACACCCGCCGATCAACGCTGTGGCCAACACCAGTACCGGCAAGAAGGCTGGCCAGGGAGTGTGGTCGGTGAGCGTGAACCCGGTGGTGGTCATCATGGAGACCAGGGTGAATAACCCCCATCGCACGCCCCACACCCATTCCGAATCAGGCCGAGCCACCAGAATCGCAAGGGCAATGAATACAAACAGCAAGGACAGCAACAGAATAAAGAACTTAAATTCGGAGCTTTTACCGTAGGCGCGGATCGAGCCGTGGCGCATGGCCAGATAATGCAGGGCCATCGGGGTCGCACCCAGCACCATGAAGATCTCAGCCGTCAGTTCCACTGGAAAACTGTGGAAATACCCCAGACTGTCATCATGCGTGGAAAACCCGCCCGTGGAAATGGTGGAGAACGCATGCCCTACGGCATCGAACCAGTCCATCCCCTCCAGCTTGTACAAAATCGCACAGAGAAAAGTCAATCCGGCATAAACGATCCAGAGCGCTTTTGCCGTTTCCGAAATCCGCCCGGAAAGACGGTTGTCCTTCATCGGCCCGGAAATCTCCGTCTTATAGAGCTGCATCCCGCCCACGCCAAGCAGCGGCATGAAAGCGACGACCAGAACAATAATCCCCAAACCGCCCAGCCACTGCAATTGCTGCCGATAAAACAGCAGCGATCGCGGCAGGTCGTCGAGGCCGACGAGCACCGTCGACCCGGTCGTGGTAATACCGGACACCGATTCGAAAACGGATTGGCTAAAACTGAGATGCAAATCTGGTTGCAAAAAGATGGGCAGCGCCCCCATCAAACCAAGCGTGACCCAGAAGGACACCACGATCAGTAGCCCATCGCGCAACTTGAGCTCCCGCCGATAATGCCTCAAGGGGAGCCATAACAGACCACCGAGCACGAAAGCGATGAAAAAACTGGTTTCAAACGGCACCAGATCGGCATCGCCCATCATCCAGCCCACTAGCCAAGGCGGCAGGAAGGTCAGGCTGAAGACCATCAGCAGGACACCCAGAATCCGAAACACGACAATAAACTGCATGATGGTTCCGCACTGCCCTCAGAAGAAGCCGAAGCCGACGGCGAACAGCTGCTCGATATCCCGCACGTGCCGTTTGTCTGTCAGGAACAGGATGACGTGATCGTCCGCCGCAATCTGGGTGTCATGATGAGCGATCAGAACAGCATCCTCGCGCAAAATGGCACCAATCGTCGTGCCGGGCGGCAGGGTTAGGGCATCCACCCGGCGCCCGACGACCCGTGAGGTCTTGGCGTCGCCCCGTGCGATAATCTCCATGGTTTCCGCGGCACCTCGACGCAGAGAATGCACGCTGACCACATCGCCCCGGCGCAGGCGGCCAATCAGGCTACCGATCGTGATGTTATGCGGCGACAACGCAATATCGATGGCCCCCATATGAATCAGGTCCACATACTCGCTGCGATTGACAATACACATCACCTTGCGGGCCCCGAGGCGCTTGGCCAGCATGGCGGCCAGAATATTGTCTTCGTCATCATTGGTCAGCGCGAGGAAAACATCGGTATCCTCAATGTTCTCTTCGATCAGCAAATCGCTGTCCGCAGCCGACCCCGTCAACACCACGGTATTATCGAGCTCGGCGCTGAGCTTGCGCGCCTTCTCGGCATTGTTGCTAATCAGCTTGACCTGGTAACGGGATTCCAACACTTTAGCCAGCGCCCCGCCGATATTGCCGCCGCCAGCAATCATGATGCGTTTATAGGGGCGATCCAGTCGGCGCATCACGCTCATCACCTTGCGAATATTCTCGCTGGGGGCCAGAAAGAACACCTCATCGTCCGCCTCGATAACCGTCGACCCATCCGGATGTAACGAGGTATCGTGACGGAATATGGCCGCAACCCGGACCTCAACATCTGGCAATAATTCACTCAGGTAACGGATAGGATGCCCCACCATGGGGCCGTCCGCATCGGCACGCATCCCGATCAACCGCAGCTTACCACCTGCAAAATCATGCACTTGCAAGGCGTCCGGGTACTCGATCAACCGGGCAATGTAATCTTTGATGAGCCGCTCTGGACTGATCATGTAATCGACGGGGATGGCACTATTATCGAATAGCGCGGGATGGTCGTGGTAATCGGTCGCCCGGATCCGCGCGATCTTGGTCGGCGTGCGATAGAGCGTCCAGGCAACCTGGCAAGCAAGCATATTGGTTTCATCGGAGCTGGTGACGGCAATCAATACGTCCGCATCGGCCGCACCCGCCTCGCTCAAAATACTTGGCTGGGCACCGTAGCCCTGAACGGTGCGGATATCCAGCCGATCCTGCAATCGCCCCAGGGCTGCCGCGTCTGTGTCGACCACCGTGACCGAGTTGTGCGTCTCGCCAGCCAGTACCGTGGCGAGGGAAGCGCCTACCTGCCCAACACCCAGGATGATGATCTTCATGCCAACACCCGCCGATTAACTCCGCTCATTGGCACTGATCCCCAGAGATTTCAGCTTGCGATATAAATTCGTACGCTCCATCCCGGTCAACCGCGCCAGCTCCGTCATCGAACCCTCGCAACTTTTCAATTGCGCCAGCAGATATCGCCGCTCGAACTCATCCCGTGCATCGCGCAGGGGCAGATCCAGATTCAGAGAAATGAGGGTAGATACCTGAGCCTGATCCGCATCGATACTGGCCGGAATGAACCCGAGCGCCCGCCGCACCTCCTGTTCGTCGATCACATCGCCGATGCCAAGAATCAGCATGCGCTGCACCAGATTTTTCAGTTCACGTACGTTGCCCGGCCAATAATGCCCCTTGAGCAGGTTCCGTGCCCCGATCGTCAGCTCCCGCAAAGGCAGGCCCTCGATCCGATGGGCGCTCTCAAGGTAATACGTCAACAGGATCGGAACGTCCTCCGGGTGATGTCGTAATGGCTCGATATGCAGGGGCACCACGGAGAGGTGGTAGAACAAATCCTCACGAAACCGCCCCTGACGCACCTCATCCTCCAGATCTTTGCGGGTAGCCGCGATCACGCGCACATCCACCTGAACCGGATCGGTACTGCCGACGCGAAAAAACGTCTGGTTTTCGAGCGCCGAAATGAGCTGCATCTGAGTCTGTTCATCCATGTCCGCCGCCTCGGCGATGAACAGGGAGCCGCCATTGGCCTGTTCGAGCAGACCATACCGAATCTTGCCGTCCAGCTCCGAGCCAAACAATTCCGCCGCCGCATTCTGGCGACCGCTCATCGCAACGCCACCGGTGTCGATGAAGGGAAAATGCCGACGCGGGGAATGGTGATGAATATAGCGCGCCAAGGCCTGCTTACCCGTACCCGGCTCCCCGGAGATCAACACCCAGGCATCGTGACCGGCTACTTTCTTGGCCTGACCGCGCAGGGTTGTCATGTAATCGCTGTCACCCACCAATTCAAAGGGGTCGGCCGTGTTACGCCTGAGTTGCTCGTTTTCTCGTGACAGACGCGTATTTTCCAGACCGTGCTCAACCAATAACAGCAATTTATCGAGGGAGATGGGCTTTTCAATGAAGTCGAATGCCCCCAGTCGGGTCGCCTCGACTGCCGTCTCCACCGTGCCGTGCCCGGACATCATGATGACTGGACAACCCAGCTCATGGTTCTCATGCCACTCACGCAGCAGGGAAATCCCGTCCTGACCTGGCATCCAGATATCCAGCAGGATCAGGTCCGGGCGGCGCACGGCGATGGAGGCACGCGCCTCAATGGCATCGGCTGCGCTCGACACGGTATAACCTTCGTCAGCCAACAACTCCGCTAATAAATCGCGAATTTCGATTTCATCATCAACGACCAGGATATGTCCTATGCTCATGGTGTTTTATCGCTACTCTGTTTGCGGCCGGGGTATGGGGGCGCCGGAATTTGTGGCGTCCTGAATAAATCCTGAGGGACATTATGCCCAGTTCCGAGCATATCGGGGGCGGCTTCTCGCGCCGCATTATCTTCGGGAAAAGCCGGAATGAGCTCGTCGACATTCAAGGGAAGGTGGATCACGATCCGAGCCCCGGTATCGTGGGGCTCGTCCTCAGTTTGGCCGTGGCGCTCCCATTCGGCAATCGAATCCTGCCGGTTTGAAGCAGTCACTACGCCACCGTGCTCCTCAACAATTTTTTTAACAATGGCCAAGCCAAGTCCAGAACCCTTGGGCCGGGTGGTGGCATACGGCTCGAACAACCGGTCGAGCATCGCTTCCGGGATGCCCGGTCCGTTATCGGCAATCGTCAATTCGATGAGCGCCAGCCCCCCTTCCACCCGTAACCCAGTCGTCACCGTGACCAGCGGATTACTCTGATGATCACCCCATTCTGTCAACGCCTGCTGCGCATTCCGGATCAAATTATGCAACACCTGGCGAATCCGGCCAGCATCCGCACGCACCTGAAGCGGCTCGCCACCGGTGACATGAAGAACCGGAATATCCCCCCCCTTATACAGATCAATGACCTCGGCAACCAGTTCGTCGAGGTTCAGGGTCGTACGGGTCATCTGCGGTGAGCGGGCATATTCGGCGAATTCGTTCACCATCAGCTTCATGGCCTCGACTTGGCTGATGATAGTTTGCGTCGAGCGATCGAGGATCTGCGCCGACTCATCCGTGAGCGTGCCGAGCAATCGACGACGCATCCGCTCGGCAGAGAGCTGGATCGGCGTCAGAGGGTTCTTGATTTCATGGGCGAGTCGTCGGGCGACCTCGGACCAGGCCGCATCACGCTGTGCCTGGATCAGGGCGGTAATATCCTCGAACACGATCACGAACCCACCGGCCGTATCGTCATCGGTCGGGAGCGCCGCAACCCGGCTCAGAAGCACCCGGCGACCGGTGTCGGTCATAATGCGGACCTGCGCTTCAACCGTTGCCCCAGCCGACAGATGGCCGGGGTCGAGCAGGTCGCCGAATGCCCCGCAAATCGGCTCCAGATGCGGGTAAATCTGGCAGATTTCGCGCAGCGTACAACCATCGATGTGCCGACTGGTGATACTCAACAGCTGAGTCACGATCGAGTTGCTGCGCGTGATCCGACCATCGAGCGACAACGTGAGCACTCCCGAAGACAGATGCTGGATCACGGTTTCCAGATAATCCCGTTCCTGGTCAGCGACCTCCTGCAACTGCTGCATGACCTGATGCGCCCGACGCACCCGGGCAGTCATCGTATTGAACGACTGCACGAGTTGCCCCAAGTCATCCCGACGATCCACGGGCAACCGCAAACTGTAGTCCCCTTCTGCAACAGCCCGGGTACCCGCCGCCAGCTCACGAATCGGCGCGAGCAATTTGCGCGCAGCAATAAAGGCCAACCACACAGCCGTCAACAGCGAGAGTAACAGGGCCAAGGTCAAGGCAAAGGTGAAGGTTTTTTTCAGGGATTTATGCAGAAAAATCAACGAGCGATATTCGTTGAACGCCGCCTGCACACTGCTGGAAAGCTGATTGGCACGCGGCGAGATCGCATAGAGCGCCTGAAGCACCTGACTGCTGCCATCACCGGTCAACCCTGCTGTTAACGGCACCACAACGCGAATCCGCATCGAGTCGCCCCCACCCGGATCGAGCCCGATAAAATCCTTGCCTGAACGGGCATGACTTAGGGCCGTTTCATCCGGACGCGAGGGCACAATCGCCTGCAGGTCATCGGAAGCCGAGGCCACAATCAGATTCCGGGAGCCGAAGATCGTCATTTCGTGGGCGCCGGTATTTCGCCGCACCGAATTCAGATCGAGCGCGATAAGATCCCCGGATTCCCCTTTCAGCTGCTGGGCAGCCCGTTTGGTCTCCTCCATCGCCGTGCGCATCTGACCATCAAAAGCCATCTGCGACAGCGAAAGTGCATCGGACATGGCCTGCTCGACCTGCACGTCGAACCAGGAATCGATGCCCCGCTGGATAAACGAGACCGAAAAATAGAACACGATTAGAACGGGAATCGAGGTCAACCCGACAAAAGTCAGCACCAGACGCGCGGTCAGCCGCGCACCGGGTGTTCCCCGCCGGTAATGTGTCACCAGCCGCAGAATATGGCCCAGGACCACCACGGCGAGAAAGAGAATCCCGACCGCACTGAGCCCGAGCAGCGTCAGATACAGATGCTCAGGTTGATCGGCGCGCCGCAGGGACTCCGAGATCAGGTACATCAGCACCAGCAGCAGGATGACGACCATCACGCTGATGGGCGGCACCAGTCGCCGAACCCAGCGATGATAAAAGGCGCCCCACTTCATTTGGGCACCGACCAGAGAAACCAGTCGCTGTTGAGCGCCCAGCGCGAATCAAACAGCGCAGGGAAACGCAGGGGTAACGGTAATTTATTGATATCGAGCGTCATGCGCACCCGCCCGACAAGGTGCCCTGTGTGCTGCAGTTTTTGGGATGCGGCAATCGGCCAGGCGCGAATTCGCTGCAACGAACGCAGCGCGCCCCGTAGGGAGCTGAAGCTGCGCGCCTCGTGCTCAAGCACATCGGTGATGAGCCAAGTCTTCGACAGGGCATGGTATTCGAGCTGGTACCGCCGGTCGTCTTCCGCAATGGTTTTGCCTACCCACCAGTCGCGGGGCTGTTCAATCACGGCCTGAACGGTCAGATTCAGCGGAATGGCATTTTGCATGGCATCAATCATTTCTTTATCGAGCACAAGTTTGAAATCTACATCCAGATACAGCACACCCTCGCGCACCTCGGCATGGGCGTCCTTCACTTGGGCGCTTGATGCAAAGACCTTACTGACGAACCCACCCTGAAGGACCAGCAGCCACAGAAATAGCCAGCCCACCCACCGCAAAACCCAAGGCCGGGCGGCAGGGGTTACCCCATCCGCACGACCCTCATGCCTTTTCCAGCACGGCGTAGTAGAAACCATCATGCCCCTCCCTTTGCGGGAATACCTGGCGGCCCAATGGCGTGACACCCTCGTCCTGCTCAATACCCCACGCCACATCAAGCGGTCGGGAGCTGGCATCGGGATGCCGCGCCAGAAAGGATGCTATCTGCGCTGCATTTTCCCGTTTAAGAATCGAACAAGTGGCATACACCATCCGCCCACCGGGGCGCAGAAGCAACCAAAGGGCATCGAGAATCGACGCCTGGCGCGCGCACAACGCCAGCAAATCCTCGGGGCGGCGTAAACGCTTGATATCGGGATGACGCCGAATCACGCCCGTGGCCGAACAAGGCACATCCGTCAGAATCCGGTCAAAAAGCGCACCATCCCACCAGTCGCCCGGCACACCGGCATCGCCCACGATCAATCGCGCTACGGCCTTGCCCCGCTCCAAATTTTCCTGCACTCGAGCCATGCGTAACACATCAATATCAACCGCAGTCACCTCGGCAGCGGACTCGTGCTGGAGAATAGCCAGCGTTTTGCCGCCCGGCGCACTACAGGCATCCAGAATCTGTTGGCCGGGGCCCAGATCAAGCAGATCGACCACCCACTGCGCCGCCTCATCCTGCACCGACACCCGGCCTTCCGCGAACATCGGCAGACGATCAACATCCATGGGATTCAACAGGTTCACGCCCCGGGCGGAGAATGGTGTCGGCGACGCCGCAATCTCCGCGGCGAGCAGCGTGTCCAAATAGGACTGCCGATCTGCTTCAGTGCCTGCAACCCGTAACGTCATGGGCGGATGTGAAGCCAGTGCCGCGCCTAACTCAGCGGTCTGATCCGCACCCCAGTCCTTTTGTAGAACGCCAAACAACCAGTCCGGCAAGCGCGCCTGAATCGCGGGCGGCGCTTCGGCCAAGGGATCGGTACCTTCTTCCATCTGGCGGGCCGCACGGCGCAGCACCGCATTTAACAAGCCGGTCGCCCAAGGATGACCCAACTCACGCGCGGCCTGTACTGTCGCGTTGACTGAACGTGACGCTTCACGCCGCGCACCACGGATACGTTCCAACCCCACCAGAATCAAAAGGGCAATGACTGCCGACTTGGCCGGGATAGGGCGCTCAAGCAACTGATCACGCCAGAACGCCAGGGCCTCATAGTGTCGAAGCACCTCGTACCCCATTGCCTGAACCAGCCCGCGGTGCGTCGGTTGTGCCTGCTGGAGAATACGCCCTAGGGCAACATCCAGTGATTGTCCTTGCGTCACGACCTGCAGGAGCAGTTGGGCAACCAGCGCCTCGGGCGACTGGCGGGGTGGCGCGGGGCGATCTGAACGTGCGGGGCGGTCAGGATCCGCCGGCGCGTGTTCAGAGGACCGCTTGCCCCCTTGAGCATGCCCCGGACGGCCTCGATGCTTTGCCCAAGGATCACCCCCGCCCGCCCCCGATGACGAACCGGTCGCCTTTCGGTTGCCGTGCTCCCGTGTCTCATTTGAGGATTTTGACGTAGACACACTTGAGCGCATGGCAAGATTTTCGGGATAGGGATCAGCCAAGGTGTGTACCTAACAAGTGATGATTTCGAGCAAAATCGGCCGCAGCAATTCGCTTGCCGCCCGCTTGCTGGCAGACGCGCACCCGGAGGGCGCCCGCCGCCGTCTGAACAACAAATCCTTCGGCATCTGCCGCAACCACCGCACCCGGCTCGGCCGATGGTTGAGATTCATCGGACAGAAATTCGGCAGACCATATCCGCAACATGGCGCCATTCAGTTCAGTGAATGCCACGGGCCAGGGATCGAACGCACGGACACGCCGTACCAGCAGTTCGGCCGGCTCTTGCCAGTCGAGCCGCCCTTCCGCCTTCGCCAGCTTGGCGGCATAGCAAGCCTCAGTATCGTTCTGCACTTCGGCGCGAAGTGTCCCGGTGGTAATGCCCGGGAGGGCCGCCAACAGAGCGTCGGCACCCAGAACGGAGAGGCGATCGTGCAGCGTCGCTGCCGTATCTTCCGAAAAGATGGGCTCGATGCGCTTGAGCAGCATATCCCCCGTATCCAGCCCTTGCGCCATCTGCATGATCGTAATGCCCGTTTCCGAATCACCCGCCTCGATAGCTCGGGCGATCGGTGCTGCACCCCGCCAGCGAGGCAATAAAGACGCATGGATATTGATGGCGCCCAATCGCGGCGTTTCCAACACAGGCACCGGCAGAATCAGGCCATAGGCAGCCACGATCATCACATCCGGGCGATACGCCGCCAACGTTTCCTGCGCCTGCGCATCGCGCAGGGTGACGGGTTGCTCAACGGGAATCCCCAGTTCGAGCGCAACCGCTTTTACCGGGGAGGGTGTCAGTTTTTGGCCGCGCCCGGCAGGACGATCCGGCTGGGTATATACCGCCACCAAATCAACCGTCGGATCAGCAGCCAGGGCTCGGAGCGCAGGCACGGCAAACTCGGGCGTACCCGCATAGATCACGCGCAACGTCATGCCTGATCCTGCTGCCGAAGCGCCTTTTCGAATTTCTTTCGAATGCGCTGGCGCTTCAACGACGAGAAATAATCGATGAACAGTCGGCCATCCAGATGATCGATTTCATGCTGGATACAGATCGAGAGAAGCCCCCCCGTGGTCACCTCAAATTCGTCACCCCGTACATCATGGGCACGAACCCGCACCAACTCGGCACGGGGCACCATCCCATTGATGCCGGGTATGGACAGGCAACCTTCTTCCGAATCGACCAAGCCCTGCCGATCAAGAATGACGGGGTTAATGAATATCATCGGAGCGGGCGCTTCACCATCCTCGGCACAATCAGCAACGAATAGCCGACGGTGCTCGTTCACCTGCGTCGCTGCCAATCCCACGCCCCGGGACTCATACATCGTTTCGAGCATCTGCTCGGTCAACGCCGACAACGCGGAGTCAAAGGTTGCCACGGGTTCGGCAACCCGGCGCAGGCGCTCGTCGGGAAACTGTAAAATATCGAGTAGAGACATAAACACCAAAACAGGCCTTGAGGCCTAAAAACAGCAATCATTTCGGCAAATTTGCAAAAACCACGGACCATCTGTAGACGAAACGTGCAAATTCTTTTACAAATAACCCCATTTATCGCAACATTGTACGCGAGCCCAAGCTGCGTGCCATGGTACTTTAGCAAAAGTTAGACCCCCATCACACGCCCAATGATGCACTTGTTTTCGGCTGAAAACCCAAGGATGTTACCCATGAGATCGTCAAACGGATTATCTGTTCTCCTTTCACTATCCCTCACAACACTATTGTTGGGCGGGTGCGCCACCGAACGTCCGCCGGTCAATATGGCGAATATGCCCCAGTCCAGCGGGTTGCCGATCGGCGCCACGCGCGGCCCCGTCAAGGGCACCTTGACCCCGGAAGAGACAAAGGCCCAATTCATCTCGCTCAAGGCAGACGAATATGTTGTAAAGAAAGGGGACACCCTGTGGTCCATTGCGAACCACTTCCTGAAAGATCCCTACTACTGGCCTGAAATCTGGTACGACAACAGTCAGATCAAGAATCCGCACAAAATCTATCCCGGCGACCGGATCGGCATCATGTTCATCGGCGGGCGGCCACGTCTGGGCATCACCATGCGCCCCCATATCCGCTATGAAGGCGATGCCTCGGAGATCAGCAGCATCCCGCTGGACATGATCAAGCCGTTCTTCTCCTACGACCAGATCATGACCCAGAAGGAACTGGAAGCCGCTCCTTATATTCTGGCAAACCGCGATGACTCCTTGGCCGCCAGCATGGGCGATGTGATTTTTGCCCGCCCGGAATTGACGGGTAATGCAGAAAGCTATGCCATTGTCGGACAGGGAAAACACCTGGTTGACCCAGCCACCGGCGCATCTCTGGGCTATCGCACCATTTACGAAGGTGAAGCCAAGATCATGCGACGGGGGGATCCCACCGAGATGCGGATCATCAAGAGCGACCGCGAAGTCAAAAAGGGCGACCGACTGGTCCCCATGATCGCCGAACCGTTTGATCACGACATCATACCCAGCATCCCCGCCATTCCGATCGACGCAGTTGTCATCAACCTGCCGGATGCCCTTACTCAAGTGGGCACCTACCAGGTCGTCATCATCAATGCGGGCACGGCTAACGGCCTGGTCCCCGGCGACCTGCTGCGCATCAGCAAACCCGGGCGCGTCGTCAAGGATACGTACACCCAGTCCCAGAAAGAACTCAGCCAGACCAAGGGCATCGATGCGCTCATGCCGCACTCGCCACTCGTCAAGCTGCCTGACTTCCCGATCGGAACTGCCATGGTTTTCCGGACCTATGATCGGGTGAGCTACGCGCTGGTTGTGAAAACCAAACGGCCAATCCACATCGGTGATCTCGCCCAGACGCCGACTGCCGACTAATCCAGCACGGCGCTGGACGCCTCAGGCTGCCCACAAATGCACGAACCCTCAACGCCCGACTCGCAAGAACGTCGGGCGTTACTTTTCCTGATCACCATCAATGGCATGGGGCCCAAGCGGCTGCGCAAACTATTGGACCACTTTGGTAGCGCTCAACGCGCGCTCAGTGCCCCAGCAAGCGACTGGATACAGGCTGGATTGCCCGCCGCTCTGGCAAACAACCGACAGCAGGGGGATGACGCCCGCGTGCAACGCATGCTCGATTGGGTCGACCAGGATCCTCGCCACCACCTCATCACTCAGACAGACACCGACTATCCGGAGCTCATCAAATCACTTCCGGATGCCCCCGCCGCATTCTTCGCCGTCGGGGAAGCGCGGTTACTGGATGAACCGCAGCTGGCGATCGTAGGATCACGAACACCAACCAGCGGCGGGCTGGGCCATGCGCGCGCCTTTGCCCACCATCTGGCTCGCCAGGGACTCATCATCACCAGCGGACTTGCGCTGGGTATTGATGCGGCAGCACATCGGGGGGCGCTGGCAGCACAAGGCCCCACCATCGCGGTCCTGGGCACAGGGCCCGATCTCGTCTACCCCCGCGAACATGCGCGTCTCACTGAAGAAATCGTGAGTGCGGGCGGGCTTCTGGTCAGTGAATGGCCCCCTGGAACACCCGCACGCAAGGAACACTTCCCCCGCCGCAACCGTCTGATCAGCGGTCTCTCCGAGGGCGTACTCGTCGTCGAGGCCAGCCTGCAGAGCGGCTCACTGATCACGGCACGTTTAGCTGTCGAGCAAGGACGCGAGGTATTCGCCATTCCGGGATCGATCCACAATCCGCTCAGCCGCGGTCCGCACCGCCTGATTCGGGATGGCGCCAAACTCGTGGAAACCGCCCAGGATATTCTGGAAGAGCTTCTCCCCGCGCTGGGCGCCCGCCTCAACCGTCCTCCACGGGCGTCACACGGTGGCGACGCCAAAGAGAATGACACCGAACGGATACAAGAAACGATCGCCCCGCTCGACCCACAACATCAGCTATTACTTGACCTATTGGGGTATGATCCGCGCCCTGCCGACGCACTGATTATGGCGAGCGGATTGACCCCCGCCGAAGTTTCCTCCATCCTCCTCATGCTGGAACTGGCTGGATATGTGGCAACCTTGCCCGGTGGACTCTATACCCGCACAGCCTGACGCCGTGGCGAGTGTGTATGCACTATGGCGCTTCGGCTCCTGACTCTGAGAGAATCAATGAAAGAAACCGTGCTTGACCTTTTGATGTACCTGTTCGAAAACTACATGGACGAAGAACCGCATTTGCCGCCGGAACCGTTACGCGCCGATCTGCAGAAGAAACTCATGGAAGCCGGGTACGAGACAGAAGAGATCAACCGGGCCTTTTCCTGGCTGGATGGCGCCGTCGAGTCCCCGCCATCGGTCTCGCTGGCGGGCGTTGTGGCCAGCACGCCCAAGTCGACGTCATTCCGGGTATATACCGAACAAGAGCAGATCGCCTTCGACCTCGACGCACGCGGTTTTCTGCTTCAATTGGAAGACATCGGCGTCCTGAGCGCGGAAACGCGTGAAACCGTGATTGAACGCGCCCTTGCGCTCGGCGATGAAGATCTGGATCTGGACGCCATCAAATGGGTCGTCCTGCTCGTCCTGTTCGCTCGTCCCGGCGAAGAAGCGGCCTTTGCCTGGATGGAAGATCTGGTCTTTGCCGAATCGACCACCCTGTTGCACTAAATATTAAGCCTGCGAAGTCACTATGAGCCAAACGCTTGTTATCGTGGAATCGCCTGCCAAGGCGAAAACCATCAAAAAATATCTCGGCCCCGGTTTCGAGGTCTTGGCTTCGTACGGCCACGTGCGCGTCCTGATCCCCAAGGACGGCGCCATCGATACCGCGCATGACTTTGCCATGCAGTACACGCTGATCGAAAAGAACATTCGCCATGTCGATGCCATCAAGAAAGCACTGAAAACCGCCGACACCCTCTTACTCGCAACCGATCCCGACCGCGAAGGCGAGGCGATTTCCTGGCACCTGTACGAACTGCTGAACGAAGCCAATCTCCTCAAGAACAAGACCGCCCGCCGCGTCGTGTTCTACGAAATCACCAAAAAAGCTGTTCAGGCAGCCGTCGCAAACCCCCGTGACCTGTCGATTGACCTCATCAACGCCCAGCAGGCGCGGCGTGCGCTGGATTATCTGGTCGGCTTCAATCTTTCCCCATTGCTGTGGAAAAAAATCAACCCCGGGCTTTCGGCAGGCCGAGTTCAGAGCCCAGCTCTACGACTGATCGTCGAGCGCGAACAGGAAATTGAAGCCTTCACGCCCCAGGAATACTGGACGATTATCGCGGCCTGCCAGGGCAAGACCCAGGCAGACAAATCGGGTTTCAACGCCCGCCTGCTGACGCTGGATGGCAAGAAAGCAGAGCAGTTCACGCTGACCAACGCCCAGGATGCCGAACAGGCGCGCGAACGCCTCATGCACGCCACCCAAGGCAGCCTCACGGTCGCCAAGGTTGATAAACGTGAACGGCGCCGCAACCCCGCGCCCCCGTTCACGACCTCCACCCTGCAGCAGGAAGCCGTCCGCAAACTGGGGCTGTCTGCCTCACGCGCCATGCGCCTTGCGCAAGAACTCTACGAAGGGGTGGATATCGGCTCCGGCTCCGTCGGCCTGATCACCTACATGCGAACCGATTCCGTCACGCTCTCGAACGATGCGCTCACGGAAATCCGCGCCCACATCGGCGAGAAATACGGCGCGCCCTATCTGCCGGCCAGCCCGATGCAGTACAAAACCAAATCCAAGAACGCGCAGGAAGCACACGAAGCCATCCGCCCCACATCGGTGGCCAACACACCGGATGTCGTGCGGGCGTTCCTAAACAAGGATCAGTTCCGACTCTACGAGATGATCTTCAAGCGGGCCGTGGCTTCCCAGATGACGCCAGCCGTCTACGACCAGGTTTCGGTCGATCTCGCAGCCGGTCCAGATAACGCCTTCCGCGCCACGGGCTCGACCCTGAAATTCCCCGGCTTCATTGCCCTGTACCGGGAAGATGAAGACGACAAGGCCGGCGACAACGACGAAGACCGGCGCCTGCCGCCGCTCAATGAAGGCGACAGCGTCGCGCTCAACGACATCGCCGCTGATCAGCATTTTACCGAGCCACCGCCGCGCTTCACAGAAGCCAGCCTGGTCAAGACCCTGGAAGAATATGGAATCGGTCGCCCGTCTACCTATGCCAGCATCATCTCCACGCTGCAGGCCCGAGAATACGTGGTTCTGGAGCAACGACGATTCCAACCCACGGATATTGGGCGCGTGGTCAACGGATTTCTAACCGAGTATTTCCGCGACATCGTCGACTACGAATTCACCGCCAAGCTCGAAGACGAACTTGATGCCGTCTCACGGGGCGAGCGGGAGTGGGTTCCCTTGATGCGCGCGTTCTGGCAGCCCTTCCATGATCGCGTCCAGCATACGTCCGAGAATGTCAGCCGGCAGGATGCCGCCCAAGGCCGCGAAATTGGCATCGATCCGAAATCCGGCAAACCGGTCAGCGTCCGTCTGGGCCGTTTTGGCCCCTTCGCCCAGATTGGCACCAAGGATGATGAGGAAAAACCCAAATTTGCCTCCCTGAAGCGTAGCCAGAGCATTGCCACCATCTCCCTCGATGAAGCGCTCGATCTCTTCCAGCTGCCCCGAAAACTCGGTGAAACGCCAGAAGGCGAACCGGTTGAGGCTAACGTTGGTCGTTTCGGCCCCTATGTGAAATTTGGCAAGAGCTATGCGTCGCTCAGCAAGGATGACGATCCCTACACCATCGATCTGGTTCGAGCCCTCGTCATCATTGAAACCAAGAAACTCGCCGAAAAGAACCGAATCATTACCGAGTTTGAGGATGGGATCTCCGTCCTGAACGGACGGTATGGCCCGTACATCACCGACGGCAACAAGAACGCCAAAATTCCGAAAGATACAGATCCGAAAAGCCTGACCCGGCCGGAGTGTGTCGAGCTACTGGCAGCGGCCCCAGAGAAGAAAAAAACGGCGCGCGGCAAGACAGCTACCAAGACGGCGAAAGCACCTGCGGCGAAAAAACCTGCCACGAAAAAACCGGCTGTAAAAAAACCGGCAGCAAAATCCGCGGCAGCAAAAACAACGGCAAGTACGAAAAAAGCAGCCACAGCGGATGGTGAAGCTGCAGTGAAGAAACCCACCCGTGTTCGGAAAACAGCCGCCACGCCCGCAGCACCTACAGAAGATCAGTAATCTGCAGAATATGCACACCGAGCGTTCACCAACCCCCTAATTGCACCGCCCCATGCTGTCACCGTATCAACTACGCCATGCACACCAGATCATCCGCCAAGGTGGCCTGATTGCCTATCCCACCGAGGCAGTCTATGGCCTCGGTTGTGATCCGACCAATGCCGAAGCCGTCCAGCGACTGCTGCGACTGAAGCAACGTGACTGGCGCAAAGGGCTGATTCTTATCGCCGCCACCCCCGATCACCTGCGTCCCTGGGTCGATCTACCCACCGCCGACTGGCAAAAACTGAACCAATACTGGCCGGGCCCATTTACCTGGGTCGTCCCGGCCCGCGCAGGGACGCCTGACTGGATCACGGGCGGCCGACCGGACATCGCCGTCCGGGTCACGGCACATCCGATCGCGTCACAACTGGCCTTGACCGCGGGCATGGCACTAGTCTCGACCAGTGCCAACCCGGCACAGCGGCCAGCCGCACGTACGCCCCTGGCCGTTCGGCGTTACTTTGACGACACGCTCGACCTGATTGTGGCAGGCGCCGTCAATCGGCTGGCCAACCCCACCCCCATAAGACACTGGCCAGATGGCCAATGGCTCAGAACCTGACCCCTTCGTGGAGACCCCGATGATCGACATCACCCGCGTCCGCAACTATCTCATCGACCTGCAAGACCGCATTGTTGCCGGCCTGGAAGATCTCGAACCCAGCGCCCGTTTCCAACACGACGACTGGCAACGTCCGACGGGTGAAGCCCTGAATGGCATGGGGCGCGGGCGCATCCTCGAAGGAGGCGACGTTTTCGAGCGCGCCGGCATCAACTTCTCGCACGTCACAGGACAAAAACTGCCGCCGTCCGCCACGGCCCACCGACCGGATCTCGCTGGTGGACGATTCGAGGCCATGGGCGTCTCCTTGGTAATTCATCCGCGCAACCCCTACGCGCCCACCTCACATGCCAACGTCCGCTTCTTCGAAGCACACAAGGAAGGGGTGCCCTCAGTCTGGTGGTTTGGCGGAGGATTCGATCTCACGCCCTACTACGGCTTCGACGAGGACGCCATCCACTGGCACGAACAGGCAAACATGGCTTGCCAACCATTCGGTTCCACGCTCTACCCGCGTTTCAAGCAATGGTGTGATGAGTATTTCTGGCTCAAGCATCGGCAAGAACCGCGCGGAATTGGTGGCTTGTTTTTCGACGATTACGGTGCAGACGGCAGCATCGACTTTGAACAGGCATTTGGTCTGATGCGCTCCGTGGGCGATCACTATCTCCCGGCCTACGCCCCGATCGTCACGCGCCGCAAGGACACACCCTATGGCGAGCGCGAACGAGATTTTCAGCTATACCGCCGGGGCCGCTACGTTGAGTTTAATCTGGTGTATGACCGGGGCACGCTGTTTGGCCTGCAATCTGGGGGACGGACGGAATCCATCCTGATGTCGATGCCGCCGGAAGTGCGTTGGCGCTACGACTGGCACCCGGAACCCGGGAGCCCAGAAGCCGCCCTTTATCGGGATTTTCTGCGCCCTCGAAACTGGCTCGGCGAATCGATATAAGCCACAGCGACCGACCTGCCGCACACGCTCAGGCTACGTCCACAGAACCATGGAAACAAAAACGGCCCGCACACATGGCGGGCCGCATCAATCTGATCGGTGGGTGACTGGCTGCCAGAAATCGCCTGTGGGCAGGTTAACGGGGCATCACCTCGACAGAGCGTGGCGACTCAATTGGCATCCGCCAATCCTGATAGCGCGTTTTGTCTCGCACCAACCAGCCGCGGGCACGTATCGTTTTCCCGCGCCAAGCATCGAAATCGACACCCGTGAATTGTGGCCAGGCCCGGCGAGCAATTTGCAGGGCCACGCGGCCTTCAAGATTGACCCAGACAGTGCGCGCGGACTTGTGCACGGAAAGCACGCGGCCGCGGACAATTGCCGCCCCCTGGACGTCGGCGGGGATGCCCGCAGCGGTATTGATACCCGGCGCATACTCGGCTGAAGACCAGATACCGATTCGCTGCCGGGCGGCCGCCTGCTCCGTGAGCGTCAAGCAGTCGGCCAGATCGAGATTTGGCGGCATATACACTGCCATCGCCAGGCCCTGCGCAACGAGACTCGCCTGAATGGACTCACCGTCCGGCAGATACAGATAGGCCAACTTCCGACCATATCGATCGCTCGACTCACGGCCATACTGCACCAGAACCCGATTATGCGATCGCGCCAGCATGGCTCTAAGTGCCTGCCGGCTGCCCACCCCAAAGGGCTCATCACCAGACGCGGGCTTGTCCCGGTAGGCATGGTGCGCCACTTCCGGCGCATCGATGCCAGCCAGCCGTATCCGTTCACCCGTGGTTAGGCGCACTGTATCGCCGTCGTCTACGTAGGCCACGGTCGCCCGCTGTCCAGACTGATCCGCCGGGCAGGCAATCAGCGACGCAACGGCCGCAGACCCACAGAACAATTGGAGCAGACCAGCCACAAAAAAGGCATTCAACCCATACCGGGTGAATGCCTTGCGATTGCCGATCTTCAAAACGCTTGCGCCGAAACGCACGGTTTTATTTGCGGCCGTAGCGATTGCGGAATTTATCCACTTGCTTGGCGGTGCTGGAATCCATGCGCTTACCGGTATAGAACGGATGGCTACTGGAGGAAATTTCCACCTTGATCAGCGGGTACTCGTTGCCATCGGTCCACTTGATGGTTTCTTTGGCGCGAATCGTTGATTTCGTCAGAATCGCGAAATCAGAGGCCAAATCTTGGAAGATGACGGGACGATAGTCGGGATGAATATCTGGTTTCATGTGCGATACCTTGGGTAATCGGTTCAGTACGTTAGCTCAAAATCAGGTCCGCGCGTAGCGACGCCAGCGAGCATGACTCATGCCAAACGCAAAGTTTGGTTTTTAAGGGCGGGGATCATACCGCAAAGCAAGACCGCGAGCAACTGCCCCCGTCCGGTCAGGCACCCGGACGCGGGGTTCTCGCCGCCACCCACACGGTCACCCGGACCACACCGACCCGCTTAAGGACTCGAGCCAGGCTGTCCGTCGTGCTACCGGTCGTCATCACGTCGTCCACAATTGCCACATGCGCGGGTAACGCACCCACAACAGCAAAGGCGCCACGAAGACTCTTGCGACGAGCGGCGGCATCCAACATGCTTTGCGGATCACTCATTGTCACCCGCCGTACAACTTTGCCATGGACGGGCAAGCCATACCGCCGCCCCAACCAGTCCGCCATCAGCCGGGCCTGATTAAAACCCCGCTCGCGCCGTCGACGTGCATGGATAGGCATGGGCAAAAGCACATCCGGCCAATCCACCGGGGGTTGAGCTGCCGCTGACTGTGGGTATTGTGTCTCAATAGCTTCAGTCATCGGTCGCAACAAAGCGGCCATCACAGCCGTGTCGCGCTGGAACTTCAACCGGTGGATCAATGCGCGAGCGGGCGCATCAAAATCAAGCCCGGCGACCGTGCGATCAAAGGCGCGCGGATGACGAATGCAATCCGCACAGATCATGCCCGGTTCGGGCACACGAATCGCACAGACAGGGCAACGGCCACCGCTCGTCATCAAATCACCCCAAACAGCATCACACTGCGGGCACAGCCCATCGGATGACAGCGTCGGCATACGGCACAACAGGCACGGGGCCGGGATCAGCAATCGGGTTAGGCCGCTCAAGAAATTCATGCTACATTCATAAGCCTATGCTAATGAGGTAATTCTACCGATGTCCCATACCACGCATGCGCTGAACGAATTAGACACCGCACCCAAAATCGTCACGGCTGCCTCTGCGCGCCGCGCCGCCAAGTGGTTCAATTATGGCACCCTGGTTGCCATGGCAATCCCCTTGCCGCTAGCCATTTTCTGGACCGGGATGTCCATGTTGATTTATGCCTTGAACAAACACCACCCCAATCCAAAGGTCGGGTACTACACTCAGGCAGCGGCCTATCGCTTTTACGGGGTAGCCGGATTTTCGGTGGCCGTCGCCATTTTCTTCCCCCCAAAAATTATATATTACTTGGTGATTTGGGCGATTGCTGCCGCAATTCTGGTACCTTGGACACTCTATGACCTGCATCGGATCAACAAGGACACGTGGGAAGATACCATTGTCGAGCCCGACGTTCCGTTTGATGATAAATAATGGTTACCCATTGAAGCTGCCTTACTGAGAGAGTTCACCTTGTCGACAGCCCCCTGGACCCGCGAGCAGACCCTCGCCCTATTCGACCTTCCGTTCAACGATCTGTTGTTTCAGGCGCATCAAACGCATCGGAACCATTTCGACCCCAACGCCGTTCAAGTCAGCACACTGCTCTCGATCAAAACCGGCGCTTGCCCGGAGGATTGCGCGTACTGCTCACAGAGCGCGCGCTACGACACGGGGCTGGAGCGAGAGCGCTTGTTACCCTTGGATGAGGTGCGCACCGCCGCCCTAAAGGCCCGAGATACCGGCGCCACCCGATTTTGCATGGGTGCCGCCTGGCGCAATCCCACCGATCGACAACTCGAGAACGTGATTGACATGGTTCATGTCGTCAAGGAAATCGGTATGGAAGCCTGCCTGACGCTGGGCATGCTCACCCGACCACAAGCCGAGCGGCTCAAGATGGCCGGCCTCGACTATTACAACCACAATATCGATACCTCCCCCGAGTTCTACAGCGAGGTAATTTCAACTCGCAAATTCCAGGATCGACTCGATACGCTTGATCACGTCCGGGACAGCGGCATTAATGTCTGCTCCGGCGGCATTCTGGGCATGGGTGAGTCGCGCGAGGATCGGGCCTCCTTCCTGCTGAGCCTCGCAACCTTGCCCAGGGCGCCCGAATCGGTGCCGCTAAATATGCTGGTCCGCATTCCTGGCACCCCGATGGCCGACGTGCCAACGCTTGACCCAATCGAGTTCGTCCGCACCGTTGCGGTTGCCCGGATCCTGATGCCAACATCTCACGTCCGCCTATCGGCAGGCCGTGAAGGCATGAGCGATGAAACTCAGGCCTGGTGCTTTTTCGCGGGCGCTAACAGTATTTTCTACGGCGATAAATTACTCACCACGGAAAATGCCGACCAAGATCGCGACCGCCTCCTCTTCGACAAACTCGGCATTCACCCCCTCATCCCCGCCGGCTTTACCGAGCGGGATGAGGAAGAGGAAGACCACACCAGCCCAATGGGCGGATGTAGCGGCGGCGGGTGCTCGCACGCTCACCACCCCTGAACAAAAGCGTAGATTTGACCCAAAAAAAGGCGCAATTATCGCGCCTTTTTTATTGAAGTTTTAATTAGGCCGGCACCTGGCAGCGCGCCGAAATCTAAATACGAACCCTTGTGTTATAGCCAAAATCCCCTATCCGGCTGCTTGACCACCGAGAATGCGCTGAACACCAACTGACGTTTGGTGGCCAACGCACCCTTCATGAAACGAAAGCCGCTTC
>JAGXHU010000085.1 GCA_024636015.1 Halothiobacillus sp.
AGCACGAATGCCAATCTGGCGTCGTACTCGGACTACGCGGGCGATAACCCGCTGGTTCAGTCACGCTTCCTCGTTGCGTCTGGCACGAACATGGGCGCTGACCCAACGAGCAACACGGCCTATGGCTCATTTACCGGCACATCCTCGGCGACACCGGTGGTTACGGCGGCGGCGTCCACGCTGAAAGCGTACTGGTCTTTCATGACGCCAACTCAGGTTGAGCAGCGGTTGCTTGATACGGCCGACAAGAACTTCAACGCGCTTTGGAGCCAAAACAACTGCGGTACCTCTGGCACGCTCAATTGCGGCACGTACACCTTCGGCCAAGGTCGGCTTGATCTCAACGCGGCATTGGCACCTGCAGGCGTGGTTGTGACAGCAACCGGCGCGTCCGTGCCTACCGGGGTGTCGGCTTCGTCCGCCCCAGTTCAGGCCACCAGCCTGACCGTTCCAGCGGCCATGGCATCGATCCAGAAGCAGGTGCAGGCTGCATCCGTAGGCATCCAGGGCTTCGACTCGATCGGCCGCAACTACACCGTGAATATCGCGCCTTCAATTGGCACAGCTGTTGACCCCAGCCAGGCCTTGGGCAACAAAATGGGTGGTGTGATGGATTCCTTCATGACGAAGGGCGCCACCTCATTCACCGCCTTCGACCAACAGTAATTTACCTAAAAACCCAAGGAACAAAGGCGCGCGTGAGCGTGTCTTTAGGGAGGCGCACGCCATGTTTATACCAACTCAAGTAATCGATTACGACGCGAATGGACAAGCGGCCATGGCCTACGTCCAATACGCAGAACAGAACACGGTTGCCCTGTCTGCATTCCACTTCCGGAAGGGCTACGCCTTGCCGGATGAAGTGGGGGCTGACTTACCCGTGGCACTGGTGACCTTCAATGGCGCAACACCTTTGGCAAACATTCCGAATCAGGCTGATGGGGTGTCCGCGTCAGTTAAGCTCAACGACGTGGTGTTTGCCAAGGGTGAGGTTTGGTCCGGTGATGGAGCTCTGATCACGCTCGGGACCAGTGATCAGGTTTCACAATACTCGGTGACGATCGGGGCCAATCTCGGATCTCATTTTCAGATTCAGGGCGAAGAAATCCGGGCCACCGAATCCAGCGGATTTCTGGGTGCATACGGTAGCGGCGGATTCAGCACGGCTGACGGATCTCATGTTGATTTGCACGGGGTATCGATCCGCACCCATTTCGGGGGATTTGGCGCTTTTGCGTCGTATCGCGCCGGCGTGGCAGCCTCCAACTTTTCCAACTCGATCCTGAACAAGATCAATGCCGATATCTCACAGGCTGCGGCTGGTTTGATGTGGCGGAATGCGCGCAATGCCGTTGCTCTGGCGTACAGCCAGCCATTGCATGTCACAGGGGGTGATATGAACCTGAAGCTGGCCACCGGTCGCACGGACAGCGGGGCTGTGACCTATGCCAATCCGACTGTTGTTTTGAATGAAGGGATCAAGCAGGCGAATTATGAGATCGGCTACACCCGCTTGGTCGGGCAGTATGCCAAGGTTGGACTGAATCTCATCTACGTGAAAAACCCGGCGAATGAGCCGGGCTTTGATCACGATCTAGGGGCCATGGTTATGATTGGGGTGAGGATTTAGCCTTCGCCTTCTAACCCGTTTTCACGGACGGTTGTGAAAATTGGGTAGAACCCCAAACGAGGTAGATCCCCAGACTGTTCTTGATGCTTTGGGTTAATCTAAGTAAACGAAGCCCTGAAAATGAGGAGCAATAAATGAGCATAGAGACCAAATCCATGCACATCACCCCTGCCGGCGGCAATGTGTTCGCTGATCTGGGTTTTGAATCGAAAAAGGCCGCAGAGATGAAGGCCGAATCAAAACGCATCATCTTCGAAAAGCAGGCAATCAAGGTCTGCCTTATGACCGAAATGCCAGGGGGGGCTGAAACGAAGAAACACCGGCAAACCGGAGAGGCAGAAAACGACAGCTCTGAGAAAGCCTTACGAAATAACCCTGAAGTCAAAGGCCGACTGTGATCATGGTCCGCTTCTCGGGCAGAAAGCGTCACCGCTCATATGACCGGTGTTCGGCCTTTGCAGACGTTGGCACTCACTCGAACGAACGGTCGGCCGGGCATGATCAAGTGGCTGTCATTGGTTGTATAGATCTGCCGAAGGGCCGCTTTCCGATCCTGCGAACGCGTACGCCCAACCAATAATTGCCTCTCGCAACTACCCTCACACGACCATCTGCCGCGTCTGAGCTGCCCACTGGCTAATGGCTCCCACGTTGCGCGTGTGAATCTGGACAAGACGCTCTATATCGCCACGGGATTAATGATAAATTGATCTCATGAGATTCCATGCCGATGGCCCCTCCATGCCCGATATTCTCCTGCATCGCTGTGATGCCGGTCGCGTCGTGTTTCTGTGCGGCGCCGGGGTTTCGGTGCCATCTGAGATGCCTGACTTTGTCGAACTCACCAAGTACGTCACAGAGTTCTTTGATCCGCCAACCGATTCCGAAATCATGAAGGCGTTTCGGCCATGGTTGATTGATCGATCCGCAGCGAATGTCCCACTCGACCAAATCTTCAACCTACTCCACCTGGAATACGGCAAGGATGAAGTAAACGCTTTGGTCACAGAGCGGCTTGGTGTTTCGCGGGAAATCAAAAACTATGGACGTGAGCACGGTCTGATCAAGCGGATTTCTTCGAGTCAGAGCGGCGTGCCACAAATTGTTACGACAAACTTCGACCGGTTATTCGAGGCAGGGCCGGAGCATGAGGATCTGGTACCGCACGTGCCGCCTGCTTTTCCCGACCTGAATTTCGGATCGACAATAGAAGGAATCACCTATCTGCATGGGCGGCTAGTTGATCCCGACGCCGAACATCATCCCTACGTGCTAAGCAGCGCGGATTTCGGACGAGCCTACCTATCAGAAGGATGGGCCACCAACTTCATCAGGCATCTCCTCGAACGTTATACCGTCGTTTTGGTGGGTTATCAGGCGGAAGATCCACCAATCAAATATCTGCTGCAGGGTCTCAACCATGACGGACAGTATGACCGGTCTAGACTCTATGCTTTTGACCTTGGGGACCCAGAAGAGATCGAAGCCAAGTGGCGTGACCGGGGTGTCACAGCCATAGCCTATTCCGATCATCCGATCTTGTGGAAGAGCATGGAAGCCTGGGCAGACCGGGCCGACGATCCCCGAAAGTGGCGTGCATCCATCATCGCCAAAAGTCAGCAGGACCCGAAGAATCTCGCCCCACATGAGCGCGGCCAAGTCGCTCATGTTCTTCGCACGGTGCAAGGGGCAAGATTGTTCTCGGAGGCTGATCCGATACCTCATCCGGAATGGGTGTGTGTAATGGATGCGAATGTGCGGTCGGCCAAACAGAGTCGCGGCTATGGCGAAGATGCGGAGGTCTTCGATCCCGGGGCGGCTTATGGACTCGACGATGATCTGAAGGAGTTCTCTGACGATGATCGCAGACAGGGCGTCAGCAACGATAATCTTCTTGTATGGCGCGATGAAGACGATAACCCGCATGACTTTCACCGATTGGGTGGGCGACAACTCGAGGGTTTCGAGGCGACCCCGAAAAGGCTTGGCCACCTCATCATCTGGATCAGCAAGTCCATCCATAGCCCTGTGCTGGCCTGGTGGGCCATTCGGCAGAACGGACTGCATCCACAGCTGTTGCATCAGTTCGCGTGGCAAATGAAACGGACGGAGGCACTCAACGAGCGCGCTCGTCATATCTGGAGCCTCATCCTCGAATACCATAGAGACCCTCGTAACCGTCAGTGGAATGGCGACTGGTTCGACTTGCAGAGACGGATCACTGCGGAGGGCTGGACGGCCAGTGTCCTGCGGGAACTCCGGAAAGTTACAACACCGCGATTAGTGATCACGACACCGTCTGGCTTGGGGCAGTCCAAACCACCGAGCGCGCCCTGGGAAAAAACGCATCTCACGGACCTGGGGCGGTGGGAAGTCGTATTTTTTGAACGGCACAACGAAGATTTAGACATCCCAGACGAGGTATTGCCACAGGTATTTGCCATTCTGGAGGAGCAGCTAACTGTCGCCTCGGGGCTACTGGGGGATATCGAGCCCGTCCACTTTCCGATTCCGACTTGCTATCCCGATCGTGAGGTCGCTGGCGAAGCGCAGCTCACATCAGCAGCGAAGGTTGTGAGTGGGTTCATCCAACTGTTCGACCGAATGGCTGCCAAGTGGCCCGAATTGACCCGTGCTCACGCAACAACCTGGTCTGTGACTGACCCGTTCATCTTCCGTAAGCTCAAGCTGTATGCGTTCAGTAAAGTAAACGCCTTCGAGGCCAATCATGTTGCCGAAGAAGTATTGTCTTTTGATCAGGAGACATTCTGGGACACCTATGTGATCCGAGAGCTTCTTTTCCTACTGGTGGACCGATGGGGAGAGTTCTCTCAGGACAAGCGGAATCAACTCATCGACCGTATCCTGACGGGCCCCGGTCAGCTTTCCCACTGGTCTGACGAGGAGTTCCCTGGGCTGCGGGATAAATTCGCCGCCATATACGCCCGGTATCTCGAATTACAGGGTTGTGAACTAACGGCAGATCGCAGTGAACGGCTAGCCGAGATGATCAGAGGCACTCCTGGATGGAAAGACGCTTGGGCGACCTCGACGGTCATCGAACAGGGCTCTCACTCAGGCTTTGTCGGTACAGACGAAAAACCAGATGCTATCTTAGACCTTCCTGTAAACGAGGTAATTTCAAGGGCAAAGGAAGACCAGAAGCGTGACTTTGGCAGCTTCACGGCGAAGCGACCCTTCACTGGTTTAGTGAAAGCCAATCCGATAAAGGCGTTGTCTGCACTGACGATAGCAGGAAGGGCTGACGACTACCCAGAGGCGTTCTGGTCGTCCATGATCACGGAACTTCCCGCAGAAATCACGCCCAGGCTGAGACGCGTATTCCTGAACCGAATAGTACGACTCCCATATGCGGTTATCGCCGAACTGCGACATACCTTGGGTCGATGGCTCGAGCAGAACTTTGTCGCGGTCCTTGAGTTTGACAATGATCTCGGTTGGACGGTCTACGATCACATCGTCGACGGCATCCTGAGCGGTGGAGCAGCTGCCGCGAAGAGCAGTATTGGCGAAGTCCGCCAAGGTGGAAAAGTCATTCAACGATCCCGGCGCACATTCGATCATGCGATCAACGGCCCCGTCGGCATGTGTACTGAGGCTCTTTTCCATGCGGTGCCCAGAGAGAAACAGGAGGCCGGGTCACTAATCCCAGATCACATCAAGCCTCGTGTCGAGCGTCTCTTTTCGGCACCGGGTGAGGGCTCAGATCATGCCGTGTCGATAATGAGCAGCAAGCTGAACTGGTTCATGTTCGTCGATCCCGCCTGGACTGAGGAACGCCTAATTCCAATATTGACCTTCGTGCATCCAGCTTCGGAAGCAGCATGGAACGGGTTCCTTCATAGCGGGCAAGTGCCTTGGCCACCGTTGACAGAGATCATCAAACCGCTCCTGATTGACCTCTTCCCGAGGATCGAAGGATTTTATTGGGATCGAGATATCTCAACGGTAGCCGCCCAATGGCTAGGCTTCATGCGGGTGTTTCATCCGGATGAGCCGAGCGGCCTTTCACGAGGCGAAATGCGTTCGGTTTTTCGAGCGATGTCTGACGATACTCGGAACCGATTCATTTTCTGGTTGGGTCAGGTTGGACAGAAAAACGAGAGTGGCTGGGCCAAACACGTCATTCCCTTAATCAAAGAGGACTGGCCGAGAGAGCGCCGATACAGAACTTCTGCATCGATGAGGGCTTGGATTCGCCTACTTGATGACACCGGCGATAGCTTTCCAGCCGTCTACGAAGTGGTGAAAAAGTTTTTGGTGCCAGTGGAGACAAATGACCATCCCTTCTACCGGTTCACACGAGAGATCGGTGATGAAAAGCCGATCACCGCTCTATTCCCTGAAGCGACGCTGGATTTGATGAACAGCGCTACGCCTCAGGTCCTCACCCGTCCACCGTACGAGTTACCGAAGGTGCTAGTGCTAATAGCTGAAACCGAACCTGACCTGACATCAGATCCACGCTTTTTACGCCTTATCGATCTTGTTGAACGCAGCTAGGTCTCGGTCTTCATGATCGACGCTCCCGTGAATCGTTCCAACTTTCTGAACACCTCGGAGGGCTGCTTTGCCCCCCCAGAGAGGTCGTTGCCTTGAATGAAGTCGAACGTCAGAAAAAGCCGAGATACGGACAATTGCATCAATATCAGAGATAGTCTGGAAATCGGCCATAGCGGACGATTGCCTTCATACCCGCTGACGTCCACTCCAGATTCTTTTCACAACCGTTCGTGTGATTGTGAGAAGCCCAGAGGACAAAGATGGCACCGGAACAGTTCACAAGGTGAGTCAGAGATGCCTCCCAACTATAGAGCAAGTTCTTGCCAATCAAGCAAATAACACCACGCTAATAATTTGCTGTGCAAACAATTAATGGGTGATGTTATGCTGAACAAAAGCAGGACCTAAAACTACAGACCGTCCTGAAAACTTTAGGTTTACTTAAAAGGGAAGGCAAGAGAGAAATCTGATTAAAAACATTAGGATACTAAAATTCAAGTTGTTTTTGTTGATGCGACTTGCAAATTTTCGTGTCTTGTAAATCACGTTAGAAGCGCGAGAAACTCCAGTGCACTCTGAAATTCTTGAACTGATTTTCGCGGGTAAGAGTGAGTCCCTCGTATCAACTAGATGCAGCTACGCCTGAATATCGACATGCATTTGGGCGGGAGATTGCTAACGAATAAGGTTAGATCGTGATCGCGAAGCGAGCCACGATCTGAACCGGTTGTTGGACGAGCCCGGCCTTGAGCGTGGGTCTTGGCGCATAGAAAATAGCTTTTTGGAAGTCACCCGGTGTGATGCACAACCGGATGC
>JAGXHU010000086.1 GCA_024636015.1 Halothiobacillus sp.
GAGCAGCAGAAAATTCAGGAGCTGGAGGCGAGGATTCATCGCCTTGAGCGCGAGAAGGCCATTTTAAAAAAGGCTACCGCGCTCTTGATGTCGGAAAATCTCGATCCTATGCGTTGATTGACCAGTTAAGCCATCAAGAGCCCGTTGAATTGTGCTGTGCGGTGTTCGGTATTTCCCGATCCAGTTACTACGCACATCGGTGCAGACGCCAGAATATTGATCTTGAGCGGATGCTTCTGCGTAGC
Organism: Halothiobacillus sp.; assembly: GCA_024636015.1. Lineage (GTDB taxonomy): Bacteria > Pseudomonadota > Gammaproteobacteria > Halothiobacillales > Halothiobacillaceae > Halothiobacillus. The sequence continues at coordinate 246 of JAGXHU010000086.1, forward strand.
CGGGTGAATGAGCTGTTCACGCAGAGCCGAGGCTCTGCGGGCAGCCGCAGCATCATGACAATGATGCAAGACGATGGCATGAGTATCGGCCGCTTCAAGGTACGCCGCCTGTTTGAGTTGACCACTACAATTCAGGTCTACATGCGGAATATGGTACCCCATGAGCACCATTTCTGTAATTCGTTATCCTGCTACTGATTTGATTTAGCCAGCTTGCTGATCATCATGACCTGCGGGAAATCTTTCAGTTGTTGATCGTGGCTACTTTCTGGCTTGTTTACGCATCGATTCACCCTCTCGTCGGATGAAATGATGTACATGGAACCCGTAAATCACGCCAGTGCGTCCTGAGCCTTGCGTCTGTTCGCCATCGTACAGACGACTACGAGCAATAGTGGAAAATCCATAAATCGTGCCAGTCTTGACCAGACAGCACCCCAAGCTGATTACGATCTGGCACGCCAGACGGGCTGCCATCTAAAATTTCTTAAAGGGATGCGCCATGTTGCCCGACTTTTCTGCTGACGATACACAGACCTTCCACCAGAAACTTGCTCATTTCAATGTCAGCCGGTTGGCACCAGCCACGCCGACCACCGATTGGCAGGCGGATATGGACAGCGAGTACCTCCATCGCCAGGCCGAGGGGGGATTTCTTGAAGCCCTGCGCGGCGAAGTCGTGTCCCTGCTGCCTGACCCTACGTTTGACACTGGGCGTTTTATTGCCTGGTTCGAGGCGCTGGTCGAGACTGGACCGGGCCAGCAACATGCCCTGTTTGACTGGCTGGCCGAGCATGCGTCGCGCCAACAAATGCGCCTTTTTCTGGCGCAGGAAGCCGCCGGTGAAGCCGGATTTGAAGACCTGCTGGCGTATACCTTGGTGAAGCTGCCTGAGGAGGCCAAGCTGGAATGTGCCCGTAATTTCTGGGATGAAATGGGCCATGGCCGCCCTGCGGCGATGCACGGCACGTTGCTGGCGCGTATGGTCAGCGACCTTGATTTGCAGCACACTATCGATACTACCGTGTGGGAATCGCTAGCACTGAGCAACACTATGGTCGGGTTGGCGACCACGCGCCGTTATGCTTTTCAGTCTATCGGCGCGCTCGGCGTAATCGAGCTCACCGCACCCGAACGTGCCAGAAAAGTGGGACTCGGCATGCAACGGCTGGGGATGGCTGACCCCACGCGGGCATATTTCGAATTGCATGCGGTGCTCGACGTGGCACATGCGCGCAGATGGATTACCCGGGTGATCCGACCGCTGATCGAGGCCACACCGGACTGTGCGCCGTTCATTGCCGAAGGCGCACTGATGCGGTTGTTATGTGGCGAGCGCTGTTATGCGCGTTACCAGCTTGAATTTGAGACCACACAGTTCGCACTTGGGCAGGCGCATGACCGACTGCTACAAGTGAGTTGACCTTGAGCCATCAAGCGACCGCTGACAACTCGGCATGTATCAGCGTTGAAATACCCCCGTCAGATTTACTTGCCAGCGTGCTACGCCATGTAAGTGACAGCGGCTACCGTTTCACCACCACCACCCCGCTGACTCACCAGCGCATGCTGGATCATCGCGGCGGCGAACCCGGCACCACGCTGCGCGATGTATTCGGCTGGAATCTGCCGTTTCTGGCCAGTGCAGTGCCACCCGAATTGCTCGATTTAATGAAGTGTACGGGCATTCTGGTCCGCTGCGGCGCGTTTCTGAAGAGTGCCATTCGCATCGCCAGTTTGGATGACCTCCTGTTTATCCACTCGGCGTTTCCCACCACTGATCAGGCTGCGGTATTTTTTGGCCCCGACACTTATCGTTTTGTCCGTTTTGTCCAATCCCATCTGCCTGCTGTGATACACCATGCGAATACAGATGTACCGCTGCGTCTGCTCGATATCGGCTGCGGCAGTGGGGCGGGTGGTATTGCTGTAGCGTGTGCGCTGCGCCGGGCCGGGCTGGTGGTTGATGCCACTCTGAACGACATCAATCAAATTGCACTCGACACCAGCGCCCTCAACGCGCAGCACGCAGGTATCCGCATAAACCTTGCGTTGGGCGACGCGCTCGACAGTGTGGCGGGCGATTTCGATCTGATTATCACCAATCCGCCGTTTCTCGATGATGCCCAGCAGCGTGCCTATCGGCATGGCGGGGCGGGGCTGGGGCGCGCGTTGAGCGTGCGCTTCGCGGCGAATGCGTTGGCGCGTCTGGCACCTGGCGGGTGCCTGTTGCTCTACACCGGTGTCGCCATGCTCGACGGCACCGATCCGTTTTGGGCCGAGCTAGCGCCATTATTGGCTGCCAGCGGGTGCGATTGGCGCTATGAAGAAATTGACCCGGATATCTTTGGCGATGAACTGTCGCGGCCAATTTATGCGCATGTCGACCGCATCGCCGCCGTCGGTCTGGTGGCCACACGCCCAGGAGGGCCGTCTGATGCGTAACGGGCACCAGCTAGCGCTCAGCCCGCCCGTCGAGTCTGCTGGCCATGCCAGCATGCGCCGAAGCATGCTTGAGCGCATGCCAACCTGGCTGATCTGCATTCCGCTGGTTGTGCAATGGATCGTCCTTGCCCTGCGCTATCGCAGCGCCACCTTGCCGTCAGCGGCGAACTCAGCAATAACCTCGGGCGGCTTGGTGGGCGAAGGTAAACTCGAATACTTTCGCGACATGGGGCCACTGGCGCGTTCCGCCACGGCGAGACATTGCGCCGTTTCGACCACGAGTCTGCCGTCCAGCGCCGCGTTGCAGCAATACATGGACAGCGCAGCCTTGTCGTTTCCCGTTATCGTCAAGCCCAACCTCGGCTTGTGTGGCTATGGCGTGCGGCTGATTGTGGATATGGAAGCGTTGCATACTTATCTGGAGGCGTTTCCCACGCACGAAGACGTGGTGTTGCAGCAATATCTGCCGGAGTTGGGCGAAGCGGGGATCTTTTATGCGCGCGATCCCGTTACCGATCAAGGCCACATTATCGGCCTCGCCTTGCGCTATTTCCCGCGCGTCATCGGCGATGGCCAGCACACCATCACTCAGCTGATCGCAAACGATCCACGTGCGCGCCGCTTGGTGCATGCCGCGCATCACGAATGCGCCGTAAACAACGCGCGCGTGCCTTTGATGGGCGAAGTGGTGCGACTGGCGACCATTGGTTCGACCCGAGTCGGCGGGCTGTACCGTGATGGCGCGGCCTGCATCACGCCGCAACTGACCGCCGCAATTAATGCCATCGCCCGCGACATGCCGGCGTTTTACTGTGGCCGCTTCGACGTTCGTTTTGGCAGCACACACGATTTAAGCAGCGGCACCGGTTTTACCATCATGGAGGTCAATGGCGCAGGGTCGGAAGCGATCCATGCCTGGGATCCGGATATTGGTGTGGTGGCTGGATTCCGGATCATATTTGCCAAGCAGCGCGCCCTGTTTGCCATCGGCGACATGCGCCGTCGCAGTGGCGTTAAACCCATTGGTCTACTGGCACTTGCACAGCTCTGGCGGCGGCAACGGCGCCTGATTGCGCTGTACCCGCCGTCTAACTGAAATCAATGTCATGCTGCTTGAGACCATAAATGTCAGCGATTTAAGCCAGGCATCACCGCTGCATCAAGTGAAAAGACCGCCGTGCGTCAACAGCAACGACCGCCGGTTCGAAGTGTATTGGGCAGATTGCGAGGACGACGTGCGCGATGCCCAGCGCTTGCGTTATCAGGTTTTTGCGCAAGAAATGGGCGCGCGTTTGACGCCGCCGGTCGGCACCGCCGCTGGCCTGGATGTGGATCGGTTTGATGCCTACTGCGACCATGTTCTGGTTCGGCTTGCGACTGTACCCGGCGCTGCGCCCGGCATGCTGGTGGGCACCTACCGCGTACTGGCACCGGGTGCAGCACGCCGTGCCGGTGGTTTCTATACTGATACCGAATTTGACCTTACGCAGTTAAAGCAGCTGCGTGCGCATGCCGTCGAGCTCGGGCGTTCTTGCGTGCATGCCGACTGGCGTTCTGCCAGCGTGATCATGGCATTGTGGTCTGCGCTTGGCCACTACATGCAGACCTACCGGCTCAAAACAATGATTGGCTGTGCGTCGGTTCAAATGGACGATGGTGGGCTAACGGCCGACAGCTTGTGGCAGCGTTTGCGGCATACGCATCTGGTCGAACGAAAATGGCAGGTACTGCCTTATTACGGACTGGTGCTGCCTGCCTATCTCAAGACCACGGAATCGCCGCCCGTCACGACCCCGTATGCCAACGCGCCACCGTTGATAAAAGGCTACCTGAGATGCGGCGCAAGGCTGCTCGGGCCACCCGCCGTGGATGTGGCATTCAATACCGCCGACTTGCCATTGATGTTGCGGGTCGATGACATGACACCCCGCTACCGCACCCATTTTCTGGGTAATTAAGGATGCGGGCTTGGGCGCGCCGGCGGATTTTTTTCAGCCTTGTTGCCGCGCAGTTTTTCAGCTCGTTGGCGGACAGTGCCTTGCTGATTGCGGCCATCGGCTTGCTACTGGAACAGCACGCCGCTGGCTGGATGACGCCCGCCCTGCGTGTGTTCTTTTATTTTCCGTATCTCCTGCTTGCGGCGTTTGCGGGCGCCGTGGCCGATTACTTTCCCAAGGGCCGGGTGATGTTCGGCACCAATCTGGTCAAACTGGGCGGTTGCGGGCTGCTGCTGGCGCAAGTGCATCCGCTGCTCGCCTACGCAGTGGTGGGGTTTGGCGCGGCTGCGTATTCGCCCGCCAAATACGGCATTTTGCCAGAGCTGTTCCCACCCGCCGAGCTAGTCGGTGCTAATGCCTGGATCGAAGTGTCGACGGTGGTCTCCATCCTTCTGGGCGTCGGTCTGGGTAGCCTGCTGATCGCCCCTGGCAGTGCCGTGCCGCATCTGCTGGCAGCGCCCGCCGCCAACGCCACGCTGCTGATTAGTGTGCTGTATGGCATTGCCGCCGTGTTTGCTGCAGCAATCCCGCGCATTGCCACCCGCCGTGCGGTGCCGATTGCACATCCCTGGATCTTGCTGCGCGAATTTCGTCGGGCGCTGTGCGTGCTGTGGCGCGACCCACAAGCCCAGATTTCATTGGCCGTCACCAGCCTGTTCTGGGGCGCATCTGCCACTTTGCAGTTCCTCATTCTGAGCTGGGCGGCACAGGCGCTTGGCTTGCCGCTGGCCGAGGCTGCCCTACTGCAAATTGCCGTCGCGCTGGGCATGATACTGGGCACGATGGCGGCGGCGCGCTGGATTCCCTTACACCGAACCTTGAGCTTCTTGCCAACGGGTGTCGCTATCGGTATGGCTGTATTGCTGATGACTCTCGTGACGCAGGTCTGGGTGGCCGCCGTATTGCTGTTGGTTATCGGCGTTCTGGCAGGGCTGTTCATCGTGCCGATGAATGCACTGCTTCAACATCGGGGACAAGCGTTAATATCGACCGGGCAAACCATTGCCGTGCAGAATTTCAATGAAAACCTGGCGTCGCTGGCGATGCTTGCGGTGTATGGCGCGCTGATCTATCTAGATACGTCGATCACCGTGATCATCATTGGCTTTGGGGTATTCGTGATATTGGTCATGCTGTTGATCGTCACGCGTCATCGTGTCAATCGGCATCGCGTTGCCGCTGTGTCAACTTGCGACTTGGGACGTTAACGCGCAGATGGGCAGATTTTGCGCGCCTAAGGTATTTGCAGCATGCTCTGAACTGACGGGTTTCCTCATTTTTGATTGTCTGTCACGCTTGAATGTGCTGGTTAGTTAGAAAGAGAAACGCAATGAATGAGCATTGGATGGAGTCCATGAGCACACAGTGCTTTACCCCTCAGTTCAAGGCGGGGCAGTCGGGCAAGTGATCGAGCCAGACTATTTTGTCGCCGATAGTATTAGCCCGAATTGGGGCCTCGACCTACAGCCTATACAAATGGGTTAAGGCCGAATCACCCCTGAGAAGATCAAGAAACAGGTAAGCTGATTGATCACAAGTATTCAGCGACGTGTTTAGGTGCAATCAGCAAGGATGCGCATTACAACCAGAATCCCCACTACAAAAGACTCGATGGGCATGGCGCGCGTTTTGTGCGGTGCTCAATACAAAAGCTCAAAATAAGATGGAGCAACGTTTTTGATGAACAAGCGTGATGGTTTGTATGTATGACGGCTGAAAATATTGAACCGGCGGATATCCTCGCATACTGGTATTCCGAGTTGATGCAGAGGCATTGGTTTTCCTCAACACCCGCGTTGGATGGGGGAATTAGAGAAAAGTACCAGCGGCTGTGGGAACGTGCGGCAGCAGGTGAACTGGATCATTGGCAAGAATCGCCCGATGGGGCGCTGGCGTTAGTGATTGTGCTGGATCAGTTTCCGCTCAATATGTTTCGTGGCAAAGCTGAAATTTTTCGTACGGAACGAAAGGCCGTTGAGGTCACGTTGAACGCCTTGAAAAATGGCTTCGACAAACTGTTGAGCAAGGATCGGCTGAGATTTTTGTTGATGCCGCTGATGCATAGTGAGCGGCTCGAAGAGCAGGACCTGTCCGTCAAGCTATTCCATCAATACGAATTGACGGGCAACATCAAGTTCGCGGAACATCACCGGGAACTCGTCCGGAAGTATGGCCGCTTCCCGCATCGCAATGCGATCTTGGGCCGGGAAAATACCCAGGCAGAAGTGGAATATCTGGCTTCACAGAATGCCTTCAAAGGGTGATCTGAATTCCCCAGAATATCTGCCGGGCATGTGCGTGTCTGATGGGTTTTTTTGGATGTAAGAGTGAACCTGTTTGCGACGGACGATAAATTGATCGTTGGGGTAACTCATGACCAGGGCTGGTAATTTCATCGAGAGAGGGCATATGCGGCACTTACGTGTTTCCTGCGTGGCTTTGCCGCTGTGGCTGTCTCTCGCGTAAAATGCCTAGCTTCTGATTATCTCGCCCCGGTACGCATCAACAGTGAAATCAACAGCACCCATTGGCGTTTTCGATTCGGGGGTGGGTGGCTTGTCGGTCTATCAGGCCATTCGCCACGCGCTTCCTGCCGAGGACATCATTTATGTCGCAGATTCCGGCAACGCACCGTATGGGGACCGTACGCCCGGCTTCATCGAAGATCGTGCAGTCGCCATGACCGAGTTCCTTGTCGCGTCGGGCGTGAAGGCTGTTGTTGTCGCCTGCAATACGGCGACAGTGATTGCCGTCGAAAGGCTACGAAGGCAGTTTTCATTGCCCATCATCGCGCTTGAACCGGCGATAAAGCCCGCCATCGAAAGCACAAAGTCAGGCGTGGTCGGCGTTCTTGCAACCCGCAGAACGCTGGAGAGTCCGGCTGTAGAACGGCTGTGTCGCGAATACGGAGCACGGGCTCGCGTTATTCTTCAACCGTGTCCCGGGCTCGTGGAAAGCGTCGAGCTGTGTGAAATGGATAGTCCGGCCACCGCGGATCTCATTCAGCACTATGTTGCGCCGCTCATCGCGGCTGGCGCAGACACCCTGGTCCTGGGTTGTACGCATTACGCGTATTTGGCGCGTCAAATCCAAGCGCTCGTTGGGCCGAATATAACCATACTGGACTCGTCTGCGGCCGTGGCGCGCCAGGTGGTGCGTCGCGTCGAGATGACTGAGCGGCTGCCGTTCGGTGGCCGTTCCGCACATGCCCAGTTTTTCACGACGGCCGCATCTACGCGTCAAGCGAGCGCGGTCATGTCCTTACTGTTGGGACAAACCGTTGAGGTTCTGCATGCCGAGAGCGATTGCCCTGGTATTACGGACCGTCGACAAGGCCAAAAACAAGATCTGAGCTGCCCCTGATTTTCCTACCCGTTAGTCCTGCCCCGCTGGGCCGCGTCCAGTTTTAAAGTATCGATTTATAGACGATAAAAAGGCCACCAATCCGGTTGGATGGTGGCCTTTGAATATCGTGCCTCAGGGGCATCAACCTGTCATCAAGACAGTGCTTGAATGACACCGATTATTTGGTACCGGTTACGTCGACTTCTACACGGCGGTCAGGTTGTAAACATTTGATGAGTACTTTGGTCGCTTTGGTCCCTTTGCACTCACCCGGTTTTGTGACTGGATCTGCGCCATCAACGCCTGTCGCGTTAATTTTATTGGCGGGGATTCCTCCGACCGTAACCAGATAATCCTTAACGGATTCGGCTCGGCGGGTTGACAGCTTCAGGTTGTAGGCATGGGAACCAATTCGATCCGTATGTCCGACGATTGTAATCACGTCATAATCGGTGCCGCTCAAATCAGACACGAGTTGGTCAAGCGCCTGTTTTCCGGCCGGTTTTATGGTTGATTTGTTGAAACCGAATACAGAGTCGGCGCTTAATGTGATTTTCTGTGGCGCACGTTTTACTACCGGCACTGGCTCAGGAGTTGCGATGGCGGCGAGCGGTTCAGGTTCTACGGCGCGTGGGGCAGAGGGTTTCTGGCCGAAGCGATAGACAAGCCCGGCAGAGAACAAATCGATATCGCCCTTATTGCCGACGGCATCGTTGATTCTGTAACGCTCAATTTCAGCCCGCACATCCAACGATTTTGTTAGTGCGTACTGAGCGCCCACGCCAAATTTGTAGTTGGTGTCACGGGTACTGGGATTCGGGTTAAGTACCTGTACCGCCCCGGTGCCCACGAAATTATCTTGCGCTTTGGCGTAATTAACGCCGACCCGGCCAAATAACGAGAACCTGTCCGTGATTGGCCATAAGCCGACCAGATCGAGATTAACCCCCTGGAGTTTGATTCTCCCCGTCAAGGTGCCCGCCGGTGTGGTATTCGCGGTATAACCAAATTTACCCAAATTGAAATAGCCGCCTTCCAGGGCAAAATATGGGTTGAATTGATAGCCGCCATAGAGCTTGTATCCAATATGGTTCTTGTCGTTACTGATGGAGTTGGTGGTGAATCCAGCCCCCAAGAGATCGCGCGTGATGCGATCATTGGCAATCGAGGCTTTCGATAGCCCGACATTTCCACCAACGTACCAGCCGGAATCATCCGCCATGGCCATTGGCCCTGCCATCATTGCCACGACCAATAAGCTCAGCGTTGCTGATGCTTTGGCGTGTTGAACGTATACTGATTTCATACTGTGCTCCAAGAGGTTTTGTAGCCCCGGATAAACGTATTCATTCGAGGCGATTTGTCTTTATGCGTGGCCTTCTCATTCAGTAAACTGGGTTGGGAAAAATAATTTCTCCAACCCAGGGCCTTACAGGGATATGAATTAAGGGGCCGGTACGTTAATGACGGTGTTCGTCATCGTGAGCGAAGCATGTAGTCCCACCGCTCTACCATTGAGGGTGACCAGTGCCGAATTGCCAGCGGTTGAAAACGAGACCGCTGTATATGCAAGGATATTCCCTACCATCGTTCCGCCGCCTGCGGGGTTAATGGTGGCTGAGCTACCTACCTGCCAGAACACATTTTTGGCTTGTGCGCCATTGATCAGCTTCACGCTTATCGGTGAACCAGGACCACCCACGGTCAAGGTGCTGGCCATCTGGAAGACCCAAACTGCATTCGCATTGCCTTGGCCATCAAGGGTTAAATCAGAGCCGGTGATTTGGAAGGAGCCACCCGCCGATTTATAGGTGCCTGGCGGTAACGTTAATCCGCCAAGTTGGCCGGCACCCGGATCTGTGCCGCCTGGGATCGATGCAGGGGTGAGGTTGTTATACGCGGTTTGCGCATCACTATATGCCTGAGTGGCGATTGAGCATGATGTAGGGTTGGGGGTGACTGAGGTCGGGCCAGTCGTGGATGTGGTGCAGGTATAGATGGTGCCATTGACCTTGCCGATATTCGAACCGGTTTCGGTATAAATATCCTGCGAGTCATTAAAGCCGGTTATGGACGACGTGGTGGTTGCGGTCGTACCCAAATTACCATTTATTACGGTGTAAATACCCTGATTGGTGGTTCCGGCTGTGCCGCCCAAATCACCATACGTGCTGGCTGAACCTAATGACACAGCGCCTGGGGCAAGACCGGTGCCGGTAGTGAATACCCAGGGATTGGGCACGATACCCGGTGCCAGCACATTACCCGCTAAATCCTTCGCACCGGTAATCGTCGCCGTATAGGTGGTATTGGCAGCTAACGCACTCGCCGGGGTGAAGGTCGCGATGTACGTGAGGGGATCATAGGTCACGGTCCCCGTTAACGGTGACCCAATTGGTGGGCCTGCGACCTGCACGGTGAAATTCGCGGTGTTTATGGTCGTTGGGTCCATCGCCTCGCTGAAGGTGGCGTTCACGGGATTATTGAGCGCAACATTGGTGGCATTATTCGCCGGATTTTCAAGAACGATTGTCGGTGGCGTTGTATCTGGTATGGAGGTTGTAAATGTCCAAACGTAATTGCTGGCCGCAGGTAAGGGCGCTTGATTGCCCGCTAATGCATTGCCCGCCAAATCCGTTGCAGCGGTGGTGATTGTTGCGGTGTAGGTCGTTGTGTTTGCGAGAACAGCACTTGGCCTGAAGATGGCAGTATTGCTGGCTACGTCATAAGTGACGGTCCCTGTAGGCGAAACACAAGGCGATGCACAGCTAAGTGAAAAGGTTCCTGCCTTTGTGATTGAGGCAGGCGCCATTGCTTCAGAAAACACGGCGGAGATGACTGAGTTGGATGCAAAATTTGGTGTGGGGCCTGGGGTGGTCGTTACCGGAATAGTGCTGCTTACGCGAGGGCGTGTCGTATCGGTTGGAGTGGTAGTTGGAGTTTGTACGACGGGAACACCCAGGATAGGGTCTTTTCCACCACCGCCACAGCCCGCGAGCAAGGCGGTGAGCAGCAGGGCTGATATCCAGGGTAATGGCCGGTAATAGCGTTCAAGTTTTTTCATGTTCATTCCTTAGTCCATCTTGATAATCGTTAAAAACTAATTCATTGATGGGTTTGTCCGCCCAAGCGCCCCCAGCGAATGGACGCAGTCAAGCGTCATCTCCTATCAATTATGGCTATTTATTTTTTTGACTCTGTACGCTAGCGCACAAAGCAGACATAACGATCCAGTACCCTATAAATAAACAGTTAAACTTTGATTTATATGGATTTTCTTCGAGTAATGGGTGTTGGTTGGTTGCCAAGGCAGCCCAGTAGTGTTGTGCGCGCACACCACATCATGTCATTGGTGTTGCGTTATGGTTTTCGCGAGGGCATGTGCTTAGTGGTCAGAGCCCTGACCCCGGTTGCCGTGTTGCTGATCATGTCGGCCATGATCTTTGCCCTCGCTTCGGCCATTATTTTGATAGTGATTATTGCCCTGCTCGTCATGATGCAAATTGCGTGGACCATGCTGTCGCTGGTAACGCGGAACATATTCGCGGTTGTACCAATTGTCCTGAACAAAATAGACAGGTTCGCCGCAGGCGTTGTATTCGTGGCAGTGTTTCCCCCAGTGTTTTGCATAACCGGGCGGTACGTGCAAATAGATGGGCGCGCGATTCGCGTGGCCGCGTTCCATTATTTTGGGTTGGCGATAAATCACCTGTGGTTGAGGGTAGCCCCCGATCTCGACGCGGCCATAAAATCCGGGCTGGCCGAGACTGAGCGTGATTCCTACATCTGCGGCCAAAGCGGGTGCGGTAGAAGCGCCCAGGAGTAATGCGATCATTAAACGAACGTGCATCTTAAGGCTCCAATGTTGCCCCTGTTCAACTCAAGAGTTGGCAGGGCGTAGAAGGTAGAATAGTCAGCCGTGCACTTTGTTTTGGCGCAATGATTACTGCGTTTTATCTTTGACGGCATCATGGACGTTGTCGCCAGCTTTTTTAATTTGTTGCCCGGTTTTATCAACCGCGCTGTCGACCGCTTTACCGGCCTTTTCAGCAGGGCCTTCCTTCCGATCACAGCCGGATAGAACGGCTACGAATGCGCCGATGACCAAAATGACGCCGAAAATTTTTCCCAGTTTTTTCATTTCATTTCTCTTTGTGCGGTTTGTGGTTTGAAAATGAACCGGTGATAGGGCATTGCATGGACGAGCCCGCCCAAACTAGTCGACGGTACGCCCTCGCTAAGCCTCAGTGTGGTCGGTTTGAATTACTTAACTTCGTGTCCGACGACACCGCCGACGGCTGCCCCGCCAACGGTGCCGAGGGCACTACCATTCGTCAGGACGGCACCACCTACGGCACCGACGCCCGCACCAATCGCGGTGTTCTTTCCTTGTTGCGACATGCCTGCGCAGCCACTCAAACCGAGAACGATGGCGATTGTTGATAATGCATATTTAGTGGTTGTGTTCATGTGGTGCTCCCGCTGTGTGATGACTTTAAGTTGCTTTGTGCCAGTGCCGGTTGTAGTTTTGATGCGGGGTGAAATTGATGCGTCTCGTGAGGATAGGCCGTCGTAATATCGGCTGTCTGTCTGATGCCGCACACAAGGATTCATACATGTATTCATTGCTTGGCTGATCCTGAGTCAAATGTGCCTGTAAGGCGCCGGTGCGGAGATATCAGCCCAAATATTTAGCCAGAATAAAGTCGAATTTTGTGGGTATGTCTGTACTATGTGGTTTATCCCCCCCCAATATTTCTTTGGGGTACTGAGTTTTTAAACAGATCATTCCTCCACGTTACTGATGCAACGCGATGGGGCAAACAATAGAGTTTTTTAATTATGCCAAGTCTCCCGTCCCGCAAGCCCGACCCGTGTCAGAACAGCTTGCTGAATGCTTTCCCGAAGATCGTGTACGAGCGCATGCTTCCTTATCTGGAGCTGGTGCCCCTGCCGTTGGGCAAGGTGTTATACGAATCGGGTGATACCCAACTGGATGTGTATTTCCCAACCGATTCGATTGTGTCATTGCTGTATGTCATGGAAGACGGCGCCTCGGCCGAGATTGCCGTGGTGGGTAATGAGGGATTAGTCGGGATTTCATTATTCATGGGGGGCGGTAGCGTCACTAATCGCGCAGTGGTCCAAAGTGCCGGTTCTTGTTATCGACTCCCTGGCAAAAGAATCAAGGAAGAGTTTCACCGGCATGGTGAAATGTTGGAGCTGGTGCTGCGTTATACCCAGTCGCTGTTCACTCAAATGGCACAAACGGCCGTGTGTAACCGACATCATTTGATTGAGCAGCAATTATGTCGTTGGCTTTTATTGTCCATGGATCGATTGACGGGGGATAAATTGGTCATGACCCAGGAGTTGATTGCCAACATGCTGGGTGTTCGGCGAGAAGGTGTTACCGAAGCCGCAGGTAAATTGCAAAAATTGGGAATTATTGAGTACCACCGAGGGCACATTACGGTTCTCGATCGTGAAAAATTAGAGCGACAGTGTTGCGAATGTTATGCGGTGGTGAAAACGGAAACCGATCGGCTATTACCTTATTCGGTCGGTCACGCGCCTAGCGGCGGGTGATGTGGAGCAACAGTCCCGCATCTGAGGCGAGGCGCCTCTGATTAACACCATCGTGTCCGAGTTGGCATTAATCATCTCTACAATGCTTTTCGGTATGCTCGCCTTCTGCGCACACAAGGCTGGGCAGAAGCATGATGAGATGTTGATGGGATGTCTCTCTTAAAACTGACACTAATTTTTTCTGCTGTTCAGTTTTTCCTGGTGATTGCCACCTTCCTACTTTTTGGGCTGGGGCTTGAAGGGCCCAGAAACCTCGGGCATTCGTTTCTCTGGCTTCTTGTGCAGCCCGGCGCATCTCTCTTTGCATCTGGTCCCTGGTTGGTCATTCCCTTGAACAGTCTGCTTTGGGGGTTCTGCATCGCCATTCTTTACAAAATTTACCGTCGATAAATTCAATCCGGTTGGAAATGGGTTGTTCTGTATTTTCGGGTACCATTTTCTGCATGATCCGAAGCTGATTCTTGTCAGGATATGGGTGTCGCCGCTGGATTGATCGCACGAACTTGATTATCAATGGATGTCAGGCCGAAGCTATTCGCGCTACATTGTGCTTTGAGTCCGCGTTTTGAATCTGGACTCTGGGGCATGTCTGCGGGACAACACATCGAGCGGCTTTATCGCGAGTTTGGAGTGTCTGAAATAGGATTGGGTGTTCGGTCCGACCACGTTCTGGTCTGGGCAATTCAAGGAAGGAGCCGATGATGCGGAATCAGGTCAAGTCGAAGGGAACATGGTGGCACCGGTTTGCCATCCGGTTTTTCACCGTCATTTTTGCGGTGCTTGTTTTCTGGGTGCTGGGATTTTTGGTGCAGGATATTCAATCCCTGCCGGGGCCTAATTATGGATCGATCGAAAAGAACTACCTGAACAAGGATCTGCTCGCGCGCCGCGATGCCCTGAACAAACAGATTACTGCGCTATCCCGCCAGATTGACAACGAGACGGAAAAGCAGCGAATCGTCGGCGATAGTTCGCGCAACCTTCAACAGACCATCAATCAATTGTTGGAATTGCAGAAGTTGGGTATCGAAAAGCACATGGCTTTTTCCGATACGGAGCAGGCGAATTTCACGTCGAGCCTGAATCTGTTTCTGGATAACCAGAAGAAGTATCAGGAGCTGAGCCAGTCCGTCTCGGAGATGCTGGAAAAAAAGCAGACGTTGGTTGAGGAAAAGGACCAGGCCGAGCAGGAGATTGACAAGCAGCGCCAGCCCGCCCGCGATGAATACAATGCCCTCAGCCGCGCACACCAGCTGAAACTCGCCTTACTGCAGTTGGCTATCCTGCTGCCCATCTTGCTGGTGGCGGCTGTTGTCATTATCCGAAAACGATCCAGCATCTATTTCCCGCTGTATGTGGCTTTCGGGGCGGCAACGCTCGTCAAGGTTGCTTTGGTGGTGCATGAGTATTTCCCCAGCCGATATTTCAAATATGTACTGATCGGCGCACTCCTGCTCGTTGTCGCGCGGTTGTTGGTGTATTTCATCCGCACCATCGCCTTTCCCAAAACGCAGTGGCTGGTCAGGCAATACCGGGAGGCTTACGAGCGCTTTCTGTGTCCTGTTTGCGAGTATCCGATTCGCACCGGACCCCGTCGTTTCCTGTTCTGGACGCGCCGGACCGTCAATAAAATGGTCGTGCCGGGCGATCGGGCCGATCAGG
Source organism: Halothiobacillus sp. (assembly GCA_024636015.1). Classification (GTDB taxonomy): domain Bacteria; phylum Pseudomonadota; class Gammaproteobacteria; order Halothiobacillales; family Halothiobacillaceae; genus Halothiobacillus. Next base: position 15,284 of record JAGXHU010000086.1, read on the forward strand.
AAGAGATCTATACCTGTCCTGCCTGTGGCACCGGGCTGTTCGAGGAGTGCTCCTCGTGTCACAAGATTCGGCATGCCATGCTGCCGAATTGCACGCACTGTGGTATCGAGAAGGAAGTCGTCTAAAGACGTCATCTGTGTTGGATGTGCTTGATTGCAAACTTGTAGTAGTCTGTTTGCACATTCAATATTTAAAAGATCACGGAAGGATATAGATATGAGTTTTTTTAGTGCAATTCTTAATAAGCTGGGTCTGGGTGACGCTGCTGCCTCAACGGCGCAGGCTGCCCCAGCCTCGTCATCACACGCTGTTGCCAGCCCGGAGCTGGCTGCCAGTGCCCCTGCGGCAATCCCGACCGTTGATGTGACTGCCAAGCTGGATGGCCTTGCCGCTGCCAACGCACAGACATTGAATTGGAAGGTTTCTATCGTTGATTTACTGAAACTGCTCGGCCTCGATAGCAGGTTTTGGTGCGCGCAAGGAATTGGCCACCGAATTGGGTTGCCCCGCCGATAAAATGGCGGATTCCGCGCAAATGAATATGTGGTTGCACAAGACGGTGCTGCAGAAACTGGCTGAGAACGGCGGGAATATTCCGCCAGATATGCTCTGATTTTCTGCGCTCGGCGAGGTACTGCATGGACACGCCCGTGTCGTGCAGATTCGCGTACCATGTTCTCTCTTTTCGCCTGTCGGCCTTCAGGCAGGCATTTTCTTGGGTTCACTTTTTGTGCCCACCCCATCGTTGATGAAAAGGACTTTACTATGAAAAAAATACTTATTGCTACCCTGATTGCGGCCAGTTTGTCTGGTTGTGCCTCCGTGCCCATGGGTGATCCGAAACAGGACGAGGCGTTGAAGACCTTCCCGGCGCCCACCGATCATCAGGCCGGCGTGTACATCTATCGCAATGAATCGTTCGGGCGCGCCGTCAAGATGGACGTGGCGATTGATGGGAAGGATATTGGTCAAACAGCTGCCGATACGTTTTTGTACAAGCAAGTGGCTCCTGGGAAACACACGGTGACCTCCAAAGCGGAAAACACCGATTCCATCGAGATCGATGCCAAGCCCGGGATGCTGTATTACATTTGGCAAGAAGTGAAGATTGGTCTCTGGTCTGCCCGAACAAAACTCCATCTGGTGAACGAGACCAAGGGGAAAGAGGGCGTCCAGGATTGTGATCTGGCGGTCACTCAGTAACGGCTGCGGAGCCTTCTGGGTGACAGGTCGGAGCGGATGTCTGATTCGAGGCCGATAGTGACGCAGGGGGCGTCTCAGATGTGTGCGCTCACTTTTGAAACCCTGGTGCAGGTGATCAGAGCAAGTCAGGGCATCTCACCCAGCGTGCCGATTACCGAACAGTCCGATCTTGAAAAAGATCTGGGGATCACGGGCGATGATGGGGATGATTTACTCGAGGCTGTCGCGCAGCGATTCTCTCTTTATTTCCGGGGTGCGGATGACGCCCTGAAAGAGGCTTTTGGTCTCACCCGGGGCGCGTTGTTTTTCCATAGTGAAGGTATGGGGCTGCCCAGTTTCCTCGCTACGCTATGGGGGGATGGGGTGGCTCATCATGTGCGAGCAATCACCGTGGGGCAGTTATTTGATGCCCCGCAAAAAGCTCGCCATACAGACCGGACGTGATCGAACCGTTCATCGGATAATCATATCCCTTGCCCTGGATTTTGGCGGCGATGGGGCCGTGATGAGGTAGTTCAGTGAGAATCCTCTTTGTCGCTATTTCTGCCGTTGTGCTGTTTTTCCCCGTGTTTTGGCTGTTCTCGCTGGCGGTCGGCGACGATTGGGGGGCAGGGATCGCGGCGTTTTTCATGTATGTCTGGTATCCGTTCATGGCCCTAAAATTTTTGGGGCGGCATGATGCGCGGGATGCCGGCAATATGGCGACGGCATTGGCCCATGGCGAGCTGGGCGTGGGCGAATACACGGTTTCCTCTTATATCGAGATTGATGAATTTGAAGATGAAGGGCTCTTTTTCCTACTCAATATTGGGCCGGGTGAGACGCTGTGTCTCCGAGGTCAGTATCTGTATGAGGCGGTCGAAAGTGGCCGATTCCCCGCCTCAAAACTCAAGGTGTTCTGGAATCGCCGTTCGAAGAATAGCTATGGTGTGGAGGCCAGCGGTATGCAGCTCATGCCCTTACGTATGTTGCCACCGTTGAGTGAAGCGCAATGGGACTCCGGTTTCCTGCCCGGTGATCGGGATATCATCGCGATGGGCATTGAGGATGTGGCCAACCGGATCGAGCACGATGTCTAGCCCGCACATAGCACCGTGTCGGCTCCGCACTATGGGCCTCGATTCCGGGCCAGGTGGGGCTGTATGAATATCGTATTAGTCCACGGAATTTTCGATAACGGCGGCATATTCCAGCCGCTTGTCCAGGCACTGGAACGGGATGGTCATCGATGTTGGGCGCCTGCGCTCAAGCCCGCTGATGGGCGTACGGGGATTGTTGATCTGGCGCACAAGCTCAAGACATATATCAACCAGCATCTTGATCCGGATGCTGAACTGGAGATCGTCGGTTTCAGCATGGGTTGCATCGTTTCTCGGTATTACCTGCAGATGCTGAGCGGTGCGACCCGCACCAAGGTATTTTTTGCCATTTCGGGTCCGCATTCGGGTACGTTGATGGCGTATATGTATCCGGGGCAGGGCGCTCGGGATTTACGGCCGGACAGCCCGCTGCTTCAGGCGCTGAAGCAGTCCGAGGGGCGGCTGAGCCCTGTGGAGTTGTTTGCATACTGGACGTCGCGCGATTTAATGATTCTGCCGGCTACCAGTTGCTGTTGGCCATTGGCGACCTATTGCCTTAATGCCAAAGTGCTCATCCACCGATCCATGCCGAGTAGTGCTTTAGTGCGCGACGATATCGTGCGGCGAATGCGTGAGATTCAGGATGCACGGGGGGCTCATGCCTTCGAGAAGGGTGTCCTGTCGGCGGGGTCTCAATCCCATACGATGTGATTTTCCGTGCACCATCGCGCTCATGTTTTACGGGGCTCGCCCACGTGTCCCCTACTTGCTGGTCTGAAGGAATGTATCTCATGGCCTATGCCCGCATCATTGTTCTGACATCACTGGCGATGATGGCTTTTGCGGGGAACTCACTCTTGTGCCGCGCTGCGCTCGCGCAGGGCCATATCGATGAGGCCAGTTTTACGGCGCTTCGATTGGCTTCGGGCGCATTGATGCTGTGGTTCTTGGTCCGTCTACGACGCGGACCCCATACCGGTGGAGGGAATTGGCTCTCGGCTGGGGCTTTGTTTGCCTATGCAGCCGGATTTTCTTTTGCCTATATGAGTTTACCTGCCGCCACCGGTGCTTTGCTGCTTTTTGGCGCGGTGCAGGTCACCATGATCGGCCAGGGGTTATGGGCGGGAGAGCGCCTGGGAATAGGGCAGCTGGTGGGACTTGCGCTTGCGCTCGGGGGCGTGGTGGGGTTGTTGTTGCCCGGTCTGACGGCGCCCCCTCTGTATGGTTCGGTCTTGATGCTGGGCGCTGGCGTGGCGTGGGGTATCTATTCTCTACGCGGCAGAGGTGCGGGTGATCCTCTGACCGTGACGGCAGGGAATTTTTTGCGGGCCGTGCCGATCGCGGCGATCGCGAGCATTGTGATGTGGCGTCATGCGGCGCTGGATAGCGCGGGATTTTGGTATGCCGTGGCTTCGGGTGCATTGGCTTCTGGCGTCGGCTATGCCCTATGGTATGCCGTATTACCTGCATTGAAAGTGACGCAGGCGTCGATCGTGCAACTGAGTGTGCCGATCATTGCGGCTTTCGGCGGGATCGTTTTTCTTGGTGAAGCCATCACGGTACGTTTTTTTATGGCCGCCATCGCTATTCTTGGGGGCATCGCGTTGGTACTTTTCATGCGGAAACCGGCAAATCGTGCCCGGCCGGTCAAATTCGTGGCGCGCAAATAGGTGGGTGTTTCGATTGAGTCAGGGTATTCATGAGGAGGTGCAGATGACGATTCTGTTGAAGCGGGCCTATGACCCCGCCGACCCCAGCGACGGTTTTCGGATTCTTGTGGATCGACTGTGGCCACGCGGCGTGGCCAAACATTCGGCCGGTATCGATCTTTGGCTCAAGGATATTGCGCCCAGCACCGCCCTTCGGCAGTGGTTTGGACATGATCCCGCAAAATGGGATGAGTTTCGCGCGCGATATTTTCTGGAACTGCGCCAGAATCCAGTCGCTCTGGCGCAACTCACCGCCTATGTGCGTCAGGGGGTGGTGACTCTTGTCTACGGTGCGCGGGATCAGACACATAATGATGCTGTCGCGCTGAAAGAATTCCTCGAAAGTGCCCATTGAATTCCCCATTGAGTGGGGTACTCAACCGCCAGTCGGCTATGTCGGTCCTACCGTATGGGGATCGCGGCAGTCTGCAGGGGGCAATAATTTGGTTGACGCGTACTCGTACCCACCACAAGTGATTCGACATGAGTGACTTCGCCGGATTACCTCATGCCCTGATTCAGGGTATGCGCCCAGCGCGTTGATTTGCCCAAGAGGGATGTGACATGAATAGTGCGATTGAAGAATCCTCCGCGATTATCGCGCCACCCCCGATTTTGTATCTGGGGGCATTGATGCTGGGCCTCATCGCGCAGGGGATTCGGCCATGGACCATTTTTCCCGCACCGGATATGGGGTCATGGTTGGCGACCGTCTTAATCATCCTGAGTGCTGGTTTGGCGCGCTGGTCGTTTGTTTCTCTGCGGCGTATCGGCACGACGGCAAATCCCCGAGCGCCTTCGCAGGCGCTGGCGGTGACCGGGCCATTCCATTGGTCTCGAAACCCCATCTACCTGGCGATGACGGGGTTGTATTTGGGGGCCACCTTGATTGCGAATGCCTACGCGCCCTTGCTCTTGTTGGTTCCACTCTGGGCTGTCATGCATTTCGGCGTGATTCGGCGCGAGGAGCGGTATTTGGCGAGACAGTTTGGGGCGGACTACGTGGCCTATGCATCAACCGTGCGACGCTGGATTTGATGAATGTTTATTGAATCCGTTGGATCGCTTTGTCGGATTGATGGTCGGGCGCATATTTCCGGCAAGTGTTCCGGTGCGGCATGCTGCGGCCGGGGACAATTCTTTTGCGGACGTGTCAGCCCACCCAGGCAGCGGAAAAGGTGGTTATGATTGGAATTTAAGGTGAACGTATCCAAATCATCGCCATGATGATTGTGCTTCCGCCCAAGGACACGCCGCGTGAAGCGATGCGTACCATTGTGGGTGGCTATTCTGGGTGTGTGCCCAGCATTTTTGGCTGAGAGGTTTTCATGTTCAAAAATAAAGCACCGGCCGCTATTGATGCCGCTGAGGTACCTCCTCGCCAGCCGGGTTCGAGTTATCCTGAACCGTTTGCGACGCGCATGGCGGGGCGGGAGAAACGCCCCTTGGGCGATTTCTTCGGTCTGACGAATTTCGGGGTGAATCTGACACGTCTGGCACCTGGCGCTCTATCCGCCTTGCGCCATGCGCATGCGAAACAGGACGAGTTCATTTACATTCTCCAGGGACACCCCACGCTGCATACCAACGACGGCCAGACACGGCTGGCGCCGGGTATGTGTGCCGGTTTTCCTGCCAGTGCCGGCAATGCAGCCAATCTCATCAACGAGACGGAAGAGGACGTGGTCTATCTTGAGATGGGTGACCGGACGCCGGGCGATACCGTGATTTACCCCGACGATGATTTGCAGGCCGTCATGGTCGACGGGGCTTGGCAATTCCAGCACAAAGATGGCTCGTCCTATTGATCCGATTGGTGGGTATCACCCGTTCCCTGACCGATTTTCACTATGCCTGTTATCTCTCCGATCCGGCGGTGGATGCGGATTATCAACGCAGAGGGATTGGTACCCAGTTGCAAATCGTGACTCAAGCGCAAATGGGGCCGTGCTGCGAGTTGATTCTCGTGGCGGCCCCTGCCGCTAACGCCTACTACGCGCACCTCGGGTTTACCGCCCATCCCCGGTGTTGGGTATTGGAGCGGTCGCAGCAGATTAATCATGCATAAGGATCAGATTGACTGAGGTGCACGCATTCCATTTTTTGGATTCCCTGCTTTTCGATCGGGCCATTTGTGGGTAATTAATGCGTCCTGTCAGCGATGGGCAGTCTAATTCGGCGACTCCGGAAGCTCCGGCATCTCTGGGGGGGCGGAGGGTATGGATGGGATTGATGGTACGGAGGGAACTGATGGAACTGATGGAACTGACGGCATTGAAGGAACTGACGGAGCAGATGGTGCTGACGGAACAGAAGGGATTGAGGGTGTAGAAGGAATGTGGGGCGGGGAAAAGTCCGGCCTTTCCCCCGTATCGGGATGTTCTACCGAAACTGAAGGTAGGGTGTGGTCCGGCAGTTCAATCCGGATGCCCGGTTCCGGGGGAGGGGGTGAGATGGACGGTCCCGACGATGCGTCGGGTACGCCACCTTCTGGATGGTCGCCAAAAAATGAAGACGTTTCCGGCGTTTTGATCGCGTGTCGTGCCGCCCCATCGTCTGTGGCGGGTGTTTCAAATCGCGCTCTCGAGGGTGATTTTTCAGGCTGAGCGCGGTGTAAATCCGGTGCTTCGCTCAGACCAAAAACCATGGGGTCGATTCTCGGTGCGATACGATTCGCGGTGATGACGCCTGGTGCTGTGACCTGTCCCTCGACCACGCCCCAATCAGTCGACGGATGATGGGTGTTCGTCTCCAGCGTAACGGCGGCATTCCCTGCCAGAAGGTAGTCATTGCAATACACACCATCCGCCGTTTTTCGGATAAGGCCGTACAGTTCGATGGATTTACCGATCCCGGTAGCCATGCTCACGTCGGGCCTGAGGCTCGTCAGGAGTGGGTGACCCGACGCATAGCGCCCGGAAGCCAGGATGTGCTGACCCGGTGTGAAGCGATCTGCCAGAGGTTTTGCCAGTCTGAACCAGGTGCCGCCAATCTGGATTGACTGGCGATTCGGCGCCAGCGCCTGAATTGATCCGCGTAGAAGTAGGGGTGATCCCTGGCTGGTGGCCGTGTTGCGTGCGGCGTTGATTCGGGTCACGGATGCCGCGATCCAGCCTTCCGGATCATGGCCGAGCGCACTGACCTGGATCATGTCGCCCGGATGCAGGTTATTCAATGGATGGCCAGTGGCCTTGGCGCCCTCGTAGAGCAGGGTTTTCGGCAGGATGCGGACAGTCTGGCCGAGCACCTGGATACGTTGACGTTTTCTATCTATGTGATCGATGCGTCCGATGACGGCACTGTTGGCCTCGACCTGTTGGGCAACCCAATGTCCATTCGCCCATTTCCCCGTCACGACGACGGCTGCGCCCAGGCGTAGTTGTTGTTCGGTACGGGTTTTACCATCGATCACGAACTTCGTTTGTGGGGTGAAGTGATACTCCTTACCCAAAACGAATACGCTCCCGAAGCGCTGAATGGGGCCCACCGCGATGATGCCGGTGCCACCGATTCCGCCGGGGTGAAACCCGGTACCGCCAATTCCGCCGGGTATGTTGCCACCTTGCGCGGTCAGCATGGTGAAAGCAAAAATCATGAATGCGACAATCACGCGGTAAAGACGTGACAGGCTCCCGGCGTTAATCATGGATATCTTCCTGTCGCTCGGCCGGCGCTCGGGGTGCCGCATCTTCTTCATAGTAGTAAACGCCCATGCGCATCCGGCGCGGGTGGGGTGAATCCGCATCAGTATCCAGTTTGGAGACACGCTGATAGGCTGTCCGAATCATCTTGTTCCCCAGTTGACGAAGATCCTCACGGACGGCCTCAATCACTTCGGGGGGAAGTGCGTCGAAATATACCGCCTGCTCGATAAAGGGCGGCTCAGCATTTTGAAGATTACGAACGGCGCTGGATAGATGATCCCCGACATTGGCACCGAGGAAGTTCAGGCGATCTTCGGCTACATCCGAGACATAAGTGGCGCGCAGCAAATGGAAATGACCTGAGCGCTCTTCTGCTATGCCGGCCCGGATCAAGTCATCGAGAATCGTACGAGGGCGCATGTCCGCCTTGATACGGCGCGCGAGCTCCTCGATACACGGGCTTTTCTCCGCGCGAAGCGGCAGCGGCAGCGGCTCACCGGTGGCATCAAGAAAATCCGGGTGCGAAACCCAAAGGGCAACGAGTTGTGCCGCAATATTTGCACCCTGACGCATGGGGAGTTCATCCGGGCTGTGTGCAGCGAGTTCCTGTCGAATTCGATTCACTTCCTTGCGATGGACACCACTGAGCAGACTGACCTTGCTGTCGGTCAGTGGCGGTGCGCCCGGCTCGTGCTGACGGCTGGACTCCTCAACACACACTACCTTCAGCAGCTCTGCCATGGCGCCATACGTCCAGCCGTGACCGATCAGGAATCGGACCAACGGCCGGAAGATAGCAATAGCTGCAGATTTTATGGCATGGCTCATAGTGAAAATATTAACATAAGGACAGGGGTCCTAGAGTGGTAAATTATCCCACTATACTTGACGTGGTAAATTTTCCCACTATTATAGGTTGTGCCTGACCGATGGATACGCCATCGTCAATGGCTGACGATTAACCCTCTCAGGAGTTTTGCCATGACTATGAATTCAAAGAAAACAATTCCGGCTTCCTTATCCGCGATCGCATTGGCGATGGGTGTGATTTTCAGTGCTACAGCAATTGCAGCCACAGCACAGGTTCAAAGCAGCACTCAGGTCCAAGCCGTCGTCACACAACCAGATTCAGGGATCGATACGGCAACCAGTGCAGACACACATCTTGAAACTGGTACAAGCAGCACGGGTGTAAGCAACGCGCAGTCTGGTATCGAGATCAAAGAACTTGCCCACGCTCAAGGTGTGGCGACATTGATGTCTGCACAGGGCGCGCAAGTAGCTGCTCTTCATTCCGCCGATATCAGTACGCCTGATGTGAAGACGCCCGACACGATGGAGGCGCCTGACGTGGACACGCCTAAAGTCCACACACCTGACATCGAGACGCCTGATGTCCGGACCCCTGAAGTGGAAACACCTGAGGTAAACACACCTGAGGTAAATGCACCTTCAGTCAGCACCCCTGAGATTCAGGTTCCCGAGGTTCATGCACCTGACGTTCAAGTTCCCGAAGTTCATACACCCGACGTTCAAGTTCCCGAAGTTCATGCACCTGAAGTTCACGTTCCTGAAGTCCAAGATCACTAAGGTAGCAGTGGCGGGAGAGCATTCTGATCCTTGTCGTCATTGACGTGCTGCTCTAGGGCTCTGGATGGCGTCGATTATCGGTGCCACATATCGGGATGGTGATGCTTCCCTTGAACATAAACCGGCCCAGTGCCGGTTTTTTTGACTCCGTTTTACTATGCAGTTTATGCATGTCGGTTTTATAGTTGCCGAAGTAGATAATTTTGATATGTGTGGTACATTATCCCACGAAACGATAGGTCTCCCGCCACGTTACTCATTTTTTGAACGCCCCCTCGATTTGCCAATAAGGATATTCAACTATGCGCATTTATCATGTGTTAGCGGTTACCACGCTCCTTTCTTGCTGCTCGCTGGCCCAAGCAGCGCCGAATGTTACCGTGAGTAACAATGCTGCTTTTTTCCAAGGTAAGTACGGTACTTCTCAGAACATCAACATCTACTACGATGAGACGGATATCCAGATTAGTGATAAAGCCTGGCGGGTCAAACTTACCCTGCCGTATTTGTCGGTCAAGAATTTGCCCGTGGGTGCCCAAATCTCGACAGGATCTGTGGTTACTCAGGGTACAAGCACCCAGACACGTAACTCGAGTGGCCTGGGTGACGTTTGGTTGGAAGGGCGTTATAAAGTGTTTGCAGGTTCCGGCCTTGAGCCGTCGGTCAGCCCTTATTTGAAAATAAAATTTGGGACGGCTTCGGCTTCCTCTGGTCTTGGTAGTGGCAAAAATGATTATGAAACTGGCGTGATGCTTCAACAGGTCGTGACGCCTGAGCTTTTTCCGTTTCTCAAAGTGGGCTATCGCTTCGTGGGTAAGCCCGCGGGCTCGAATTACCGAAATATTGCGACCTATCAGGTGGGGGCGACTTATGCCGTTTCCGATAAAAGCTTTATTACGCCCATGTTTTCCGGTTCGCAGTCGATTGTTCGTGGCGGCACCAATCCAGCCGATGCGATTCTGGCCTGGAATTACAACGTAACGACCAAGGGTAGCGGATTTCAACTGTATGTTGATAAAGGCTTGAGCACGGGGAGTGCTAACTATGGCGTGGGGATCGGCGGCCAGATCGTTTTTTAAGGGATTGATTTGAATCGGGCTAATGGGTTCTTGGGCGGTGATGCAGCGACTGTTGCATCACCGCCTTTGCTGCGAAGAGTATAGAGGCGTCGTTTGATGCCTCGCGCTCGTAGCGTGCCACAGTGTGGGGCGTCCGTGTCGAACAGGACTTCTTAGAAGTGCCCGTATTATCGGGGCAGGGGCCCCCACCCAACAATAAGCGCTATCGTGGACTACTGCGCCGTGATAATAGCGATAAAAGCAAGGCGGTGAGGATCAAAATAATCCCGACCAGCTCAAACGGTCCCGGGCGCTCGCCCAACTGAATCCAGGCCCCCAACACCCCCACACTGGGGATCAACAGCGAGCCGAAACCGGCAAACCGGGTTGGCAGATTATGCAGCGCATAAATCCACAGTAGCCAACCCAGCGCCCCTGCCGGCACGATGTTGTAAAACAGAACCCACCATAAATGCGGTGTCCATTCGGCATGCCAGGGCTCCAAAAAAAACGCAGCCAGCAAGATGGCAAACCCGCCGAACAACATCTGCCAAGCGGTGACATTGAGTAAATCCAATCGATACCGCGCACCGAATTTCTTCTGCCAAATGGAACCACCCGCCCAAGTCATACCCGATAAAATAGCGAACAACGATGCGCCAATAGCTAAATGGCCGCGCCAGGGCGCAATCATGAAAAACAGCCCGACGCCGGCGATCCCCAGCGCTAACCACTGACGGCGCGACAAACGCTCATGCAACACCCCATGGGCCATCAACATCAGCCACAACGGCATGGTAAAAACCAGCACCGCGGTCTCACCCGCTGCCCCCGTCTGCAGTGACCACATCATAAAACCCACGAAGCCGGCGGTCTGCAATAGCCCAAGCGGCAACACATAGTGAATCGGCGGTGGTTTGAGTGATCTTCCCGTCAGCGGGAGCAAAAGCAATAGCAAAATGGCGGGCAAAATGGTGCGCAAAGCCCCGAACCACAGCGCGGCAATATCATTAAGCCCCCCTTTCATGACCACCCAGTTATAGCCCCAGAGCAAACCGAGCAACATCAGCGCAGCCAAGGGCCAAAAATACGGATGACGGCGGGCAGTCCCTGGGGAAGCTGCGGCCGGAGAGTCGGGGATGGAAGACATAAATCGGCCCTGATGGTGGCCGCTCCGGATAAGAAAAAGAGGCAGGAGCTTAGCAGCCTGCTGGCTGTTTTGCTCCCGATCTTGACCGTGAGCGAGTCTGAATAAATACATCTTAAATGGTGCAGAGATTTAACCCGTCGGGAAATTGCTTGGCGGTTGTGCTTTTTCGCCCGATTGAACGCGTATTTCTGGCTGCGGCCGGGTATGTTTTCTGTCGGTGCGAAATTCGGTTTTCCCCATGATTGATACGAGGAAAGGCGAAGCCCGCGGGCAGCAATGTTCGCCGGGAACACGTAGCTTCGCCCACAAAAAAGGCGACCCGAAGGTCGCCCGATCACACGTCGTTTATTGAAACGTCGCTTGCGTGGTCAATCAAGCCGATCGCGGCTCGGAACGTAGCCCTTGAATAATGGAGTAGCACCCCACTAACAGCACAATGGTAAACGGCAGGCCTGTGGATACGGCCATGGCCTGAAGTCCGGTCAAACCGCCACCAACGAGCAACGCAATTGCCACCACGCCCTCGGTGATCCCCCAGAACACACGCTGGGGTTTGGGTGCATTCACCTTGCCGCCGGAGGTAATACTATCGATTACCAATGAGCCGGAATCGGAAGACGTCACAAAGAACACAATGACCAGCACGATGCCCAGAAACGAGGTAATCGCGGTCAGCGGCAGTTGCCCCAGCATGGTGAACAGTTGCAAGGGCAAGGCGGCATCCTTCACGCCTTGGAAACCATTGGCAACCACCTGGTGAATGGCGATATCGCCAAACGTGGTCATCCAGAGCACAGAGACCAATGAGGGCACCAGCAACACGGCCGTCAGGAACTCACGGACCGTGCGGCCGCGACTGATCCGCGCGATAAACATACCGACGAACGGCGACCAACTAATCCACCAGGCCCAGTAGAATGCGGTCCAGCCTTGACTGAAGTTCGCATCCGCCCGTCCGAAGGGATTGGACAGCGCCGGCAACTCAACGATATAGGCGCCCAGATTCTTGAAGAAGCCGGTCAGGATCAACAGGGTCGGGCCGACGATAATCACGAACAACAAGAGCAGGAATGCCAGCACCATGTTGATCTGGGAAAGGCGTTTGACCCCCTTGTCAACGCCAAGCATGATCGACGTCAGCGCAATCCCGGTAATGCCAATGATCAAAAATACCTTGGTGGCAGAATCGTCGGGCGTGCCGAACAAATAGCCCATGCCCGCCGCCGCTTGCGTCGCGCCGATCCCCAGAGAGGTGGCCAACCCAAACAGCGTGGCAAATACCGCTAGAATATCGATGATATGCCCAGGCCAGCCCCAAATGCGTTCACCCAGAACGGGATAAAAAATCGACCGCATCGTGAGCGGCAGCCCTTTGTTGAACGAAAACAAGGCCAAGGCCAGCCCGACAATGGCGTAGATCGCCCAGGGATGCAGACCCCAATGGAAAATCGTGGCCGCCATCGCCAGCGATTCAGCCGTTTTCGCATTGCCAGCGGCCCCTCCGAGCGGTGCCCAATCGGTGCGCACGCCATGATCGCCCATGGTGATGCCGCCCATCGCCGCATCAAAGTGCGAGATCGGTTCGGAAACACCATAGAACATCAGGCCGACACCCATCCCAGCGGCAAAGAGCATCGAAAACCAGCCCATATAGGAGTAGTCCGGTTTCGCCTTTGCACCCCCCAGGCGCACCTTGCCGTAGGGCGAGAAGATGAGAAAGACGCACAGCAAAACAAAAATATTACCGGCCAGCAGGAAGAACCAGGACAGATTACTGGTCAACCAATGGCGCATACCCTCGAAAATCGGTTTGGCCTGATCCTGCAGTGCGAGCGTCAACACCACAAAAAGCAAGATCGATAGCGCGGAAATGCCGAACACCTTGCCGTGAATATCAAGATGCAGGCTGTATTTGCCGGTAATGTTGTCTTGGCCGATTACGTAATCTGTATCGATCAGGCTGGATGCACCGTCGGGCGCCGGTATGCCCTCATTACTGATCGGCGATGCCTGCTCGGCAGGTTCCTTATGGGGGTTTTCTAAACTATCTTCTGGTCGTTGAGTCATGAGGCTCCCTCTCTTTGGAATAGTTTTGATTTCATGTCTGATTTCATGTCTGATTTCCGGTCCGATTTCAGGGGCGGACCAAGAAGACGGAGGCATTCGTATGCGCCGCCAGTTGCCCACCGTGTGCGGGCATGATTGCATCGAGATGTCTGGGCAAATGTGTCCCCATGACGACTAAGTCGGCACCGGTTTCTGTGATCGCCTTGCCCAGAATTTCATTGAGATCGACCGCCGGGTCATGGCTTAGAAAGACGTGCGCACTGACGGGTCGCCCATGCGCAAGGCCATGCTCCTTGGCGAATTGATTGAGTTTTTGTTCATATTCATCCGGCGTCCTTGCGACGGGGCCGGGAATATCCGTTGTGACACTGACGTAGCACAGCTCGGCATTGAAATGCTGCGCCAGGTCGGCGGCAACCTGCAGTGATTTGCCCAGAGCATCGATATGCGCCAGATCCACCGGCACCATGATCTTGTTGTACATGGGAAGGTCCTCTGGTTTTTGATTTGAAGTCGACTAATGACGAAGAAAATGAGCGGAACTGAGAGACGACAGCGGCCGTAGCGGTTGCCAAATTTGACCTGCCAGGCGGCCGGGATCATAGGTGCGGTCTAATGCCGCCAAGATTTTAATAGCTTTAGCCAAGCTCAATGGTCACAGGTCTAATGGTCAAGTGCAACGCTCGGCTGTTATTCGTTCTGTTTTATTGGCCAGAAAGAATGGGGTGGGTCTTGTTTGGTGCATGCTGTCGCGGGGGTAGAGCTAAAACCGCTCAGGGCGTTAAATGGCGTGCAATTCTTTCCAGAATTCTGAGGAAAACAGCGTCCAAATTTGCCCCCTGGGCTGTGCTTCACTCCGCCGTTGGGGGGACGGTCATGGCGTACTTTGCAAGGAAATCATCGGCAAGATTCGCCGTTGAAATCGCAAGAGCGGGAAGCGCATCAACGCCATCGCCCGTTCTTTGAATTATCTCGCGTGATGATTCTCGCGCAGAGCATCGATCCCAAACAGGCGGGTGATGTCGAGCGAGAACGTCAGGCAGAAGAAGCCCGTCCGTACACAGGAATATGAAGCGGAGCAGGGCAGGCCTCAGTGCAGAACGGCAAACATGCCCGTCAATGGCGTAATACCCGACGGGATTACGCTACCCTGTATTTGGTTCCAAACCCGTTGATGTCATCGATGCGCTCCATCTGTCGCTTTTAGCACGTGGCTCTGCGGGCTGTTTGAAACAAGAGGGCAGGGCGACGACCCGCGCCAGTTAGAGAAATGCTTCGTGTTGTTCCGGTGCATCCCGTGGCGAGACATAAGGCGAAAGCCCGTGAAGAGCCCTGAATAGTTTGAGTCGGAGTTGAGCCCGGCCGCACTCAGAAAGTAATTTCGACCGTGTTGATGTTTTTCTTGTTGTTGATTGTGTTTTATCTGGAGTCGCTCGTGTTCGATATCGCTGTTCTATTCTTGGTTTTGACGGCGCTGATGTCCTATCTCAACCACAAATTTATTGGATTACCCACCACCATTGGGGTGATGGGGATATCCCTGCTCCTTTCGCTCGGGATCGTCGGGCTGGATAAACTGGGCTTCAGCTCATTGCACAACTACGAAGTGTCGATGCTTTCCTCGGTCGATTTCTCCGAGGTATTGATGCAAGGGATGCTGTCTATCCTGCTGTTCGCCGGGGCGCTCCACGTTGATTTGAGCCAACTCCGTTCCTACAAGTGGCCGGTTGCGATCCTCGCTTTAGTGGGCACGATGATGTCGACGCTGATCGTCGGATTTGGCCTCTGGCTCCTCATGCCTTACCTCGATGTTGATTTGCCACTGCTCTACTGCCTGATCTTCGGTGCGCTGATTTCACCCACGGATCCCATTGCCGTCATGGGCATTCTCAAATCTGCCAAGGCACCAAAGAGCCTTGAGCTCGTGATTTCAGGTGAGTCGCTTTTCAACGACGGGGTGGGTGTGGTCATCTTCCTGTTGATTCTGACGATGGTCACGAGCGGGCATACGCCGTCTGTGGGTTATGGGGCATTGCTCCTGATCCAGGAGGCAGGCGGTGGGATCCTGCTGGGTCTGGTGTTGGGCTACATCAGCTACCTGATGCTCAAAAGCATCGACAGCTACGAAGAGGAAGTTTTGATTACCCTGGCGGCCGTGCTTGGCGGCTACTTGCTGGCCGATCACATTCATGTCTCAGGACCGCTGGCGATGGTCGTGGTCGGTTTGATCATCGGGAATCATGGGCGAGCCCGTGCCATGTCGGACACAACCCGTCAGCATGTGGACATGTTCTGGGCGCTTCTGGATTCGATTCTGAATGCCGTGCTGTTTGTCCTGATTGGGCTAGAAGTGACGTTGATTGATTTCTCGGGACCACTGCTTCATGCCGGAATCATCGTGATCGCACTAACCCTCGTCGCCCGATTGATCTCTGTGGGTTTGCCGATTGGACTGTTTGGCCGGTCATTCAAATTGCCCAAGGGATCTCTGCATGTTTTGACCTGGGGCGGTTTGCGCGGGGGGATCTCGGTGGCTCTGGCACTGTCGTTGCCCGCCGGGCCTTATAGGGACACGGTATTGGCGCTGACCTACTCGGTGGTGGTCTTCTCCATCTTCGCTCAAGGTCTCACGATCGGGCAGGTCGTTCGCCGGGTGACGGCGGTGAAGGGCGAGCGCTGATTTCAGCATTCCACGGGAGATCCCCCATGAGCAATGCCCCTTTTTTGTTTGAGCTTGCCATTGTTTGTCTTGGGCGCAAGCTCAGGAATACGTGTAGGTGTTGGTGGGGTCTCAGGGCTTGTTCGTGATTGGGGTTCTACCCCGTTTCCACGGACGGTTGTAAAAAGGCTAAAAACTTCTGATCCTGCCTGGCGAGTCTACGTCGCATTCGGGGGTTGTGGAACGGGTTATCCCCCGATACCACGGATGCTTCAAAAGAACCTTGTCCTCGCAAGTGCCCAGTATAGTGGACCCCGATTTTCGGACAGTGAATTAAGATGGTGACCTGCTGTAAAAGGAGCAGGTGATGAGCGAAACGAAGCGGAAGAATTTTAGTGGGGACTTCAAAGCCAAGGTCGCACTTGAAGCGATTCGTGGCATCAA
>JAGXHU010000087.1 GCA_024636015.1 Halothiobacillus sp.
CATTTACCGGCTCGAGCACCTATGCCACCTTCGCCGCGAATGAGCTGAGTCGTTCCCCTGCCGTTTTCGTCGCGGCGAACGATGGCATGCTGCACGCGTTCGATGCGGGCACGGGTACCGAAACATTTGCCTATATACCGGGCGCCGTGATCACCAATGGCCTGGCGACACTATCCAACCCGAATTACGGGGCGGTTGCTTCGGTTCCACACCAGTTCTTCAATGATGGTGAACTGACCATTGCCGACGTTTATTATTCCTCGAACTGGCATACCGTTCTGGTCGGTACAACCGGGCGGGGACCCGCCAAGGCGATCTACGCATTTGACGTGACCGACCCCACCAACATCCAGTTCCTGTGGGAACGCTCTTCCGGCGACGGCCTGACCAACAGCGGTTACATCGGGCAGATGACCGGCAAACCTGTCATTGCGCAAACTGCCGACGGCACCTGGTCCGTATTGATGGGCAACGGCTACAACAGCACGAACGGCACAGCCGCACTACTCCAGTTCGACATCCAAACCGGTGCATTGACCGCCTACGCCACAGATGCCTCTACCAGCAATGGCTTGTCCGCACCGGCAGTATGGCTGGCCGACCCAACCAATGGCCTGAGCACAACCGCCTATGCAGGCGATCTGTTGGGTCGGGTGTGGTCCTTTGATCTTACCGCCACAAATACCGGCTATACGGGAACCAAACTGTTCACGGCCACGAATTCATCTGGCATAGCTCAACCCATTACATCCGGCCTGCTGGCTGGCAAAGACCCGGTGACCGGTAATGTATGGGTGTTCTTCGGCACCGGGGAATACCTGAACTCAGGGGACCTGACCAATCTACAGACCCAAAGCTGGTACGGCCTGATCGTCCAATCGGCAACCACTTCGCTGGTAAGCAACCTGCTCAGCCAGGGTCGCTCCGCACTGGTGCAACGGAATATTGTCGCTGAGGTTGCCCCCAACCCATCGGCCACCCCACCCACACTGGGCGCCCGTGCCTTCACCCCACTACCTACCCCGAATGGCATGGCGGGAAAATCCGGTTGGTATATTGACCTCACGTCACCCATTAATGGTGCCGAAGGCGAGCGGATGGTCACCCCGAACCAGTTCCAGGGCAGCCTGCTGGTCGGCACTTCCCGCATCCCTCAGGCAACTGACGTCTGCAACCCTTCTGGACGGGGCTGGATCATGGCACTGGATCCCTTTACCGGCACCAACCCGCCCGCTGTGTTCTTCGACATTAACGGGGATGGCAAATTCGATACGTCCGACATGATTGCCGCGACCATCAACGGCGCAACCGTTTATTTGCCTGCGGGCGGCGTCGGCTTCAGTTCACTACCCAATAACCCGATTTTTGTGGGTAACACCATGCTGGTAAGCTTTGACAATGGCAAAACCAGTAGCCTGAATACGGCGGGTAGCGTGGGTTCATTGAAGCGAGTATCTTGGCGCGAGATCGTAAACCAATAAGGAGATGACAATGCGCGACGTTTCAACGATCGGCGTTTACCCCCATACACCCCATGGGTATGGGGCGCCCGGCCGGGCGCAGGGATTTACACTGATCGAGTTGATGGTTGTGGTCGCGATCATCGCGATCATTGCCGCGATCGCCTACCCGGCCTACATCAATAGCGTGGTGAAAACCAAGCGTGCCGCGGCTGAGGGATGCCTCTCCGAGCACGCCAATTACATGGAGCGGTATTACACGACGAATCTGGCTTACGACAAGGATTCTGCTGGGACGGCTATCGGCACGCTCCCCGCCTTGGGCTGCGATACGGATGGCGGAATGGCCAACAACTATACGTTCTCATTTACAGCGCCCCCCACGGCCTCTACCTACACAATCCAGGCCGTGCCCCAAGGGGCCCAGTCAACTCGGGATACGAAATGCGGCACCTTGAGCCTGGATCAAACCGGTACCCGCACGGTCAGCGGCACCGGCACCGTGACCGATTGCTGGTAAGCCGGGCAGCACGCGTGCACTGATACGGTAAGCAGGTGCAGGGAGACACTAGTCTGCTCAGAGCTTTGGCCCTAGGTTCCTTATAGGCAAGAAAAAACGGGCATGCGGAAATGGCAGGGAACGGAGGTCGCAATCACGTTGCGCCGTCCGTCCGATTTCTTTCTACGAAATGACACGCGGGTTCCCTACCGGACCCCGCAGTATCACCAAGGAGGGTGATCATCATGACGTATTTCAACGACTCAACCCCTCAGAAAACTCAATTCATCATTGGCCAACCCTCCCCGGGCTGGGATAAATCCGGATTCACTGCCATCGAGCTCATGATCACCCTGACCATCAGTCTGGTGCTCATCGGCATTGCGATACCGGCCTTTATGAAGATGTCTGCTCAAAACCAACTGGCAACATCAGCCAATCATTTCAACCGGGCACTCACCTTTGCGCGGCAAGCCTCAGTCAGTTTCAACACTCCGGTGACCTTATGCGCCGGCAATGCGTCGGGCTGCTTTGCCGCATCGAGCTGGAACTGGGCAAAAGGATGGCTGGTGTTTATCGACCGCGATCACGACGGGGCGCTGGATGCAGGTGAGCGCGTCCTGCAAACGGGGCAACCCTTTGGCAGCGACGTGGTGATTGCCGGCAACTCACCCTTTAAAAAACCAATCGTATTCATGCCCATGGGGCAGGCCGAACGGATATCCGGGGCATTTGCCGCCGGGCGGCTTCGAGTCTGTGTACCAACCCCAATCGAGAACAACGCCCGCGATCTCGTGCTTTCCATTACGGGTCGGGTGCGTGTCGAACGAGTGGATCTGCAAGGCGACTGCACGCCACCCTGAACCTGGCACCCTATTTGGGTTTCACCGGATGCATCACGTATTCAAGCAACTCTCGCCCGGCCAAACCAAAACTGCATGCGAACACGTACCACACGCCCGATAACTGCTTTGGCTGCTACAATAAATGCCATTTTCATCGCCATGCAGTGACCCGATCCCGTGACTGATTACAAATCAACCCTGAATCTGCCCGACACCCCCTTCCCGATGCGCGGCAACCTGCCCCAGCGGGAACCGGAGCGCCTGGCGCAATGGCAAACAAACCATCTCTATCACGCGATCCGAACGGCCAGCGCCGGGCGCCCCAAATTCGTGCTGCATGATGGCCCGCCCTATGCCAACGGCGATATTCATATTGGGCACGCCGTCAATAAAATCCTGAAAGACATCATCGTCAAGTCGAAGCAGCTGGCGGGTTTCGATGCGCCGTATGTGCCAGGTTGGGATTGCCACGGCCTGCCCATCGAGTTGATGGTCGAGCGTGAACATGGCAAGCCCGGCGTGAAGCTGGACGCCAAGGCCTTCCGCGCGGCCTGTCGCGCCTATGCAGACACCCAGATCGAGCGGCAGAAGGCCGATTTTATTCGCCTGGGCGTGCTGGGTGATTGGGACAACCCATACAAAACCATGAATTTCGCCACCGAGGCCGACATCGTGCGCGCCCTCGCGGGAATCATCGAGCGTGGTCATCTGCATCGCGGCGAGAAGCCGGTGCACTGGTGTATCGACTGTGGCTCGGCACTGGCTGAAGCCGAGGTGGAATACCAGGATAAGAAATCCGATCAGATCGACGTCGCCTTTGCCGTCGTTGACCCGGCTGCCGTACATCGTGCCTTCGGCCTGAGTGACGCCGTGCCCGTATCGGTCGTTATCTGTACCACCACACCGTGGACCTTGCCTGCCAATCAGGCAGTCACGCTCAACCCTGAATTGGATTATGTGCTGGTCGAACTCGATGACGGCCGCCGGCTGATTCTGGCCGACGGTCTGCGCGAATCCGCCCTCGGTCGCATGAAGCTGAACGGCAATGTCTTGGGAGCGGCCCCAGGATCGCAGCTGGAGGGCGTGCATCTCCAGCATCCCTTCCTGGATCGGCAAGTCATGGTAATTCTGGGTGATCACGTCACTCTGGATGCGGGTACGGGTGCGGTTCACACGGCCCCGGCACATGGCGATGATGACTTCAAGATCGGCCTGCGTTATGGCTTGCCCGTGGATAACCCCGTCGACGGCAGCGGCCACTTCCTGCCCGACACGCCGCTCGTCGGCGGCATGGCGCTCAAGGAAGGCGGAAGCCTGATCCTCGATATTTTGCGCGAATCCGGCGCCCTGCTGGCACACAGTCGCTTCACTCATAGCTACCCGCATTGCTGGCGCCACAAGACCCCGCTGATTTTCCGCGCAACCGGCCAGTGGTTCATCTCAATGACACAAAACGGGCTGCGCGAACAGGCGATGACCGTGATCAAGGATGTTCAGTTCGTGCCGGAATGGGGCGAGCAGCGCATTGCGGGCATGATCGAGAATCGCCCGGACTGGTGTATCTCTCGCCAGCGCACCTGGGGTGTGCCCATGTGCCTGTTCATAGACAAACAGACCGGCCAGCCACATCCGAATACCCCTGCACTCATGCAGCAGATTGCCGAACGCATTGCGCAAACGGGCATTGATGCCTGGTTCGACCTCAATCCGGCCGAATTTCTGGGCGATGAGGCCGACCGGTACGAAAAGGTGTCCGACACCCTGGATGTCTGGTTCGATTCCGGTGTGACGCATTGGTCTGTGCTGGCACGCCGCCCGGAACTGACCTGGCCGGCCGACCTGTACCTTGAGGGTTCGGATCAGCATCGTGGCTGGTTCCAGTCCTCCCTGCTCACCGCCGTAGCCCTCAAGGAAGCGGCGCCCTATCGTGGCGTGTTGACCCACGGATTTACGGTCGACGGACAGGGCCGCAAGATGTCCAAGTCCTTGGGCAATGTCATCGCACCGCAGAAGGTCATCGACAAGATGGGCGCGGATGTCCTGCGCCTGTGGGTCGCGTCCACCGACTTCTCCGGCGAGATGACCGTCTCCGACGAGATCCTGCAACGGGCGAGCGACGCGTACCGCCGCATCCGCAATACCGCACGATTCTTGCTGTCGAATATCAATGACTTCGACCCGAATACCGACTGCGTGACCGATGCCGACCTGCTGCCGCTGGATGCCTGGCTCCTCGATCATGCCGCACAACTGCATCGCGACGTGCTGGCCGATTACGCCAACTACGATTTTCACAGCCTGATTGCCCGCGTACACCACTTCTGCTCGATCGAGTTGGGCGCGTTCTACCTCGATATCGTGAAAGACCGCATCTACACCGGCCAGAAAAACGCCCGCATGCGTCGCTCCGCGCAAACGGTGATGTGGCGTGTGATCGAAGCCCTGACCCGCTGGATCGCCCCGGTACTGTCCTTCACGGCCGATGAGTTATGGGCCCATTTGCCCGCGCTCGCCGAACCACGTGCGCCGTCGGTGTTTCTGGCCACATACACCGACGATCTGCATCCCGTACTGCGCGATGAGGACAGAGCCTTCTGGGCAACCCTTATCGCCCTGCGTGATGTGGTGAACCGCCATGCCGAAACGGCACGTAACGAGAAGCGCATCAAGGGCAATCTTTCCGCCCGAGTCACGCTGTACATGGATCCGGGCCTACAGGCTTTTCTGGCGCCGATTGCCGACGAACTTCGGTTCGTGCTGATCGTGTCCGAACTGGACTTCGCCGCGCTGGACGAAGCCCCCAGTGACCTGGCCCCCGAAGAACTGCCGAACGGCACCGAAGTCGCCGTGGTCATCGCGTCCGCTGAAGCGCCCAAATGTGATCGATGCTGGCACCATCAGGCCGACGTGGGCAGCCATGCGGCCCACCCAACCCTGTGCGGACGATGTATCGAAAATGTCGACGGCACCGGTGAACAACGAGTATGGGCATGAACACCATGGATCGGCGCCCGGGACAGCTCTATTGGCGCAACCTCAACTGGTTATGGTTATCGATGCTCGTAATCGGGATTGACGTCGCCACCAAATGGGCGGCCACCCACTTCCTGCATTATGAGACAGCACAGCCCATCACCACATTTTTCAATTTAACCCTGGTACACAACCATGGGGCCGCCTTCGCCTTCCTTGCCCATGCGGGCGGATGGCAACGCTGGGGTTTTGTGGTCCTCGCCCTGTTAATCGCCGCCGGGTTACTCGTCTGGCTCGTACGCATCCCCCCTCATACCCCGCCCCCTCGTCGCCGAGGACTTTGGCTCATCAAGGCAGCCATCGCCCTGATTATCGGGGGTGCTGTGGGCAATCTGCTCGACCGGGCCCTGATCGGATACGTGGTTGATTTTCTGGACTTTCATGCCTTGGGCTACCACTGGCCCGCATTCAACGTCGCGGACAGTGCCATTACCCTGGGGGTGATCTTTCTCCTGTTGGTCGAGCTATTTTCCGGTAGCACGGTCGTCAACGCGAAACAGGATTCCACGCCATGACCCCGCAGACGACCTCATTACCCGTGATTCAACGGGGTTCCGCGCTGGTGCTCCATTATGAAATCCGCCTTGCCGATGACCGGGTGGTGGACTCGACCTTTGGCGGAGAACCTTTTGCCTTCACCTTGGGCGATGGCAGCTTCGCCCCCATTCTGGAAGAATCCCTGCTCGGCCTTCCGCTGGGCGAACATACCCGCATTCTGCTCACCCCGGAGTTTGCCTTTGGCAACCCCGACCCCACCATGATCCACGAAGTACCGCGCGCGGATGTCCCGGATCATCTGTCACTGGCGCTCGACGATGTGGTGGAGTTTGATCTGCCCAACGGTGATGCCGTCGCGGGCACAGTACGCGCCATCAACGAAGACACCCTGCTCGTCGATTTCAATCACCCGATGGCCGGCATGAACATTCAATTGGTCATACAGGTATTGAGTATCGACGGACAACGCAGCGAGGAAACGGTATGAAAATCCAATTGGCCAACCCCCGCGGATTCTGTGCCGGCGTCGACCGAGCCGTCGAAATCGTCGATCGGGCGCTCGATCTATTCGGTGCGCCCATTTACGTGCGGCATGAAATCGTCCATAACCGCTATATCGTCGACAATCTGCGTACCAAGGGTGCCATTTTCATCGAGGAACTCAGCGAAGTACCGGATGACGCCACGCTGATTTTCTCAGCGCACGGGGTTTCACGGGCGATCGAAGAAACTGCGAGGGCACGGGGCCTGCGGATTTTCGATGCCACCTGTCCCTTGGTCACCAAAGTGCATATGGAGGTGGAGCGCCACGCCCGCGCGGGCAAGGATGTGGTCCTGATCGGCCACGCCGGCCATCCTGAGGTTGAGGGCACCATGGGGCATTTCGACCCGAAATTTGGCGGGCAGATCTACCTGATCGAGCGCATCGACGATGTCACCCAGCTCACCCTTCCCGCAACCAAGGGATTGGCCTACTCGACCCAAACAACCCTCTCGGTCGATGAAACCCAGGCAATTATCGCCGCCCTGCGGGCACGCTTCCCTCATATCGAAGGACCGCGCAAGGACGATATTTGTTATGCCACGCAAAATCGCCAGGATGCGGTACGGGCGCTCTCAGGTGAATGCGATGTCGTGCTCGTGGTGGGCTCAAAAACCAGCTCCAATTCCAACCGACTGCGGGAAATAGCCGAACAAGCGGGCATTGCCGCCTATTTGATCGATGGTGCGGAAGACATCGCCGAAGACTGGTTCGCCTCATGTACTCGAGTCGGCGTGACGGCCGGGGCTTCTGCGCCGGAAATCCTGGTGCAGCAGGTGATCGAACATCTCAAAATCCGGTTTTCCGCCACCCTGGAAGAAAAGCCCCCGCTGGTGGTCGAGCACATGGTATTTGCCGTCCCCAAGGCGCTTCGCGTCGAGAGCAACTGAACCAACCGCGCACACATATGCCGTCACCGACCCATAGTTTGAGGGGCACACCGCCATGAAGGGTTTCGCCTATGTCCTGCAAGGGTTCAGCCTGATGTGGCGGCCGGGAATCCGGCGGTTTACCCTGATCCCGCTGGCAATCAATATCACCCTCTTTGCCGGTGGGACGTGGGCGGCACTGCATTATGCACACCAGTGGCTCGACCACCTGATGCCCACATGGCTGAGCTTTCTCAACTGGCTGATCTTGCCCATCCTGTTCATCAGCCTGATGCTGGTGGCCTATTTCACCTTTACCCTGATCGCCAACTTTATTGCCGCGCCGTTCAACGCCCTGCTGGCGCAAAAACTCGAAGAACAATTGACCGGACGCCCCACCCCGGAAGATACGACACCCTTCTGGGCACTCACGCTGAAAACGCTGGCGGCAGAAGGGCGCAAGCTGATGTATTTTGTCATCCGCGCCATCCCGCTGTTGATTCTATTCCTGATCCCGGTACTGAATCTGGCCGCCCCATTCCTGTGGTTGGCGTTTTCAGCCTGGATGATGACTCTGCAGTACATCGATGCCCCGGCAGGGAATCATTTGGTTGAATTCCAAGAGCAACGCAAGGTGTTGCGCAGCATTCCGGTGACCAGTTTCGGCTTTGGCGCCACCATGACCGGCATGACGATGATTCCGATCCTGAATTTTCTCGCGCTGCCGGTTGGCGTCTGCGCGGCGACCTTGATGTGGGTAGAGCTGGGGCCGAAGGAACTTCATGCACCGTCTGGTGCGGGCCAAGCGCAAGACACTCAACCGGATCAGCCGGCACACATCACGCGTGATCCCCACTAAACCGGGGACATGATGCCCGAATCGTTACCGCCCGGACTTTCCACCGCGTCCCGATGACCCGGCTGCGGGTTTACGGCCCGCGCCCGCTTTGGCGGCAGGCCGCGTGGATAGGGCGCTTTTGCGACCATTGGCTTTTACCGGCGTTTTCCCCGACAGCTTGGACGGTGTTTTGCCTGAAGTTTTGGCCGCAGGGCGGGGTGCAGCTTTTGCCGTTTTGGCAGGGCTGGTTGCGCCGGGCCCTGATGACGCCTCCGCACGCTCGCGGCGTTCGGCATTGGCTGCCGATTTACGCTTCATCCCCGCAATTTGGCGCTCTTCTTTCTTTTCCTTGAAACGCTGTAGCGGGGTTCTCGTGTCATAGCGCCCCTCAAAGGGATTGCTGTCCGTGCGGAACTCCAGGCGAACCGGCGTCCCCATCAGATCGAATTCGCGACGAAACCACCCTTCCAGATAACGGGAGTAATTGCCGGGCAGTCGGTCGGTCTGTTTACCGTGAACCACGATGATCGGCGGATTCGAGCCCCCTTGGTGCGCATAACGAAGCTTGATGCGTCGACCGTGAATCATGGGCGGTTGGTGCGCGAAAACAGCGGACTCCAGCGAACGGGTCAAAACATTGGTGGTAATGTCGCGCATGGCCGCCGCGTAGGCAGCATCCACGCTCTCGAACAA
This sequence comes from Halothiobacillus sp., assembly GCA_024636015.1. Lineage (GTDB taxonomy): Bacteria > Pseudomonadota > Gammaproteobacteria > Halothiobacillales > Halothiobacillaceae > Halothiobacillus. The sequence continues at coordinate 9,277 of JAGXHU010000087.1, forward strand.
ATGCCCCACGCCCGTGCCATGCAAGGCGGAGATGAAATGCATTTTGGCGTAATTGATGAAGTTAAGTTTGAGATCGATCTGCCGTTTGACCTCGTCCCGGGCGTAATCGGTCATGTTGTCCCATTTGTTGATGGCAATGACCAACGCCCGACCCCGATCATGAATGAAACCCAGCAGATGCTGATCCTGTTCGCCAATGCCTTCGTGCGCATCGCAAACCAAGATCACGACGTTTGCCGCTTCGATGGCCTGCAGGGTTTTCACGATACTGAATTTTTCGATCATTTCCGAGACGCGCGCGCGACGACGCACACCTGCCGTATCGATCAGGGTGTAATGCTTGCCGTTCTGTTCAAATGGAATGTAGATACTGTCGCGGGTCGTACCCGGCTTGTCGAAGGCCAATACTCGCTCTTCGCCGAGCAGGCGATTGGTCAGTGTGGATTTGCCCACGTTGGGACGACCGATCAGGGCGACGCGGATCGTGCCATCGTCAAACTCCGGCTCTGGCGCCATAACGACCGAGTGGGCAGCCATCAAGGCCAACACGCCTTCCCATACCGTACTGATCCCCCGACCGTGCGAGGCGGTCGTGAAGACCGGATCGCCCAGCCCCATGCGAGAGAACTCGGCCTGAACCAAGGACTCATCCACGCCATCGACCTTGTTCACCACCAGTTGAATGGGCTTACTTGTACGACGCAGTTTCTCGGCAATTTCCTGATCGGCAATGGTCAGTCCTGCGCGGGCATCCACCAGAAAGACCACACAATCGGCTTCCTGCACGGCGAGCCATGCCTGGTCCTGCATCAGGGCCTCAATGCCACCGCGCTCACCGGTCAACCCGCCGGTATCGATCACGATGAAATCCTGATCCTCATGTCGAGCCGTGCCATATTGCCGGTCCCGCGTGAGTCCCGCAAAGTCCGCGACCAACGCGGCCCGTGAGCGGGTCATCTGATTGAACATTGTGGATTTGCCCACATTCGGGCGGCCTACCAAGGCGATTACAGGTTTCATGTACTTTTCCAGAAATTGTCGAGGCGCGCCCTTCGAATGGGGCAGGTGCCTGATTTGATGGCGGGGATTATCTCAGTCTTGCGGATGGAATGTCGAAATATCCGCCGGACGCTTCTGAATCTGCCATCCGGCCGCCGTATGTTCGAAATTACCAACCCAATGCCCATGCTGGTGTTGCAGCCAGGGTTGCCATATCTGGGTGACCGCAGACGGCCACGCACTCAACCAAGCGGCATCCACCCGCAGCGCCAGGTTCGCCTGCCAATAGCGCACGGCTTTTCTGCGCAATCGGCCGCGCGACAGGTCGGCCTGGTAGCGCGGACCGAACGCCGCGCCCGCCGCATCGAAGCCCCCATGCGGCCCGTGGAACCGAAAGGCATCCAGACGTACCTCCGCTCGCCGCAAAGCAATCAGGACTTCCGACAGCTCATCATGGGCACGCGCCTGTGAAAACTTATCCGCGAGGGTCTGAGTTGGGTCGCCCGTACGGAGTTCGGGCAACATCATCACAACCGTACGGCCCGAAGCAAACAACCGATTGATCGCCTCCGGCTCCGCATCATACAGCGCGAATGTTGTCTGGGCCGAGCCCCAGGGCTCACCCTGATATTGCACGGCCTCGACAGATGCCGAGCCGATCACATCGCGCAAACTGCCCTGCTGTCGGGCGATTTGTCGCAAACGCAGATGAAGACCATCGACCAAACCCCGATCCATCGGACCGATCCAGCCCAGCCGCCGAATATCCACACCGACTTCGCCCAACAGCCCCCCGAACGGCAAGATTGAATCGGAACTCAGTGAGGAATCAGCGACCGATCGCAGGTCGAGATCTATGATGCTCCGGCCGAACCGCCAGGTGTACGCCGGCGTCGTCAGGCGCCAGGCAGGCAGATCAAGTTGCCCCTGCCAGCGTCCGCTCCGCGCATCAAACCTGAGTTGTGCTGAGCCGCTGCGGGGCGATGTCATCGGCAGACGCATATCCAGCCCCCCCAGCCACCCGATGGTGCCCGCCCAGCGCCAGGTTTCATCCGGCCAACGCGTTAGCTGGATGGCGCTGGAAGGATCCAGCGACAGACTAAAAGTCCCCCAGCCCCACTGGTGCCCCGTGGGGGTCGACCAGCCGATCGGTCGGTTCTGCACCTGAAGAGTCGCTAATATCGGTGGGAAACCCGACGAACCTTCCCAACGGATTTGGTAACGCCGTTCATAATCGTCCACACGCTGTCGCGTCAGTTTCCAGCCATCGTGATTACTGACCCAGACGGCGAGCGCCTTGTCGATCTGCACGCCGGCTTGATAGGGTAAGACATAACCCCACAACAACAGAAGCAGGATCACGAAAGGGACAAGTCGCGCCATTCTGCGCCGAAAAATGACCCGCCCCGGTCTCATGGCGTGCGTGGACAAGGGCATCGTCCAATGGTGTATTCCATGACCCTAGAACCCCCGAACCTGACGCCATCGAAGCACAGCTTTTTCCCCCTCCACCAAGAGGAACAACATCAGGCCCAGCGCCACAATCACTGCCCAAGAGGTGATATCCAGCGCGGCTGTCTGGAACACGCGCTGCAGCGGGGGCGCATAGATAAACACACCCTGAAGCGCGATCAGCACGAGCCCCATAATCAAGGCGACCTGATTGCCGGTGAACAAATCCCGTCGGAATGCCGATTCCAGGAAATGGCGGACATTGAACAAATAGACCAATTCGCCGAAAACCAGCATGTTCACTGCGGCCGTACGTGCCATGTCCAGGGTGCTTCCGCGCGCCAGTTCCCACTCGAAAACGGAAAAGGTTGCCGCGACCATCAGCAGACTGACAAATACCAGTCGAAGTGCGAAGATCCGCGTAATCAGGGGCGATGAAGGATGCCTCGGCGATCGAAGCATGATGCGGGGGCCGGCCCGTTCAAATGCCAGCGCCAAAGCCAGCGTGATTGCCGTAACCGTATTCACCCACAGAATTTGAGCCGGCGTGACCGGCAATGCCCGCCCCGCAAAAACGGCCAACATGATGACGCCCGCCTCGCCTCCATTCGTGGGCAACATGAACAGCAGAGACTTCTGGATATTATCAAAGACGACTCGGCCCTCTCGAACGGCACTGGCGATGGTCGCGAAGTTGTCGTCGGTCAAGACCAGATCGGCCACCTCGCGTGCAGCATCGGTCCCCTTCTGCCCCATGGCAACCCCAATGTCTGCGGCCTTGAGGGCCGGCGCATCATTCACCCCATCCCCTGTCATGGCGACCAGCTCACCTTGAGCCTGCAGCGCCATAACCAGTCGCAACTTGTGCTCGGGACTGGCGCGCGCAAAGATATCCGTCTCCTGAACACAGCGGCTCAGGGCGACATCATCCAGATGGTCTATCTGCTCGCCGGTCAGAATCGCCTCACTGCTCAACCCAAGTTGATGTCCGATCGCTGAAGCGGTTATGGCGTGATCGCCGGTAATCATCTTGACCCGCAATCCAGCCAAACGACATTCGGCCACCGCCTGGATGGCCTCTTCCCGGGGGGGATCGATCAGCCCCACCAATCCGAGCAAGGTGAACCGCATGGTCATATCGGCCATGGCAATCATCGCAGTACCCAGCGGCATCTCGGCGCGGGCCAGGGCCAGCACCCGCTCGCCGGACGCCGCTGCCTGATGAATCCGCGCATCCCAGTCCCGCTCGGTCAGCGGCTCACCACTGGCGTCCTGAATACACCGAGCCAAAACTGCTTCCGGCGCGCCCTTAAGCAGCAAGAAGACATGGCCTTCGTGATCGTGATGCAAGGTGGCCATGAACCGATGCGCCGAATCGAAGGGCAAGGAATCGATCCGGGGAAATTCGGCGGCGATTGTCGTTGGATCCAGCCCTGCCTTCTGAGCCAGCGTCAGTAACGCCCCTTCGGTTGGATCGCCAACCACCTGCCAGTCATCAGTCGAGTCCAGATCGCCCCCACTCGGCTTGATTTGAGCATCATTGCACAGCATCGCGCACTGCACCAAAGCACACAGCGGCTCGTGCCGAGTGGGATCGACGGCAAGATCCCCGAGATAGAACTCACCCTCGGGCCGATAACCGCCCCCCGTCACAAGCAAGGTCTGTTCGGGCAGAATGACCTGAACAGCAGTCATCTGATTACGTGTCAGGGTACCGGTTTTATCCGTGCAAATGACGGTCACCGAACCCAAGGTTTCAACGGCGGGCAATCGACGGATGATGGCGTGATTGCGCGCCATGACCCGGGTGCCAATCGCCAGCACAATCGTCACAACGGCCGGCAACCCTTCGGGAATGGCGGCCACGGCCAGTCCGACTACCGCCAGAAAGATATCCAGCATGGGCATCGAGCGGACGAAATAGCCATAGAGGAAGGTGATCAGGCCGATCACCAGAATTAGCGCCGTCATCTGACGGGCCATTTGATCCAGACGTCGGGTCAGGGGCGTCTCCAGTGTCGACACGGCACCCATCAGGGTGCCGATTCGCCCCATCTCCGTGACCTTGCCGGTGGCCACGACCACGCCCTGCCCCTGACCGAACGTCACAACCGTACCGGCATAGGCCATGCAGGATCGATCGGCAATGGGACGCGTGGCGGATACCGGCGCCGTCCCCTTTTCCACCGGAACAGATTCTCCGGTAAGGGCTGCTTCATTGATTCTTAAATTATGCGACTGCAGGAGGCGCAGATCTGCCGGAACCCGTGCGCCCGACTCCAACCACACCAGATCACCCGGCACGACAAGGGCAGCGTCGATTTCATGTCGTATCCCTTCGCGCAGGACAATGGCCCGACTGGCCAACATGGCGCTGACGGCATCCAGCGCTTTTTCGGCGCGCCCTTCCTGCACAAACCCGATCAATGCATTAATCAGAACCACACTGAAAATCACGCTGGCATCGACGAAGTCCCGGAGCAGCAGCGTCACAATGCCTGCCCCCAGCAGGACATAAATCAACGGATTATGAAATTGGAGGAGGAGTCGAAGCCAGGGGCCGCGTGATTTGGCTGCGGCAAGCCGGTTGGGCCCGTAGTGTTCCAGTCGCTTGGCGGCTTCTGCCTGACCGATACCTGCATGGTCAATCACCGACCAAGCCGCCAATACCGCGTCGCGGGGTTGCGCGTGCCAGTCGGGTGCTGCATTTGGCGAGGGAGATCGTTCGACAGCCATGGACGCTCCGCTACCGGTCATGAGAACAAATTACTTCACCCTCATCCTATCGTTTTTCTGGATCGTTTTCCGGTAATCCCGGCAAACCCGTCATGCACAAGTACGCATAAAAAAGCAGTGCTTTTTCAAGCACTGCTCCATCAGTCGTCATCTTGGGACGGTGACCGAGTCAAAGTACCGACTCAGCCCTTGTCCACAAATCAAGGTATCTGGAACACCACCAGTCGCCCATCGCGCGTTACCGCCGCTACTGCATTCTGTTCGGCACGCATAGGATCGATGATCGCACCATCCACTTGCGTACGCCCAACCAGCGCACCCGTCTCAGGATCGAGGACATGCAGATAACCCTGGTTATCGCCAACTACCAGCTTTCCATGATCCTGTACCGGACCCGTAACGCCCCGATGGGACAAAGCAGCTTGCCGCCACAGCGGCTCCCCGGTCCGCCGATCAATCGCCCAAACCACGCCATTCGCGTCCGTCACATACAGGGCGTTCTTGCCCAAGCTCATATCGGTATAACCCGAGAACTTGCGGCTCCACAAAGTTTGGCCACCTTGGGCCTGGATAGCCGCCAAACGCCCTTGATAGGTCATGACGTAGAAAACCGCATCACCAAACAGGGGCGTGGCATCAATATCGACCATGCGGTCAATATCGGTACGGCCGGTCGGTAACGTCACCTGATTTTTCCACAGTATCCGACCGTCAGCACGGGAAAGTACCGCGAATTCACCATCGTCATAGCCCACCGCTACCGCGTCTGGGAACAGCAAGGCACGGCTCTGCCCCTGCAGGGTCAGTGCTGGCTCGTTATGGCTGATCGTCCATATGGTGCTGCCATCACTCGCTTTGAGCAGGGTGACCGATCCATCTTTGGCCCGCACCGCGATATCGTGATGACCGACGGACGGTGCTGCTTCAACTGCGGTAGAAACTTGAACTTGCCACAGCTTCTTGCCGGTATCGGCGGCAAGCGCGAAAACCTTTCCATCATCCGTTCCGAACACCACCATATTGTCACTGGCCCCGCCACCGACGCTCAGACCGGCCTTAAGATCGGCCGCCCACAACTGCTTGCCGGACTTCAGATCGTAGGCGAATACCTGCCCATGGGGATCAGCAACGATCACCCGACCGTCAGCCTCGACCGGGGCAATCTGCTCCAGTTCGCTACTCTGGGCATCACCGGCACTTGCCTGCCACTCGATCTTGGGCGGGAAGCGATTGTCGATCTGGGTTAACGGGGTCGGCTTGACGAATTCGCGGGTAGCCGAGCATCCGGATAACAGGGCCAATGCTGCCGGAATCAGCAGGCAGACCGCAATGCGTGATACCAGGGCATTTCGCCCCAGAATGACGGTGGGTCGTGCGCCTGGGTGCGCCGTTGAGTGCTGGGCGGGGGTGACATTCATGAATGAGACTTCTCGGTCGATGGCGCAGAGGCAGGAGGCTTTTCTTGGGCCGGCAGGTTGTCCAGCTTAATCCGGATAAACGCGGTGTCCGCGCCCGGCCCGGCCAGTGCCCGCTCATAAGCCGAACGCGCAGCCGACCAGTGCTTCTGACTGGCCTCGATATCCCCAGCCAGTTCTTCATACAGCGGGGCAAAACTCGCGGGCGGTTTGGTTTTCAGTGTCGCCAGTGCCGCATCGGGCTTGTTCTGTGCCCATTCCACCCGCGCCAAGCGAAGGCGTGCGAGGGCGACGATCGCTGGCTCTTTGGTCTGTTCGATGAGTTTTTGTAAGTAGATCGCAGCCTTGGCCGGATCATTCTGCCCCATGGACTCATGCGCACCCACCAGGAGTGCCAATGCGGCATACACGGTGCCGCTATGGTCTGCCGCCAGCTTGCGCGCTGCCTCGATGGCCTGCTGTGGCTGGTGCGCTGCACTTAACTGTTCAATCTGATGAAAGGCCAGTGCCGCGTCGGTCTGTTGTCGCTCCTGCCAGGTCTGCCAGCCGAACCAGCCGGCCAACAGCGCCAACCCTACGGCCAGCCCCAGCAACAACGGTTTGCCATATTGCGCCCAGAATTCCCTGAGCTTGTCGAGTTGTTCGTCGTCCGCAGCTACCACAGCACACCTATACCTAACGTATTTGAGAAATTGCGACACCGGCCCCGTGTCCTACGCTGGACGCACACCCGGTTCGTGGGGTGCACCTTCTCAGCCCGTGACATGGACCGCGTCAAAGCCGGTCTAGTCTATCAAGACTTGCCATCAAACGCCCAACCGCAAGACGACGCCGTTGCCGACGACGCCAGGAATCAGGAACGACGACCCGTTCCCTGCTCAGCCAACCAGGCCAACAGGGCTGGGCGATCAAAACTTCGATCCGCACATTCCGCATCGCGCAATGCCTTCACGGTCAGCGCGACATCTGTTCCGGACGGGACAAGAATCGCTTGGGCGGCGCCACTGCGGTCGGCCCGGCGCAGTTGGCTCTTCAGACTGCCCCCATCAAGCGCGCACTGGATCCTGAGCGAGGGCAGGATGTCCCGGATATCCTCGGCAAGCTGAAGTGCATAACCTTTGGAAGCCACATCCGACCAGAGGATATAAAAATCGGCCGTTGTATCGTTTTCTTCCAGCGCCATGAGTTCGATCAGACGCTCTAACCCGATGGCGAATCCCGCCGCCGGGGTCGCCCGACCGCCCAATTGAGTCACGAGTCCATCATAACGCCCACCGGCGCAGATCGTGCCTTGCGCACCCAAAGCAGTCGTGACCCATTCAAAAACGGTCTGGTTGTAATAATCGAGCCCGCGAACCAGACGGGGATTGACCTCAAAAGGCACATTGGCGGCCGTCAATAATGACCGGACTTCGTCAAAATTCGCCTGGTCATCCTCGCTCAGATAATCCGTCAGGGCGGGTGCATCGGCAATAACCGCCTGCACGGCCGGGTTCTTGCTGTCCAGAATCCGCAATGGATTGGTCAACAGACGGCTACGTGCCTCGTCGTCCAGCTGTTCGGCATGCACCTGAAGATAATCGATCAGCACGGCCCGGTGGGCAGCGCGCGCGGCCGGACTACCCAGCGTATTAATCTGCAGGGTCACGTCGGTAATGCCGAGTTCCCGCCAGATCCGCGCAGCCATCAGCATCAACTCCACATCCAGTTCCGCACCCGAGACACCGAAGGCCTCTACTCCAAACTGGTGGAACTGACGGTAACGTCCCTTCTGCGGGCGCTCATGGCGGAACATGGGGCCGATATACCAGAGCTTCCGCTGCTGATTGTGAATCAGGCCATGCTCCAGGCAGGCACGCACGCAACTGGCCGTACCTTCTGGTCGCAGCGTCAGAGAGTCACCATTGCGGTCCAGGAACGTGTACATCTCTTTCTCGACGATGTCGGTCACTTCGCCGATGCCGCGGGAAAACAACGCAGTGTGCTCCACCAGCGGCATCCGGATTTCCTGGTAGCCATAGGCGCGCGCCGTGTCGGCGGCGATCGATTCGAGACGCGCCCAGGCGGGGGTTTGCGCGGGCAGCACATCATGCATACCACGCAGCGTTTGCAGGGTTTTACTCATGGGGTAACGGGGTTTTTACTCTGGACTATATGTTCGCGAATGGCCTGTTCGACGCCATCCACCAAATCGTGTTCACTCAGTTTGCGCGCGGGTTTCCCATTGATGTAGAGCAGGCTGGGCTGCCCGCCGGTCAGGCCGATCGCGGCCTCACGGGCTTCGCCCGGGCCATTGACCACACAACCGATAACCGCCACATCCATGGCCGTATCAATATCCTCAATCCGTCCTTCAAGCGCATTGACGGTCTTGATGACATCAAATTCCTGTCGGGAACAGGAAGGGCAGGCAATCAGATTGATACCGCGGTGACGCAGACGAAGGGACTTCAAAATATCCCAACCCACTTTGATCTCTTCGATGGGATCGGCGGCCAAAGACACGCGCAGCGTATCGCCGATACCTTCGGCCAGCAGCATCCCCAGTCCGACAGCGGATTTCACGGCGCCCGCACGCAATCCACCGGCTTCGGTGATGCCCAGATGCAGGGGCTGCTCGATTTGCCCGGCTAATTGGCGATAGGCCAATACGGTCATCCACACGTCCGAAGCCTTCAGCGAGACCTTGAACTCGGAGAAGTCCAGTCGATCCAGAATATCGATATGTCGCAGGGCAGATTCCACCATGGCCGCGGGTGTTGGCTCGCCATATTTTTGCTGCAGATCCTTTTCCAGGGACCCGGCATTAACACCGATCCGCAGGGAAATGCCCTTGTCGCGCGCGCAGTCAACGACCGCACGAACCCGATCCTCGCGGCCGATATTGCCCGGATTGATCCGTAGGCAATCGGCCCCAAGTTCGGCCACACGCAAGGCAATACGGTAATCAAAGTGGATATCGGTAATCAGCGGGATATCGACCTGTTGGCGAATCCGTCCGAATGCCTCGGCTGCCTCCATGCTCGGCACGGAAACACGAACCAGATCCGCGCCTGCCTTGATCAAGGTACGAATTTGAGCCACCGTGGCCGCCACATCACATGTGTCGGTATTGGTCATGCTTTGCACGGCAATGGGGGCATCCCCACCGATCGCCACCGACCCGACGTGAATCTTTCGCGACAATCGACGGATGGTTGGCGAATCAACGTGACTCATCCTAGCCTCCGACGGTGGTCCGGACGACGCCGTTAGTGGCATTCGGCGCGTCCAGTTTCACTGGTTGCCCCTTCCAGAGCACTTCGACGGCGGCCGGATTCCCCAGCACC
>JAGXHU010000088.1 GCA_024636015.1 Halothiobacillus sp.
CACCGGGTTGAACGACCTGTGAGACGGCGAGGTAGCCCGCCTCGGTCAGTTGCCGACGATAGGCCTCGCGATCCAGGTGATCGCCGGCCTTGAGCAGGAAGCTATGGCCTGTCACGAACGAAGGTGGCGGCAGCCGCTGCATCAGCGTCGGCGCGGCAATCAGGGTAATGCCCTGCGCTTCACGGGGCAGGTGCCATAGGCGAGCCAGGCGATCCGAGATCAGATCCTGATGCGGCGAGAAGCGGTCGTAGGGCAGCACTTCCCAGTCGGGGAACGTGTTGGCGGGGCAATCGAACAGGGCCAGTGCCTCGGTCATTTCGGCTGCACTGCGCGTGTCCGGGGCGATGACGAGCAGCGGTTGTGATTGGGTTCGGGCGAGTGTGGCTAAGGTATAGGCCGTGCCCAATGCCGTTTGGCTGCGTATGAATATCGGATCAAGAGGAGACTTCGGGATCGCGATGCGGGAAGGTTTGGATAACGCCATAACAGATTTGCAGGTGGGAATTTTGGAGCACGATTGTGGCTCATTCGGCGGGGATTCGCACCTGATTTTCCCGGCGGGACACGACACAGGTTACTGCATGTCGTTCCGACGGACGTTCTCGTGGCCTGTGTTTAGGCGTGCACGTCGACGAGTTGACCCGGTGGATGTCCGAATGGCGGGTTTGCTTGCCGCGCGGCCGAAGCTACCTGCTCCGGGCTGGACACCCGGTTGGGCGTCTGTGGCTCGACGGGGGCATTACGCGTCTGGGCCGACGGGTAGTTCGGGTTCTGGCTGTTGCTTGGCGTCAGTGCGCCATCGGCGACGGGCGTGTTTGCATAGCTTAACGGTGAAGTCATCATCGTTGGCACCTCGTTGGGTGATCGACCACTCGGGTCCATGAGCAGTCAGTGTATCTCTCTTTTGATCCTGATTGTAGGCCAACTTCCTGTTGAGTCAGGTTTTTTCTTCGCAGGGTCATTCCTTTCCGGCGAGCAGGAAGTGTTCGGCGCTGTCGAGTTCTTCGGGCGCGCCATAGAGGGTTAGGGTATCGCCTTCCTGAAGGATCATGTCGGACTGGGGTGTTTCGCCGCGAATCCCAGAGCGGTTGATAGCGTCGACGACAATGGTGCGGTTGTCCGGCAGGCAGGCGTTGAGTGCTTTACCAACGCCGTAGGCGCCTTGTACCAAGGTGATATTTCGCAGGGTGCGCGGGGCCAGGGGTACAAAATCGCCAGTTTCCCGGGATCGTGTGCCCGCGAATGTGTGACGCAGGGGGGCGTAGTTTTCGCGGCGGATTTCCTGAATTTGCCGGATGACCTTGGAGACGGGGACGTTCAGGGCGCGCAGGACGTTTCCGGATAAGACCAGGCTCATTTCATAGATGCTGGCGACCACATCCGTGGCCCCCGCGCCGTAAAACTGGTCGAGCTGTTCATCGCTGCGCGTGCGGACAATGATCGGGATATCGGGCGACAGGCTGCGGGCTACTTCGATGGTTTTCAGAGAGATGGCATCGTCGAGATGCGAGATGACCAAGGCCCGGGCACGACTGAGGCCGGCGGATTCGAGAATTTCCCCATGCGTGGAGTTACCGAAGTGGACGGGGAGCCCCGCCTGCATGGCTTGCTGAACGATATCGGTATCGACTTCGATCGCCGTGTAGTCAAAACCTTCGCTTTTCAACAGTCGGGCGACGTTCTGGCCAACCCGACCGAATCCGCAGATCACGACATGGTTCGACAGTTCCGAAGTGGACTGTGTGAGGTTGTGCTGGGCTTCACGCCGCTCCTGCTGATAACTCGGGACGATGCGCTTGGCGATCCGGCCGTTGAATTTGACCAGAATTGGTGTCAACACCATGGAGAAGATCACGACAGCCAACACGATTTGTCGTTGATCGTCGGGCATGATGTCTGCTGTGGTGATTGCCAGCATGGCAAAGCCAAATTCCCCCCCTTGTGCCAGAACAAGGCCTGTCCGGAGTGCGACACCAGGCTCTTCGTCCATGGCGCGTCCAATGATGAAAATAATGGTGGTTTTGACCACGATCAGGAGCGCAAGCAGGATCACGACCCAGAGGAAAATGTCGGGCAGGATACGCACATTCAGCAGCATGCCGATTGTGATGAAGAACAAGCCCAGCAACACATCTCGGAAGGGGCGGATATCCGATTCGATCTGGTGCTTGTACTGAGTTTCCGACAGCGCAATACCCGCAAGAAAAGCACCCAGTTCATAGGACAGCCCCGCCTGATTGGTGAGCCAACCGGCGCCCAGTACCACCAGCAACACGGCAATTGTGAACAGCTCGGCCGAGTGGGCGCGGGCGATCTCCCGAAACAGGGGACGTAGAACCAAGCGGCCACCAAAAAATAGGGCAATGGATACGGCGACACCGGCACTAATCGCCCAGGCAACATTCAGTGTGATTTGGGTGGAATCGGTCGGCGCGCCAGTGTGCGAACCGAGGACCGGGATGATGATCAGGAAGGGCACCACGGCAATATCCTGGAACAGTAACACCCCGATGGCATTATTGCCGTGACGGCTGTTCAGCTCCATCTGCTCGCCCAGTTGCTTGACGACGATGGCGGTGGATGACACGGTCAGCACACCGGCCAGGACAAAGGCGGCGGCGGGCGAGAATCCCATCAGCCAGGCGGCAAACCCGGTAACGACTGCCGTGGTGAGCACCTGTGCGCCCCCCATCCCGATAACGGCCCGCCGCATGGCGATCAGACGGGGCAGGGAAAACTCCAGCCCGAGCATGAACAGTAGGAACACCACACCGAACTCGCCGATGATATGGATATCAGCGGTCTGACTGATCAAGCCCAAACCGTAGGGGCCCGCCACCACGCCGACGGCGAGATAGCCAAGGACGGCCGGCAATTTGAGGCGGCGCAGACCGACCACCGCGATCACCGAAATGACCAGCAGGATTAGTAATGAGGCCATAACGTCATGTTGCTGCATAGGTGATTCGCATTTCCATTAAGAGATGAAAGGCATTCTTGCGGTGCCTGCCCGATCCGGCTAGACCGATACTCCTTGTCGAGCCGGTGTGTCGTCAAGCTGGCTTTTGACCAGTTGTCTGACAAAATAACTGCGTGACCACTCGACTGCTCCCAGGGTCAGCAAATGTTCCGTGCTGAACTGGCAGTCGAGAAAGTCGATCTCGCCCCAGCAACCGTCCAGGAGGATGGCTGCCAGGGCGAATTTGGATGCATTCGGTGTACGACTGAACATCGACTCGCCAAAGGCGGCCCGACCCAGTTTGGCGCCAAAGAGTCCACCCACGAGGCGATTGCCCGACCAGACCTCAACGGAGTGCCCGACCCCGGCGCGATGCAGTGCGACGAAGGCTTCATACATCGCCGGCACGATCCATGTGCCATCTTGCTGTGAACGCGGTGCCGCACAACCGGCGACGACATCTTCAAAGGCTTGATCGACTGTGACGGTGTATTTTCGTTGTCGGCGCCATTTATCCAGTGAACGGGAGCAGTGAAAACCCTGTGGCAGAAGGATCGTGCGGGGATCCGGTGCCCACCATAGAATCGGGTCGTCCGCACTGAACCAGGGAAAAATGCCGCGTTGGTAGGCCGCGATCATTCGCTGCAGGGACAAGTCCCCGCCTACCGCCAGCAGTCCGTTCGGTTCGTTCAGAGCCTGTGAGACGGGCGGGAAGTCCTGGGGGTCGGCCTGGGCACCCGAATCCAGAAATGGCAGGATCATCCAAAACTCAGCGCGGTTTCCCGGCACTACCCTTGGCGGCTTTGGTGGCCTTGGGTAACACCAGACGCGGTTCGTCGGGGTGTGGGCGGTACAGGACGGCGATGTGCCCAACGGTCTGCACCAATTCGGCATCGGTCGTTTCCGAGATTTGATTGATGATGGCTTTCTTGTCCTCACGATCCTGGCCGGGGACGCGCACCTTGATCAGCTCATGGATAGTCAGGGCGAGCTCGATTTCTGCCATGACCGCATCGGTCAGGCCGTGCTGACCAAGCAGGACGACCGGGCTCAGGTGGTGCGCCTGGGTGCGCAGAAATTGTTTTTGTTTCGTATTCAGTTTCATGTTTCTCGATAACCGGGGGTGGCGGCCTGCAAACGACGAGCGGGTCTGGGTAAACCCGCGATTCGGGTGTGTGAAATCACACATTGTTTGTTTTGGGCTAGTGGAGGCATATTAACGACTTATCCATATTTAATAAAACGGCGTGATGACGCGTGTGGAGTAAGGCATGACGAGGAGGGCGGATTGATGAACGGGCTGCGGCTACATTGCGCATCGCGATGGGGGCGTCCTGTCGCCATTTTGCTCCTGATTTCACTGGTCGGGGTGGGGCATGGTTGGGCAGTTCCCGCAGTTGTGGCGGGGGATGTGAATACCCGCCCTGTGGATGTTCAGCGCTTGGCTGGATTCAGGCCCGACGATCTCCTGGTATTCCGCGCACTGACGTCCCCCATTGTCGTGCCTGGAGCCGACTTTGTCTCTGCCCAGGGGCCGGTCCAGATGCCGGCACTGTTCCGAAATCACTGGACCCTGCTGTATATTGGATACACGTTTTGTCCGGATGTCTGTCCCACCGAGCTGACGACACTGTCCGGCTTGTTGCCTGAATTGAAAAAGACCCTGCCGGACGTGCATTGGCAGGTCGTGTTCCTGTCGGTGGACCCTGAGCGCGATCACCCCAAACGCCTGGCGGAATATGCGCATTATTTTGATCCGGCATTTCTGGGTATTACCGGTTCGCGCAGCATGATCGATCGGGTGACGCATCCGCTTAAGGCGGGGTACCGCATTCATCCGCACGCGCCGGGAAGCATGATCTACGACGTCGATCATGACACGGCATATCGATTGATTTCCCCGGATGGACGGATGGTGGCGATTCTACCGTCGCCGCATGAAATTGCGCCCATGGATCGGGCGCTGGTTCGTTTTTTCAAAGAGGTGGTGCAATGAAACAGTGGTTTGTGGGCTCAATGATTCTGATGATGAGTTTTGCGGCTCAGGCCGCCCCGGTGATCTCGGGGGCCTGGATCCCGGAACAGCCCCCGGGTGCGATGGCCAGTGCCGTATTTCTGACGATGAAGAATTCAAGCGATCAGCCTGAGGCCTTGATCAAGGCGACTGCACCGGGCTTCAAGGCGGTGCAAATGCATAAATCGATCCAGGTCGACGGCATGCATCGCATGATCGAAGAGAAGGAGATCGCCATTCCGGCACATGGTGAGACCCAATTGGCGCCGGGTGGCTACCACATCATGCTGATCGGGCCCAAAAACCCGCTTGTGGCGGGCGATCACGTGCCCCTGACCCTGACCTTTTCCGATGGCACGAAAGAAACACTGCAGGTTCCGGTCAAAAAGCGCGCCGCCATGACGGATATGATGTCGCACTGAACCTTTGATGGTCTGCCGTGGTGGCACTTGCGTGCGACCATCTCGGCCTCCATCACGCTTTCGACCGATGAACGGCACTGCGGGCAATTTTATCTGCCCGCAGTGCCGTGTCCGTCGACAGGAGGCGAGCCATTCCCCATTCTCTGACGCGACGTGTCGATCCTGTTGATGATCGCACTAACTATTTGATCCGATATTTGATCCAACGGCAGAACCCGGCAGGAAAAAGTGAGTCCATTGAGTGCTTGGGATTTGGGCGATCGTGTGATTCGGGGGATAATGCCTGATTATTTGGGGATCAGGGGTGCCTATGGCCCGCTCAAGCAGTAGCCAGCGCTGGCTGGCTGAACATTTCCGCGACGAGTACGTACTGCGCGCCCAGCGTGAAGGGTATCGTTCCCGCGCCGTCTACAAGTTGATGGAGTTGAATGAACGCGATCAGTTTTTGAAGCCCGACCAGCAAGTCGTCGATCTGGGGGCGGCCCCAGGGGGCTGGACGCAATATGCCAGCCAGGTGGTCGGCGAACGGGGGCATATTTTTGCACTCGATCTCTTGCCTATGGATCACTTCGCCCATACAACGGTGATTCAGGGGGACTTTAACGACGAAGCGGTTCTTGAGGGCCTGGTGGGATTGCTAGGCGATCAGGGCGTTGATCTGGTGCTATCCGACATGTCACCCAATATGAGTGGCGTGGAATCCGTGGATATTCCCCGGGGCATATATCTGGCGGAATTGGCGCTGGATTTTTGCCAGCGCATGCTTAAACCCGAGGGTTCATTCGTCACCAAGGTGTTTCAGGGTGAGGGCTTCGATGAGCTGATGCGGCAGGCCCGCGTGCAGTTCAAGAGCGTGGTGGTACGCAAGCCCAAGGCCTCTCGCCCGCGTTCACGCGAGGTGTACCTGGTGGCGCGCGGCTGGCGCGTAGTATAAGGTTGGCGATAACAATTTTGTGATGGGGGTATTACACCCCCATCAATAGTGAGCAGAGGTGGCGTGTTGAACGATTTAACCAAGAATGTCCTGGTCTGGGTAGTGATTGCAGTGGTGTTGATGACCGTATTCAACAGCTTCAACAGTCACTCCACAGCCGCCCAGCCGATGAGTTACTCGCAATTTTTGGGTGACGTGAAGGGCGGCAGCATAGATTCCGTGGTGATCGAAGGGCGAACCATCAATGGGAAAACCAGTTCTGGTGCGCGTTTCGAGACCTATAGCCCGGAAACGGATAATCGCGCCATGATCGGTGACTTGTTGAATAACAACGTCAAGATCAATGCCGTGCCGCCGGAACGTCCGTCGCTGTTGATGACTATTTTCATCCAGTGGTTCCCGTTCCTGCTGCTGATCGGTATCTGGGTGTTTTTCATGCGTCAGATGCAGGGCGGTGGTGGCCGAGGTGCCATGAGTTTCGGCAAGTCGAAGGCACGCCTGCTGGGCGAGGACCAAGTCAAGGTCACGTTTAATGACGTGGCCGGGGCGGATGAGGCAAAGGCCGATGTGGTCGAGCTTGTCGAGTTCCTGCGTGATCCGGGCAAGTTCCAGCGTTTGGGCGGCCGCGTGCCACGCGGCGTCCTGATGGTCGGTCCGCCGGGTACGGGTAAAACCCTGCTGGCGAAAGCCGTAGCCGGGGAGGCCAAGGTGCCCTTCTTCACGATTTCCGGCTCAGATTTCGTCGAGATGTTCGTGGGTGTCGGCGCATCGCGAGTACGCGACATGTTCGAGCAGGCCAAGAAGCAGGCGCCTTGCATCATCTTCATCGACGAGATTGATGCGGTCGGTCGTCACCGGGGTTCCGGCATGGGCGGTGGCCATGACGAACGTGAACAGACGCTCAACCAGTTGCTGGTCGAGATGGATGGCTTCGAGGGCAACGAGGGCGTCATCATTATCGCCGCCACCAACCGTCCGGACGTGCTGGACAAGGCGTTGCTGCGCCCTGGTCGGTTCGACCGCCAGGTGGTCGTGGGGCTGCCCGACGTCCGGGGCCGAGAACAGATTCTCAAGGTGCATCTGCGTAAGGTTCCCGCAGCGGCGGATATCACGCCGAACCTGTTGGCACGTGGCACGCCGGGCTTCTCCGGCGCCGATCTGGCCAACCTGGTTAATGAGGCGGCTCTGTTTGCGGCCCGGGCGAACAAGACTGAAGTTGTGATGGCTGATCTTGAACGGGCCAAAGACAAGATCATCATGGGCGCCGAGCGCAAATCCATGGTGATGAGCGAAGCCGAGAAGAAACTGACCGCCTATCACGAGGCTGGCCATGCCATCGTGGGTCGCTTGGTGCCCGAACACGATCCGGTCTACAAGGTTTCTATCATTCCGCGTGGCCGGGCATTGGGCGTAACCATGTTCCTGCCGGATCAGGATCGTTACAGCTACTCGAAGCGCAAACTGGAATCCAATATATCCAGCCTGTTTGGCGGGCGTATTGCCGAAGAGCTGATCTTCGGGGCGGAAGCGGTGACAACCGGTGCTTCCAATGACATTGAACGCGCCACCGAAATTGCACGCAATATGGTGACCAAGTGGGGCATGTCGGACAAGCTCGGCACCCTGACTTACTCGGAAGAAGACGGCGACATGATGTTTGGTCGTACCGTGCCGGGCAGCACAGTGTCGGATACCACCGCCAGCGTGATTGATTCCGAGATGCGGGATGTGATTAATCGCAACTACCAGCGTTGCCAGCAATTGCTCACAGATAATATCGATATTTTGCATGCCATGGCCGATGCTTTGATCAAGTATGAAACGATCGATTTGCCTCAGATCGATGATCTCATGGCCCGTGTACCCGTACGCGAGCCTGCTGATTGGGGACAGGGATCTGACTCCTCTGCCAGTAGCGGCAACCCGCCGACGGGTGGTGTCGGCGTCGAGGAGGCGCCCCCGGGCGCAGCCGGTGATTCTGAGGCGCCCAAGGCTGGCAGCGGCGGTATCAATGCCGCCGGTGATCCGGTGGGCGGCGGCGCGGCCAACACACACTGAGTGTAGGTTCGTGAACGATTTGATGGGTCGGTTAGCGACCGACCCCCGCCCGTTGATCATGGGCACTCTGAACGTCACCCCGGACTCCTTCTCGGACGGGGGGCGTTTTTTTTTGTCGGGCACTGTGGACGTTGATGAGGTCGTTGCTGCAGCCACTCAGATGGTTGAGGAGGGTGCCGATATCCTGGACATTGGAGGGGAATCCACGCGTCCCGGTGCGGCATCAATCACTACGGAGCAGGAGTTGGAGCGCGTGGTACCGGTGATCGAAGCACTTGCCCGCCATCTTGATGTGCCGCTTTCGGTAGACAGCAGCGATCCCGTGGTGATGACCGAGGCGGTTGGCGTGGGCGCTACCCTCATTAACGACGTGCGCGCATTGGCCCGGCCCGGCGCGTTGGTTGCTGCTGCGGCGGCCGTGCGCGATCACGATGTGTCGGTGTGCCTTATGCATATGCGAGGTGAACCAGGCACCATGTCGGATCGCGCTCAATACACCGATCTGGTCGCTGAGGTGATGGATGAGCTTCTGGCGCGAATACACCAGGCGTTGCAGATGGGTATTCCCGCGAGTCGGCTGATTGTCGACCCTGGCTTCGGTTTTGCCAAAACCACGACGCAAAACTTGCAGATACTGAAGCATTTATCGGATTTTAAATCCTTGGGCTTTCCCCTTTTGGTCGGATTGTCGCGCAAGCGGATGATCGGGGAAATTACCGGACGGGCAGTCTCCGAGCGGGTCGCAGGCAGTGTTGCGCTCGCGCTGCTTGCTGTGGAGCGCGGTGCCCGGATTGTTCGGGTGCACGATGTGGCGGCAACGCGAGATGTATTGCGGCTGTTCAGCGCGATGAACGATGCTTAGCGGCGGCTGATATATGCCATTGTGACAGAGGTGGGTTTTTGAGGGGTGTGCTGCCGGATTTGAGTTTTGTGGCGCGCCAACCGGGTGCTTGTTAGTATTTGTCCGGGGCGCCTTGGCGCATTCCCTGTCGGTGTAATGCGGCGCTATCTATTTATTTATTGCCGTATAAGTCGCATTGGTTTGTCCAGAATTAGTGTTTTCTGATACTTTAGACGGCGGGGTTATTTTGGTTTGACGAGTTTCGCTTTGGGAAGCCCTGGAGTGGGGGCGGTTAAATTTCAATGATTATAATGAGAGAGTAAACATGAAGATGATGCGTCGTTCGCTGCTGGCCGTTGTGCTAGGTGGTTTGATGGTTCAGCCGTTGGTATCAATGGCTGCTGGTGATGTTGCTGCAGGTAAGACGAAGTTCGCGACCTGTGCAGCCTGTCATGGTGCCGATGGTAAAGGCAACGGTGGCGCGTTTCCGGTGCTGACGCACCTGAACGCAGCAGATGCGGAAGGTATTCTGACTGCCTTCCATAAGGGTGATAAAGCTTATTTGGCAAAACATAAACTGGGCGGCGCCCGTTATGCCGTCATGGCGCCCCAGACCGCTAGTCTGTCACCCACAGATATTGCGGATCTCGCCGCCTATATCGCCACGCTCGGTGGTGGTAGTGCTCAAGCAGCCGCGGCACCAGCCGCTGCAGCGCCGGCTGCTGCAGCGCCTGCGTCCGGAACGATTGTGGCTGATGCCAATATCGGTTTCGGTCATGCGCTGTATTCCTCCTGTGCGATTTGCCATGGTGCCAACGGTGAAGGTGGCAAGCTGCTGAATGCGCCAAAGCTCTCTGGCCTGCCGGCGTCGGCGGTCAGCTCCATGTTGGGTATGTACAAAAAAGGCCAGCAGCTCGGTCCTTACTCTTATGTAATGAACGCGCAGGCCAAATACCTGACTCCGGATGAAATTCGTGATCTGTCTGCCTACGTATCACAAATGAATACCCCGGATGCGAACAACAACATGCGTCAGACCGAGTGATTTTATCACTTTGGTCCAGTGGGGCCTGATGGGTAGAAAGCCGCCGCGAGGCGGTTTTTTTATGGTGAGGCCGTATTGAGTGTCGACAGATCATGGTGACCGGTGTTCAATGGGCACCAAATCGAAAGGGCGAGCAGCAGCCTGTGATCAAAGTAAAAGAGGGTTTGATGAAAATATTCGGAACGGATGGCGTTCGAGGGGCGGTCGGTAAATGGCCCATGACACCTGAGTTTGTTCTTAAGTTGGGTTGGGCTGCCGGAATGGTTCTCGGGCAGGGGGGGCGTCGACGTGTTCTGATTGGCAAGGACACGCGCATCTCTGGCTACATGTTCGAATCCGCCCTCGAGGCGGGGTTCTCGGCTGCGGGGGTTGACGTTCGACTGCTCGGCCCCATGCCAACACCGGCCATTGCTTATCTCACGCGCACCTTGCGTGGTTCGGCCGGGGTGGTGATCAGTGCTTCTCATAACCCCTTTCAGGATAACGGAGTCAAGTTCTTCTCGGCGACCGGAGAGAAACTGCCGGATTCGGTAGAGGCAGAGATCGAGGAACTGCTGGAGTCACCCATGACCGTGGCGGCGCCCAACGCATTGGGCAAGGCACAACGGATCGACGACGCGGGTGGGCGATACATCGAATTCTGTAAAAGCACGGTCGACATCGGCCTATCGCTGGCAAACCTGAAAATTGTGGTTGATTGTGCGCATGGTGCGGCATATCAGGTGGCGCCGCGGGTATTTATGGAGTTGGGGGCAGAAGTGATCCGTATGGGTGTGGAGCCTGATGGGTTGAATATCAACGACGGTGTGGGTTCCACCGAACCCGATGCGCTGATCGGTGCGGTGGCTGCGCATCAAGCGGATCTGGGCATTGCTCTGGACGGCGACGGTGATCGCGTGCTGCTGGTTGATGCCGATGGTCAGGTGCTGGATGGGGATATTCTTCTGTACATCATTGCAGCTGACCGAAAGCATCGGTTGGGGTATGGGGGTGGGGTTGTCGGTACCCAGATGAGCAATCTCGGCCTGGAGCTGGCCATCAAGAATCTTTCGATGCCATTTATCCGTGCGCGGGTGGGCGATCGTTATGTGCATGAATCGCTCAAACAGCATGGCTGGTTGATCGGTGGTGAATCGTCAGGACATATTCTGTGTCTCGATCGACATACGACTGGAGATGGCATCATCGCTGCGCTGCAGGTTCTCGCCGCCATGCGTCATGAGCAAAAAACCTTGCGTGAGTTGGCGGACGTGGTGCGGATTTACCCACAAACTTTGGTCAATGTACGTACCGAACGTAAAATCGATCTAGATAACCCCCAGATGAATGCGGCCATTCGTCAGGTGGAGTTGGCCATGGGGGATACTGGTCGAGTTTTATTGCGCGCATCGGGCACCGAGCCATTGATCCGTGTGATGGTCGAGGGCGAGGACTCGGCGCAAGTAGCGCAGTTCGCGCAGGATCTGGCCGGAGTGGTCCGAGATATTGCAGCGCGCTAGATCGTATGCACAAGGGGTGCCCAACATAACCCAAGGATTGATTTAAACGGTCTGGACAAGTAACCTTGTCGGCCTTTTGGCGGGGCGAGTCCGTATTTTTCGGAATTTTTCGCCAAAGCGTTGAGAGAACTTGGGTTAGCGGGAAAAGAGACGGCATGCGCACACCGATTGTAATAGGGAACTGGAAGCTCAATGGATCCAAGGCAATGGCCGAGGCTCTGGTGGCCGGTATTTTGGCCGAACGTCCAGGGTTGAGCGATATTGAGATGGGGGTTTGTCCTCCATTTGTTTTCATTTCTCAGGTGGTGGCTCAGGCCGCCCAAGCCGGTATGGGTGTCGGGGGCCAATCCTGCGCGGAGCATGTCACCGGTGCCTATACCGGTGAGGTTTCTGCCGAGATGCTGCGCGATGTGGGCTGCCGGTATGTTCTGGTCGGACACTCGGAACGACGTACCCTGTTCGGCGAAACCAATGCCGTGGTGGCACGTAAGACCCGTGTGGTGCTGGATGCAGGATTGATCCCGGTGCTGTGCGTCGGCGAGACACTGGAAGAGCGTCAGGCAGGTAACATGAATGCAGTGGTTGGCGGTCAGATTGAGGCAGTGGTCGATGCGGTGGGCATTCAAGCTTTCGATCGGACGATTGTGGCCTACGAGCCGGTTTGGGCGATTGGGACGGGGCAAACAGCCTCCCCAGAGCAGGCGCAGGCCATGCATGCCTCTATTCGCGCGCAACTGGCGGCCCATAGCCCTGCCATCGCGCAGGCGGTGCGGATCCAGTACGGTGGATCCATCAAGCCGGATAATGCGGCGATTTTGTTTGCGCAGCCTGATATTGATGGCGGTCTGATTGGCGGCGCTTCCCTGAATGCGGAAGATTTTTTGGTTATTTGTCGAGCCGCAGCAGGCTCGTTGAGATTATCGTAATGCAAACACTGATATTGATCGCACATGTTTTGTTGGGGTTGTCGCTAATCGTGCTGGTTCTCATTCAGCATGGTAAAGGGGCGGATGCCGGTGCCGCCTTCGGCTCGGGCTCTTCCGGAACCGTTTTTGGCGCGCGCGGCGTGGCAACCTTTTTGCAAAAAATAACAGGCTGGATTGTCGTGGGCTTTTTCGCCACCAGTTTGTTGCTGGCGTATGTCATTAACGCTTCACACAACACCATAAGCGTGGTAAATTCTGTGCCCGTTTCAAAGACGGAACCAGCAGCGGATGGGGCGCCTGTATCGGCCAACCCCGCCCCCGCTTCCAAAGGCAAGCCCGCTGACGTGCCATCCACAGTCAGCGGGGGCGCTCCGGCCAGTTCGGAAGGTGCTCAACCAAAACCTTCGGACGTGCCGGGTAAGTAACTTTGGGCTAAGCCAGGTGAGCGCGCGCATCTCTGATGCCGCGTTCATCGGTACAAATAAAGCGGATGTGGTGGAACTGGTAGACACGCTATCTTGAGGGGGTAGTGGCGAAAGCTGTGTGGGTTCGAGTCCCACCATCCGCACCAAATAAATGAACGTACAATCGAATTAGGCCAGTCCGCAGGCTAAACTGTGTGCTGGGTTTCGGTTTGTGTGCGAAAAACCAAAACGATTGGCTTTGACTGGTGAGGTTGCCCCATGCTTGAAGGTTATCTTCCGATACTGATTTTTTTCGGTGTAGCTGTACTGTTTTCATTGGGGCTGCTGTTTGGCGGGAAGCTTCTGGCGCCCATGCGCCCCGATCCGGCCAAGAATGCAGCGTACGAATGCGGCTTCCCCGCGTTTGAAGATGCGCGCATGAAGTTTGATATCCGTTACTACTTGGTAGCCATTCTATTTATTATCTTTGACCTCGAAATCGCTTTTTTATTCCCTTGGGCTGTCGCGCTGGACCAAATCGGTCATTTCGGATTGATCGCCATGGCGATTTTCCTGGGTGTGCTGGTGGTCGGCTTCATTTATGAGTGGAAAAAGGGGGCCTTGGAATGGGAATAGAAGGCGTCTTTGAAAAAGGGTTTGTGACCACGTCGGCAGATAAGCTGATCAACTGGGCGCGGACCGGATCGCTTTGGCCCATGACCTTTGGCCTGGCCTGTTGTGCGGTGGAGATGATGCATGCCGGCGCGGCTCGTTATGACCTGGATCGATTCGGTGTGGTGTTTCGCCCGAGTCCGCGCCAATCCGACGTGATGATCGTGGCAGGCACCCTGGTCAATAAAATGGCCCCGGCATTACGCAAGGTGTACGATCAAATGGCAGAGCCCCGCTGGGTGATTTCCATGGGATCCTGTGCCAATGGCGGTGGTTATTATCACTATTCCTACGCGGTAGTTCGCGGTTGCGACCGGATTGTTCCCGTCGATATTTATGTTCCGGGCTGTCCACCGACGGCCGAGGCATTGCTGTACGGGATTATCCAGCTACAAAACAAGATCCGTCGTACCAATACGATCGCGCGCAGTTGAATTGACTGCGGTAAACCTGGGGTGAAATGACCGTAATGACTGTGCAGCAGAGGCTCAATCCAGCATTGCAACCGGCGCTGGTATCCACGCTCGGTTCCATGATCAACCATCTGACCGTCGATCTGGACGAGATCACGATCGACGTTTCCGCCGAGGATTGGTTGAATGTGGCCAGCTTGCTGGCCCAGACGTCGTCGACCGCTTTTGATCAGTGTGTCGATCTGTGTGGTATCGATTATCTCGAATATGGGCAGAAGGAGTGGGCGGGGGAAGAAAGTGTTTCCTACACCGGCTACAGTCGGGGTGTGGAACCGGCCAGTAATGCGCGACTTAAGTTTGGTGATGAGCCGGCTGCTAATGATCCCGGCCGTCCCCGGTTTGCGGTGGTCGCCCATCTGCTTTCCTATGCGCACAACTGGCGCCTGCGCGTGCGCATTTATTGCGACGATGCGGAAGCCCCGGTCGTTCCATCTGTCGTGCGTGTGTGGCCAGTTGTGAACTGGTTCGAGCGGGAGGCGTTCGATCTCTTCGGTATTCTGTTTGATGATCACCCGGATATGCGTCGTCTGCTGACTGATTATGGCTTTGTCGGTCATCCCTTCCGCAAGGATTTCCCGTTGATCGGCCATGTCGAGGTTCGTTTCGATCCTGAAAAAAATCGCGTGGTGTATGAGCCCGTTTCCATCGAACCTCGGGTGCTCGTACCCAAGGTGCACCGGCACGATAGCCGTTATGTTGGACGGAAGGGTAAATAAGTCATGCCAGAAATTGCGAATTACACCCTAAATTTTGGTCCCCAGCATCCCTCGGCGCACGGCGTATTACGTCTGGTGCTTGAGATGGATGGTGAGACGATCGTCCGTGCCGACCCGCATATCGGGCTGCTACATCGGGGCACGGAAAAGCTGGCCGAGAGCAAGCCCTATAATCAGTCAATCGGATATATGGATCGGCTCGATTACGTATCGATGATGTGCAATGAGCATGCCTATGTGCGTGCCATCGAGCAGCTGGTTGGTCTGGAAATCCCGGAGCGCGCTCAATATATACGCGTGATGTTCGACGAAGTTACCCGGATCCTGAATCACTTGCTCTGGTTGGGTGCCCATGCGCTCGATATCGGCGCGATGACCGTATTCCTTTATGCCTTCCGTGAACGGGAAGATTTGATGGATTGCTACGAAGCCGTCTCCGGCGCTCGTCTTCATGCAACCTATTATCGTCCGGGCGGTGTGGCGCGCGATCTGCCGGACTCCATGCCGCAGTACGAAGCTTCGCAGTGGCACAGCGAACGCGATGTGTCGCGCATGAACGAAGCCCGTCAGGGCTCCTTGTTGGATTTTCTGGATGATTTCGTACAGCGCTTCCCGGGTTATGTCGATGAGTATGAAACCCTGCTGACGGACAACCGGATCTGGAAGCAGCGCACTGTGGATATCGGCATCGTCACCCCCGAACGAGCCATTGCTCTGGGCTTTACCGGTCCAATGCTGCGTGGTTCCGGCGTTGAATGGGATCTGCGTAAGAAGCAACCTTATGCGATCTACGACAAGCTTGAATTCGACATTCCGGTCGGTGTGACTGGCGATTGCTATGACCGTTATCTCGTTCGGATCGAGGAAATGCGTCAGTCCAATCGCATCATCAAGCAATGCATCGACTGGCTGCGTCTGAATCCCGGTCCGGTTATGGTGGATGATCGGAAGATTGCCCCGCCGCGTCGCGAAGAGATGAAGGCGGACATGGAATCACTGATCCATCATTTCAAGCTGTTCACCGAAGGTTATTGTTTGCCTGAGGGCGAAACCTATGCCGCGGTTGAACACCCGAAAGGTGAATTTGGCATCTATCTCGTCTCCGACGGCGCCAATAAACCCTATCGCCTGAAGATTCGAGCCCCCGGCTTTGCACACCTGTCCGCACTCGACGAGATGACGCGCGGACATATGCTGGCGGACGTGGTGGCCATCATTGGAACCCAGGATATTGTATTTGGTGAGGTGGATCGTTGATGAAAACGAGCAAGACTGTGCTTTTGACTGAGCATACTCGCCATGAGATCGATCATTGGCTGCGCAAGTATCCGCCGGAGCAGAAACAATCTGCGCTGTTGGCTGCCCTGCGTGAAACCCAACATCAGAACAATGGTTATCTCACGACCGAATTGATGGACGCCGTGGCTGAATATCTCGAACTGCCGCCCATCTCCGTGTATGAAGTGGCCACGTTTTACTCGATGCTGGAGACGAAACCCTGCGGTCGTCACCATGTTTCGATCTGCACAAATATTTCCTGTGCCCTGATGGGTTCCGAGGACATCGTTTCCCATTGCGAGCGCAAACTCGGCATCAAGTTGGGTGAATCTACCCCGGATGGTCGGATCTACCTCAAGGTCGAAGAGGAGTGTCTCGCGGCCTGCGATGGTGGGCCGATGATGCAGGTCGATCATGTCTATTACGAACGGCTGACCCCGGATACGGTTGATGCCATTCTCGACAAGCTGGAGTGACGTCATGACGGAACAAGTCTGTTTTGCCACGATGCAGTTTGATGAACCCTGGACTTTGGAAAACTATCTGAAGATCGGGGGCTACAGCGCATGGCGCAAGATTTTGGAAGAACGCTCGGATCCGTCGCTGATCATCGAGGAACTGAAGGCCTCGAATCTTCGCGGTCGGGGTGGTGCGGGTTTTCCCACCGGGCTTAAATGGTCCTTCATGCCACGCAATGCACCGGGCCAGAAATACATCGTCTGCAACTCGGATGAATCCGAGCCCGGTACCGCGAAGGATCGGCAGATTCTGCTGAACAATCCGCATGCCCTTGTTGAAGGCATGGCGATCGCCGGTTACACCATTGGCGCGACCGTGGGTTACAACTACATGCGTGGCGAGTTCACCGATCTTGTGTTTCGCCGTTTTGAGGATGCCCTGAAGGAGGCCTACGCGTTAGGCTTGCTCGGTACGGACATTCTGGGTTCGGGCATCGACTTCGATTTGCACGGTTCTCTAGGCGCGGGCGCCTATATCTGCGGAGAAGAAACCGCGCTGCTGGAATCACTCGAAGGCAAGAAGGGACAGCCGCGTTTCAAACCGCCGTTCCCAGCCAATTTCGGGCTGTATGGGCGACCGACCACTG
>JAGXHU010000089.1 GCA_024636015.1 Halothiobacillus sp.
GGCAGCGTCAGATGTGTATAAGAGACAGGGCGATATGTTTTGATTACCTGTACTGAGCGTTCAGCTGGGAAATAGGGATTTCCATCACTGCTGTCGTTGCTATTCAGCGCGCCTGTCTGAAGAGCGCCGGTTCAGGCTTCCGTCACTTAATTGTCTCGGGGGTTGGCCGAAGTGTTTCCAATCTGGCGCAATCCACCCCCCATCATCTTCAATCCCCCGCGGCAGCAGGCGGGACACCGTGCCATTTTTCATTTTTGTCCTGCATAAAGCAAGCATAAGCGGGTGGCACCGCAGTCGTGCGCGGCGCGTGATCCTTGGTAGAGGCTGTGCGGGTGTGATGTGCGCCATACAAGTGCAGCGGATGTGGTCTTCTGGTGCGATTCAAGTGGCAGGTTGAGTTCGGTGTGTTTCAAAATACTGATAAATAACAAATAAATCTCGTGGCATTTATTTTGCATAGTCTTTGGCATGATGGGCCAACGGTGGTTCGTCTACTAATCGACGGGTGATGAGCAATGGCGCTCACGTGGGATGTTCCTGCGTGGGCGTTTTTTTTGCAAACTAACGAGGTAAGAAAATCATGACGGATACAACAGGTTTTAACGCACAACGCCGCAGTTTTCTGAAAATGACGGCGACCGCCGCGGCCGTGGGTACGGCGCTGGGTACCGGACTGGCTACGATGCCTGCCTGGGCGGATGAAAAAATCGGCTACCCGGAGAAGCCGCAATTGACCTTCGGCTTTATCAAGCTCACCGACATGGCGCCGCTCGCCATTGCCTATGAAAAAGGGTTTTTTGAAGACGAAGGCCTGTATGTATCGCTCCAGGCGCAGGCCAACTGGAAAGTGCTTCTGGACGGTGTGGTGGGCGGGTCGTTAGACGGCGCGCACATGCTGGCCGGTCAGCCGTTGGCAGCTACGATCGGTTATGGCACCAAGGCGCACATCATCACGCCGTATTCGATGGATCTCAATGGCAATGCCATCACCGTTTCCAATCAGGTCTGGGCCGATATGTTGCCCAACCTGCCCAAACAGCCGGATGGCAAACCCGTTCACCCGATTTCCGCGAAATATCTCAAGCCGGTGGTCGAGGAATTCAAGAAGGAAGGCAAGGCCTTCAAGATGGGCATGGTTTTCCCGGTTTCCACGCACAACTACTATCTGCGCTACTGGCTGGCGGCCGGTGGTCTGAATCCCGGTTTCTATAACCCGGTGAAAGGGGATACCTCGGGCCAGTTGAATGCCGACGTCCTGTTGTCCGTCACCCCGCCGCCGCAAATGCCGGCGACCCTGCAGGCCGGAACGATCGATGGCTACTGCGTGGGCGAGCCCTGGAACGAACAGGCCATCGTCAAGGGGATCGGGGTGCCGATCATCACCGACTTCGAAATCTGGAAGAACAACCCGGAAAAAGTCTTCGGCATGACGGCCGAGTTCGTCAAAAAATACCCCAACACGGCGGTTCGTGTCGTAAAAGCATTGATTCGCGCGGGCCATTGGCTGGACGAGAACAACAATGCCAATCGCGAAGAGGCGGTGAAAATCCTCTCCAAGCCGCAGTATGTCGGCGCCGATGCGTCCGTGATCGCCAAGTCCATGACCGGTACCTTCGAGTACGAAAAAGGCGATACCCGCAAGGTGCCGGACTTCAACGTGTTCTTCCGTTACAACGCCACCTATCCGTTCTATTCGGATGCCGTGTGGTTCCTGACCCAAATGCGTCGCTGGGGTCAGATTCCGGCCGAGAAAACGGACAGCTGGTATAAAGAAACGGCGAAGTCGGTCTACCGTCCGGATATCTACCAGCGTGCCGCCATGGCACTGATTGCCGAAGGCAAGTTCAAGCCGGCGCAATTCCCGAATTTCGCCACGGAAACCGGTTACAAGCCGGCGACCGCGAACTTCATTGATGGCATCACCTATGACGGCACCAAGCCCAACACCTATCTGAAGAGCTTCTCTTTGGGTCTGAAGGGTGATCAGACCATTTAAATGAGACTGCCGTCCGGTCATGAAGGCCGGACGCTGTTTGCCACCATTCCGGAGTTGTTCATGAACAAGAACTTATCCATGCCCGCGTTCTTGACGCCGGTGATCAAGTTATTTCGTGGGGAAAACCCACTCGCTCAACTCGCCCTCATGGGGCGCACGCTTGGCTTGCCACTGATTGGGATTGCCGTTTTTCTGGTGATCTGGTCGCTGGTTGCCGAACAGATTCACACCTCGCTGGGGAAGTTCCCGGGCCCGGTACAAGTGGCGACACAGGCCGATAGCTTGTACCAGGAATATGAACGTACCCAGCTGAAGGAAACCGCTTTCTATGCACGGCAGAAAGAGCGTAATGCCGAACGCATGGCCAAAGATCCGGGTTATAAGCCGGTCATCATTCCCTATACCGGCCAACCGACGTTTTTCAGCCAGATCGGTACCAGTCTGTTTACCGTGCTTTCAGGATTTATCATCGCCTCCCTGATCGCCATTCCGATCGGGATTGCCATTGGTCTCTCCGCGGGGCTGTATGCGGCTATCAATCCCCTGATTCAATTGTTCCGACCGGTATCGCCGCTCGCCTGGCTGCCGCTGGTGACGATCGTGGTCAGTGCGGCGTACGTCAGCAATGACCCGATGTTTTCCAAGTCTTATCTCGTGTCCATGATCACGGTACTGCTGTGCTGTCTGTGGCCGACCATCATCAACACGGCGGTCGGGGTGGCGGCGGTAAGCCAGGATTTGAAGAACGTTTCCCGCGTGTTGCGGTTGGGCTGGTGGACGCATGTGCGGCGCATCGTGCTGCCGTCCGCGTTGCCGATGATGTTTACCGGTTTGCGTTTGTCCCTCTCCATCGCCTGGATGGTCCTGATCGCCGCCGAGATGCTGGCGCAGAATCCGGGTCTGGGCAAATTCATCTGGGATCAATTCCAGAATGGTTCTTCCGATTCGCTGAGCCGCATCATGGTGGCCGTGGTCGTGATCGGCCTGATCGGTTTCATGCTTGATCGCATCATGCTGTTGTTACAACGCTGGATTTCCTGGGACAAGAGCGCGGTACTGCGTTGAACCATAAAGAATTGAGGAGTGAATCAAGATGAGTGCTGCCCACTTGGAATTAAGTCAGGTTTCCATCGACTTCCCGACGTCACAAGGAATGTTTAGGGCATTGAACAAGATCGATCTCAAGATTAATCGGGGCGAATTTGTCTCGCTGATCGGTCATTCGGGCTGCGGCAAGTCCACGGTGCTGAACATTGTTGCCGGCCTGTACCAGGCGACCGAAGGCGGTGTGCTGCTCGAAAACCGGGAAGTGACCGAGCCGGGTCCTGAGCGCGCCGTGGTGTTTCAGAACCATTCACTGCTGCCCTGGCTGACGGCCTATGAGAACGTCGAGCTCGCGGTGCACCAGGTTTTCAAGGGCAAGAAATCCAAGGCGGAAATGAAGGACTGGATCGAGCACAACATGAAGTTGGTGCATATGGATCATGCCATGCATAAGCGGCCCGATCAGATATCTGGTGGGATGAAGCAACGGGTAGGGATTGCCCGTGCACTGGCGATGCAACCGTTAGTGATGTTGATGGATGAACCGTTCGGTGCGCTGGATGCCTTGACCCGGGCGCATCTGCAGGATTCGTTGATGGAGATTCATGCGGATCTGAAGAACACCGTGATCATGATCACCCATGATGTGGACGAAGCGGTGCTGCTGTCGGATCGGATCGTGATGATGACCAATGGCCCCTCGGCCACGATCGGCGAGATTTTGCCGGTGGATCTGCCGCGTCCTCGGGATCGATTGGCGCTGGCGGACGATGCCCGCTACAACCATTATCGGCACGAGGTGCTGAAGTTCCTCTACGAGAAACAGCGTAAGCCTGATTAATTCATGATGGCCGGCTGATTTCCGGTAGGGGTGACGACAGGATTTCCGTTACTCGAGCCCGCAGCGCTGGAACGACCTCGGCCTCGAACCACGCATTGCGCCGCAACCAGAGATTATTGCGGGGACTGGGATGGGGCAGGGGAATGACATCTGGCCAGTGTGATCGCCAATTCGCCACGGCGTTAGTGACGGAAGGATTTCGACCATAATCGGGTAGATGATAGGCGATGGCGTAGCGGCCGATCACGACTGTGAGGCGAATACTGGGGAGGTTTGCCATCAAGGGCACGCGCCAGGTTGCCGCACACTCCGGACGCGGCGGCAGATCGCCGGATTTACCGCGGCCGGGATAGCAGAAGCCCATCGGCACAATGGCCATGAGCGCAGGGTCGTAAAACGAGTCGCGATCAATGCCGAGCCAGTCGCGCAGCCGATCGCCGCTGGGATCGTTGAAGGGAAGGCCTGTGCGATGCACGCGGATCCCCGGCGCTTGGCCAACAATCAGGATCTTTGCGGTTTGGGACGCCTGAAGAACCGGGTTCGGACCCAGTGGCAGGTGTTCCGCACACAAACGGCAGGCGCGAATCTCGGTCAAAAGTTCAGTGAGGTCACGCACGGCGCCGCCTTTCTTTTCCCAATGAGGCTACAGTATAGCGAGCCCATGCATGTGCCGGTGTGTGGTTGTTTTGGACCCTCTGTTCGGGAGTGAATGACGATGTCGGATTTGAATGACCCACGAGTTTTTTTTGCGGCGGAGCGAACGCTCATGGCCTGGAACCGCACCGGATTGACCCTGATGGCATTCGGGTTCGTGATCGAGAAATTTGACTTGTTCGTCAATATGTTGGCCCATCAGTCGGCGGCTCAGATGACGCGGGGCGTCTCGTTCTGGATCGGTTTGTCATTCATTTTACTGGGGGCGACGGTTTGCGCGGCCGCTGTCCTGCAATACCGAGTCACGCTTAAAACGCTGCGGCCCATTGAAATACCGCCGGGCTACTGGGTGCACATGGGCACTTTGACCAATCTTTTGGTCGCCTTGCTGGGGGTGGTGTTGACGGTGTACCTGTTTGCCCACCAAGTTTGAGTGGACAGAGGCTGCGATCTGCGCTGCGGGATGTTGGTGGAAAGCAAAAGGCGCGAATTTTCGCGCCTTTTTCATTGCCGATCGATCAAATGCTCAGAATGGCAGGTAGGAGTGCTCGCGTGTGAATTGCATATAGCCTACTGAGGCGCCGAGTCGAAGACCTACACCGACCCGAATTGGCGCCACCACGATGTCTTGTGAGCGCATATAGTTCATGCCGAACCCGCCCACGAAGTATAACGAGCCGTTGATACCCGCAAATCGCTGGTAGATCAGATCCGGTTGCGGCAGGTTGTAGACAAGAATAAAGACCTTGCCGGCATCAGCACCGAAATCCCACCCGATGGAAGGACCTTGCCAGTACACGGTTGTTTTAAAACCAGACTTGGTCACGAGTTCGCCTTTGCCATACCGCACACCGAGCACAAAGGCACCACCGCCTTCTTCGCCCTTGATATAGGCGTTGGGCCGGCCATATTGTGCAAAAGCCTTGTCCATCAAGTTGGCAATTGCTTCGGCCGAGCCACCCAGAAAATTGACGGCCTCATGGGTTGTTTCATATTGGTTGTAGCCGTCGGCGGTCGTGGCGGCCGCCGCATTGGGTGCCGACGATACCGGTGCAGACGTTGTATCCGTCGTATTGCTTGTGGGTGGGTTGCTGGCGCAACCACTCAATCCCAGTGCAAGTATGACGGCTAATAATCCGGCACCAAGTGGTTGGAATGAACGGTGCCTCGGGTGACGGTTGCCAATTCGGAAGCTGCGCATTGTGAAAACCCTCTGTATGAAAACGTTGCCTAGATCCCAGCTTGATCCCTGCATGACCACGGGGAAATCAATCCCGGATCGGAATCTTAGCATTTTCCACCTCTTGCCCAACGAGCAGCGCGTATATCGCGTGCTTAATAATAGTGCATCTGTGTTCCTGAGCGTTCAACTTGGTGCGGCCGGGGCAGAGAGTTAGGTAGAAAATTAGGCTATTCTAATTTGAGAATAGATACTTGGATTAATGGCGCGTTAATTGCTTCTCAATAGGGCAAGAACACTCACCTGAGACCAAGGGGTACCTGATGGATGCTGAATTAATGCAGCTGGTTGCACGATTCAAACTCAAACTGCTCCGCGCCTTGAATGTCAAAGTAGACACGTACCGCTTTATTGCGGAAAAAGACTATGCCATGAAAATCCTCCAGATTGCGGATCAGTCCGAGGAGGAAGATCTGATATTACTTGCACTAAAACTCGCCGATTATCAGGGGTTTGTCGGTGGAGTAGAAGCCCCCGTTCCGAGCAAAAAAGCGCCCCCGAAACCTCACGTCAACGATGCGGACAAGGACGAGGAAGACAAAAAACGCTATATGTTTGGTGCGCGCGGCTAATTCACTGATATTCCCACTGGACATCGCTTGCCTGCGTCACCAAAATGCGGACGCAAACAACCGGTTTACTGTAGGAGTGGGGTATGAGTATCAAATCGGATCGCTGGATCCGCGAAATGGCAGAAAAACACGGCATGATCGAGCCGTTCGAGCCGTATCAGGTGCGGGGCAACGCGCAGGATAAACGCCTGATTTCCTACGGTACATCGAGTTATGGCTACGATGTGCGTTGTGCCAACGAGTTCAAGATATTCACCAATATCAACTCCACGATCGTTGATCCGAAGGCCTTCGACGAACGCAGCTTTGTGGATGTCGAATCTGATGTTTGCATCATCCCCCCGAATTCCTTCGCCTTAGCGCGCACGATTGAATACTTCCGTATTCCGCGCAGTGTCCTGACAATTTGTCTGGGCAAGTCCACCTATGCCCGCTGCGGCATTATCGTGAATGTGACGCCGCTGGAGCCGGAGTGGGAAGGCCATGTGACCCTGGAGTTTTCCAACACGACGCCGTTGCCCGCGCGTATTTACGCCAACGAGGGTGTGGCTCAGATGTTGTTTCTAGAATCCGATGAGATTTGCGAAACGTCCTACAAGGACCGGGGTGGCAAGTACCAGGGGCAACGGGGCGTCACCCTGCCGACTACCTGATCGCGCGCCTTCTCAGTTATTGCGCAGACTCATGCGCGCAAGGTAATGATCGACCAGCCTTCGGCTTCTGCGTGGCCGCGCAGCATGGTGTCGGGATCGACCGCTACCGGGTGATCGACCGCCGCCAATAGTGGGATGTCGTTGCGGGAATCCGAGTAGAACCAGGTTTTCGTGGGGGTGAGCTGCCGGTCTTTCAGCCATTGATCGAGGGCAATCTGTTTGCCTTCCTGGAAGGTGGGAATGCCAATATATTCGCCGGTGTAGCGGCCATCGACCTCAGCCGGTTTCGTGGCAAGCAGGTGTTCGATCCCAAACAATGCGGCTATGGGCTCGGTGACAAAGGCATTGGTTGCGGTAATGATCATCAGCTCGTCACCTTTTTTCCGATGATGCTCGACCAGTTCGCGTGCCGGCTCCTTGATCATGGGTTCAATGATGTCGGCGACGAATTGCGCGCGCCAGGCAAAAAGCTGTTCCTGCGGGTAGCGCGCCAACGGTGCCAACGAGAACTTCAGGAAGGCCTGAATATCCAGGGTTCCTCGTTGATATTCTTCATAAAACATCTGGTTTCGATGGGCGTATTCCGTGCGGTCGACAGCGCCGATTTCCGCGAGATATTGCCCCCAGGCGTGATCGGAATCACCCTCGATCAGGGTGTTGTCCAAATCGAAAATCGCTAACTGCATGATGCCCTCAGAGCCAAGGTAATAAATCGGTTTCGTGGTCGGTCGACAGTTTGGCGACTGCCCCAAGTGGCCGGAAAGTATACCCACAGCCTACGCCGTAAACCAACGCCAAAACCAATCTTTCGATCTTAAATGCGCGGATTTTTCGCTATTTCTCCAAGATGATCGTCGCTTTTTGTGCGGACCCAAATGCGTTCCGCCCACAGCCATTCCAACGGTATGGCTCGGGATGGCCCACATGAAATGTCATGGAATATTCATAAATTTTATGGGGGCTGCGTGCTAGATTGCCGCCCACATTTTATGCAGGGATTTCCAGTAATGCGTTTCAAGACAGTTGCCCAGGCCATGGCGTTCGGCATGACCACGATGATCTTCGGCTTGGCCATGATTACTCTGTCGACGGCGCACGCCGGTGAAATCACCGTGTATACCGCACTCGAAGAACCCGAGATTGCCGATTATCTGGCCGCCGCCAAGAAAGATATGCCGGATCTTAAGGTCAAGGTGCTTCGCCTTTCCACCGGTGATCTCGGCGCACGCATTCTGAGTGAAGGCAATCACCCCCGGTACGATGTGATCTGGGGTTGGGCGCTGACCAACATGATGGACCCCCGGGTTCAGGCCTTGTTGCAGGTCTACCGGCCCAAGGGCCTGGAGCGTGTACCCGCCCAGTTCAAGGATCCGAACGGAAAATGGTTTGCGCCGACCGGTTATATGGCCGCTTTGTGTGTGAATACCGATCGTCTGAAGCGCAAGGGTTTGCCCATGCCGACTGGTTGGACCGATCTGCTGAATCCCGTCTACAAGGGCGAGGTGGTTATGCCGAACCCGGCGTCTTCCGGTACGGGGTACCTGCAAGTGGTGTCGATTCTGCAGGGGATGGGCGGTGAAAAAGGTTGGGATTTTCTCAAGCAGTTGAATGCCAATGTGGCTCAGTATTCGAAATCCGGCTCGCGTCCGTGCAGCATGGCCAGTACCGGGGAATACGCCATCGGTGCGTCCTCGGCGATTGTCGCCATGGAAGCCGTTCGGCAGGGTTATCCGGTGAAGATGGTGATTCCCAAGGAAGGCGCAGGCTATGAGCTCGAAGCCAACGCCCTGGTAGCCGGTTCAACCCATCAACAGGATGCGAAGCGTTTCCTCGATTGGACAATTTCCGACGATGCCGCTCGTTTGTACGGGAAATACAAGGAAATTATCGGGATCGAGACCGCTGCTGAAGTGAGCAAGCCCACGTCGGGGGGGATGCCCTCGGATGTTAAGAAGCAGCTGTTCCCCATGGATTTCAAGCAGTCCATGGAAACCCGGCAAGCCACGCTGGATCGCTGGCAAAAAGAAATCGAAAAGCATTGATCGCCAGCGGGGATTTATCCCCGCGTACCTCATCCCACCGGTTTTATTCTTATGACGACCCACCAAGCCGCCGATTTCCTATGCCTGTCCGGCATCGGCAAGACCTTCCATGGCACGCCTGCCGTGCGGGATATTGACCTGACGATCACCGCGGGTGAGTCCGTTTGTTTTCTAGGACCTTCCGGTTGCGGCAAGACGACCTTGCTGCGATTGATTGCGGGCCTGGAAACGCCCGATGTTGGTCAGATCAGCCTGAATGGTGTGGATATTACGGGTGTTCCACCGCGTGCGCGCCATTTCGGCATGGTATTTCAGTCGTACTCCCTGTTTCCGCACCTGACGGTGGGCAAGAACGTGGCCTATGGGTTGCGTTGCCGCAAATGGAATACCGCGGACACACGTCGACGGGTGCAGGAAATGCTGGATTTGGTGCAACTCGCCGATCATATCGACAAGCTGCCCAATCAGCTGTCCGGTGGCCAGCAGCAGCGGGTTGCCCTTGCACGTGCATTGGCTGCCCAGCCCCATGTTCTGCTGCTGGATGAGCCATTTTCCGCGCTGGATGCCAAGGTGCGCGGCCAGTTACGGGCCGATGTGCGGGAATTGCAGTCCCGACTCGGGATTACCACGATTCTGGTAACGCACGACCAGGAGGAGGCCATGGCGGTGGCCGACCGTATCGTGGTGATGAATGGGGGTCGAATCGAACAGATTGGCTCCGGGCCGGAGATATACCACGCGCCGGATACGGCGTTTGTGGGGCGATTTGTGGGTGATATGAATGTGTTACAGGTACGCGGCAATGCCGAAGGGCGCCTCATGCTCGCCGGGAAATCACTGGCTGTGAATGAGGCGGTGCGCCCCTGCTGCGATCGGGTGGGTATCCGACCCGAGGCGATTCAGCTCGTACAGGACGCCATTGGTCCTAACCATTTCCAGGTTGCCGTGCTGAAAACGCAATTTCTCGGTAAGCAAACCAGGCTGGATCTGCTGCTGGATGGCCAACCGATCCAGGTGGACGTATATGGTCAGAGAGACATAACTTTTGCGCCGGGAGATCTGATTCCGGTATTCCTTCCGCCCAATGAAATCAGGCCCTTGAATGAGCACTGAGTTGACTGTTGGGTCGCTGGCGGCGCCGACGCGCTGGCGGCTTGGCCGCGGTCAGATCGAAATCCTGATCGCGCTTTTGGCGGCGTTGCCCCTGGCGCTGTTCGTTTTATACCCGTTGTGGACGATTTTGCGAGAAAGCATTCATCACCCGGATGGACACTGGGGGCTGGATTACTATGATCTGTATATTCGCGACCCCCATTTTCGACAGACGATTTTCAATACGCTCAATGTGTCGTTCTGGGCGACGATGGCTACCGTATTGATTGCGTTTGGCTATGCCTATGCCCTGAAACGAACCAAGGCGCCGGCCAAGTGGCTTTGGCATAGCATCATCCTGCTGCCGTTGTTTGCGCCGTCGTTGATTCAGGCGTTGCGTTCAGTTTTTGCTTGGCCGGAACGGGGTCGTCAATCGTTATTTCGGTACGGATATCGATATTTATGGGTTCTGGGGAATCCTGATCTCCAACGTTCTGTATGGACTGCCCCACGCCTATCTGGTCTTGTCTGTCGCGCTGAGTGGGGCAGATGCCCGTCTGTACGATGCGGCCAAGATGCTCGGTGCCGGGGGATTCAAGCGATTTTTTAGTGTGACCCTGCCGGCGGCCCGATACGGCATTCTTTCCG
This sequence comes from Halothiobacillus sp., assembly GCA_024636015.1. Taxonomy (GTDB): domain Bacteria; phylum Pseudomonadota; class Gammaproteobacteria; order Halothiobacillales; family Halothiobacillaceae; genus Halothiobacillus. The sequence continues at coordinate 10,783 of JAGXHU010000089.1, forward strand.
CCGTGTTTTTAGGATTCGCCATTAATATCAGCGAGTTTGGGAATCCGATGGTGCTGGGCGGTGATTACAATGTCCTGGCGACCGAAATCTATAATCAGGTCGCTGGGCAGGCCAATTTTCATCTGGGTGCGGTGATCGGCGTGTTGTTGCTGTTGCCGGTATTGGTCGCGGTGGTGGCAGAAAAATGGATCTCTCGCCGCCAAATAACGATTTCCGCTCAAGCCACGCCGTATCGCCCGGAGCGAAGCTGGCGGCTGGATGGCCCGATGCTGCTCTTTCTGGGTGGGATTGCGATTGCCATTGTTGCCGTAATGGGCGTCGTTGTCGTCGCCAGCTTTACGCGTCTGTGGCCGTACAATTTGAGTTTCAGTCTCCAGCATTACAGCCTGAACGTACCGGGTGGTTATGGCGCCCTGTGGGTCAGTTTGAAGATGTCTCTGATGGCGGCCGCGATCGGCGTGGTCGTGGTAACGCTTGGCGCCTTGATCGTGCAGAAACTGTCCAGCCGATTACGCCAGGTGCTGTATCTGATGTCCGTGGTGCCCGCTGCCGTGCCGGGCATGGTTTTGGGCCTGGGTTATGTGCTGGCCTTCAACAATCCGTCGATTCCTGTGTACTGGTTGTATGGCACGGTGCTATTGCTGTCGATACTGACGGTCTACCACTATCACGCCCAGGCATTTCTGATTGCTACCACCGGGCTCAAGCAGATTGACCATGGATTGCAAGAGGCCTCGCAAACCCTGGGGGCGGGTGTGCTGCATACCACTCGCCGCGTTACCTTGCCCTTGATCAGCCCGGCCATGGCCAACATCGGCATGTTCTATTTTATGCATAGCATGGTGACAATCTCGGCGCTGATCTTCCTGGTCGCACCGGGAACGACGCCGGCTGCCGTCTCTGTTCTGCTCCTGAATGACGCGGGTAATTGGCCTCAGGCCGCTGCTTTCGCCACCGTCATTATGGTGACTATTGTTGCGGTAATTGCCCTGGTTCGCGGCCTTGTCTGGCTCGGGCCTCGACTATGGCGCGGCCTCAAAACTGAGTAGGTAAGCGTATATGTTGCAAAGTAAACATATAGTAAACAAAAAGTAACCATACGTTCACAATCAAGTCATAAATCATATCTATACTTGCCAAATTATTACGTAGGTAGAAGTTGGCCCGTAGACCGCGCGTTCGATGCGGTACGCATGTAGCGGGCTCAATCCAGAGAAATGAATTTTTGCGCCTTTTTTGGCGCAGGGCTTCTTTTTGCCTGAAATCTACCGATCCGATTTTTCCAGGAGTGTTTTTGAATGTTTATTTGGCAAAACGAACCCCGTCGCAAGGCCCGGATTGAAATCATCCCGATGATCGATGTGATGATGTTTCTGCTGGTTTTTTTCGTCCTGATCAGCATGAACGTGATTCCGGCGACCGGGATCAAGACCCAGTTGCCGGGTTCGGCACAGCCAGATCATCTCAACCGCGCCTATCACGCTGTGGTCATCATCGGTGCCCAGGGGCGTCTTCAGCTGGAAGGGAAGGACTATGACCTGACCACCCTGGGTGCGGCCCTCGATGAACTCCATCAGTCGCACAAGGATATTGATCTGGTCATTGATGGCGACAAGGGTAGTGCGCTTCAGGATCTGGTGAGCGTCATGGATGTCGTTAAGTCCACCGGGATTACTGCCGTATCCATCGCGACCAAGAAGAAGTGATGAGACCTGAGCCTTCCATGTCCCATCGTCATCGTATTTTTTCGAATCGTGAGTGGGTGGCAGGGGGTGCAGTCGTCCTGATGTTGGCTCTGCTCTTTCTTTCGCAGCAGGTGTTTCAACTCAAGCTGCCGCCGTTGATCAAACCGCTGGAGAAGCCGTTGCATATCAGTCTGGCTGCGCCGGAACCGACACCTGCTCCCCCGCAGCCCCCGCAACCCGTGGAGCCACCACCGCCACCGCCGCC
>JAGXHU010000090.1 GCA_024636015.1 Halothiobacillus sp.
CAGGAGCTTGCCTAAGTACGGGTCATTGTCGATGACGCCTTCAGGTAGTACTGGTTTGCCCAGTTCAAGATTTGACGTATCTGACTTGATCTCGAGCTTGTCCTGATAGAGATGATAGCCCTCGGCGACGTGGTAGGTGATATCCAGGGTGCTGTCGTGAATTTCTGCCGTGGCGTGAAACGCCTGCTCTGGGGGGAGCAGATCATCGGCTGAAGCAATTTGCGGGGCATTGAGGGTTAGACCAAACATCAGCCCGAGCAGGCTGTTTTGAACCAATTTGATGAACGACATGGAGTGAATCACCTTACTGTGATTTGAGTGGAACGGATTGTTGAAAAAAGCCAGTCAAAGTGTGACCTGTTAAAAGCATAAAAATTCAGACCTAACTCGAAGTACGTGGCCAATGAGGGGGTGTCTGGCAGCAGCCTTTCCACGTCCGTGAGCCCAAGGCTGTGTGGGGTGGTCAGGTTTTAAAGAGCAACCGGACGATATCGAATGGTGTTTGAAACCAACTTCGCTTTCACCGAACTTATATAGTCGAGTCGTGCGGATATTTCTTACAGAGCGTGGAGGGGCGCATCGTCAATTTATACTCATGAATGTATTGTTTTATTGAAATCCGGCGCCAGATTAGTACTTATCAGATTAGCAGCAGGGTATTCTACGTGCAATTCCCCCCCGATTAATGAAGGTTACTTATGGCTAGACCCCTTTCGCTTATTGCTTTGCTTCCCATCCTTGAAATCGTGTCACTGGTCGCGATGGGGGCGCTCTGGGGCTTTTGGTTCACCTTGGGGTGGATCGTCATTACCGCGGTCATTGGGGTCTGGTTGATGCGGTCGGCCGGTCCCCGGGCAATGCAACGAATGCGTGAATCAGGTGAAGAAGCGCCGCAACTCAACGATGCAATGGGTGTATTTGTGCAATGGGTTGCGGGCCTGCTTCTCATTCTCCCCGGGCCGATCACCGATGTCATGGGCCTTATCCTTGCAGTTCCCTTGCTGAGACGTTTGACCTTTGGACTGTGGCTTGCCAAAAACCTTCATGCGGTGGCCATGCGCCGTCAAAAATCGGGGCATGTGTATGAGGGCGATTCCGTCCGATCGCAAAGAGAAGGGGAGAGCGTTCAGAAAATTACGATCATCAAGCGCGATGAGTGGCGCGATTGATTGCATCTCATCTCATCCCTTTGGCGGGGCCTCTTGAGGCGGAGCTGGTTGCTGAACCCCGCCTTGCGAAAACAGGTGTTCTACTGAGGTTTATCCGCCACGATTTTTATCACAGCAATCTGGAACAATAAAAAAACCCCCGGCACAAGGCAGGGGGTTGCTTAATTAGGCTGTAATCAGCGCAAATTAATGGGAGTCGCGCTTTTCGACTTTACCGACACTGACGTCGCCAATAGAGGCTGCTTTCTGTACAACGGCAGGTGTGCCTTTGTAGCAGTCTTTCATGCAACGGATGTTGTGCGTGTCAGAACCAAGGTTGGTTGTGTACAGCTTTTCACCCGGCATGACGATTTTCGGCAGAGACTCTTTATCGCAGACGAAGTTATCGTCAACGATATTGGCCAGGTTCAGCACGTAGCAGGTCGCTGAATAGGCTTCGTCCACAGTCAGTGTGCCTGGTGCATAGAACGGCATGTGACGATGGATTTCATCCATCAGCGTGGGGGCATTGCCCCAGGTGTTGTTGATCCCGCGGTTACCCACAGCATCGACACCCGCTTTGGCAGAAGCTTCGAACTGATCTACCGGGTCGCCAACCATTTTGGGATAACCGTGTGCACCCTCACCAAAGTCACCATGGCACATGGCGCAATCTTTGTTATAGATTTTTTCGCCAGCACTAACGGTGCCTTTGCCGTCCGGGAGGTTCGTGCCATCGTAGAAATAGCTGATATCCCAAGGTTTGAGAGCAGCCTGTGTGATTTTCATGCCAACGCCTGAAATCTTGGGTGCTGCTTTGTCGGCAGCCGTATCAAAGGCGAATGCGTTGCCGCTCAGCGTTAGGGCAACAGCGACTGCGGCAAGACCAAGGTTCAACTTAGACATTTTCAATTTGGACATTCTTCACCTCGCCGGTCTTTTCGATCTTCCAGACCTGAATTGAATTCTTGTGATAGATGCTGTTGAAGCCACGAACTTCACGCAGCTGCTTCAGAGTCGGCTGCACAAAACCCGTTTCATCGGTCGCACGGCTCATGATCAGATGCTCATCACCATTCCATTCGAAGGGCAGGGTGAATTTGGTTAAGCATTTGTTCAATACCGGTTCAACCAGGTTGGCTGCTGTCCAGTTCTTACCACCGTCGATGGAAACATCAACGTGCTTGATCTTGCCGTAGCCCGACCAGGCAATCCCACGGATTTCGTAGGTGCCCTTGCCTTTGAGCTTGTAGTCGGGGCAAGGGTAATTGATGACCGAGTTTGCTTCATTCACCAGGTTGTACTGACGAATTTCGCCGTTCGGCAACACTTCAATGTAGTGACGAGTTTCCTGATAGGTAACCAGGGGCTTGTCTACAAACATGATGCGACGCAGATACTTGGTCGATACGTTGGCTTCAAAACCTGGAACGAACAGACGGATCGGGTAACCGTTTTCCGGGCGCAGGGCCTCACCATTCATTGCATAGCAAACCATCGCGTCTTGATAGTGACTGGTGTACTCGGTAGGAATCGGTTTGCCGTGCTGGTCTTTGGCGCCTTCCATGGGAATGGAGCGCTGCAGGGCGGAACCGTCGGTGCCTTCACCGTAGAACCAGGTTGATTTGGGATCAACACCAACCATCTCCATCAGGGTGGTCAGCTTGACGCCGGTCCATTCTGAACAGCTCATCATGCCGTGGGTGAACTGCATGGAGTCCATTTGCACGCCGCGCCATTCCATTGCACCGTTAGCCGGGCATTCCAGGAAGTGGATAGCTGTATGCGAAGGCAGACGCTTCAGATCATCAACGGTGAAGATCATGGCCTGCTTGACTAAGCCATGAATCACCAGATGGTGTTTGGACGGATCAACGTCTACGGCACCCGCGTGATAACGTTCGAAGTGCAGGCCGTTCGGGGTGATGATGCCGTGCAAATCTTGCCATGGGGTAAAGCTGATCGACGCGATGGTATCGGCCGTCAGCCAACCGACGTTACGACGTACCACACCACTTTCATATTTGGAGGGCAGGCCGTACGGAACCGAAACGACACCACGACCCAGCATGTGACGGGTGGGCTCGTTCTTCAACGGCTCGGTCCAAGTTTTCAGATCTTCAGCATGAGCTGCGCTGGTTGCAGCGATAGCGGCGCCACCTGCAGCCAAAGCAACACTCTTTCGCAGGAATTTGCGTCGATCACTCGACGCGACACCTGCTTTGTTCGTACCTTCTGGTACGGGGTTAATCATATTTTCTGACATTGCTCACTCCTGCACTGTAGGCAATTGCAAGGATCTTTACGATCCGCCCGGCAACAACACAATTCTCCGACAACTGTGTTTTGCACGCTGTTTTCTAACGTTTTAAGAAACTCACGTTTTCAACGAGACTCGGCATTCTTCATGTTTCTGCAAAGTTGGTCAATCAATCTGTATTGATTTACGATCACAAAATTCAATCAACGAAGTTTCGAGCTTTGAAAATCTACATCAGAGCAGTCTAATATACAATGCCCTTGCGCTCTGGTGTTTCTATGTGGGTATTAAAATTGCTGGGTGCCAGATCATGATTAGGGCGGAACATAGGGCTCTTTGGCGGCGTCTTTTGTAATCGTTTTTCGCTGGAGCGGTGATGGGTATCGGTTGTTCGCTGCTCAAATTTCTATCGAGTATGTGGATTTAACAGATTAATAGCAAAGATAAATCTAGTTCCCCAAAGCAGGGGCTCACGGTCGGGGCATGAAGATGCGAGGGGCACGCTGCATTGAGCTGCAATGATATGTCCGTACCCGTTCTTCGTAATGCCAGACAAATTAGAAGGTAATCTGCTTTGATGAAAATTTCGGTACAAGAGTCCGATTTCGATGTAAACGCTGCATTGACGGAATTGCGTGCGCGTTGTGCGCACGTCGGCGCTGTTGCCTGTTTCCTGGGTACGGTGCGTGACATGAATGATGCGCGTGATGTTGCGGTGCTGACACTGGAGCATTATCCGGGGATGACGGAGCGTGCGCTGGAGCGGGTGGCCACCGAGGCTTTGAACCGTTGGCCAGTGGCAGGTGTGACCATCATTCATCGGGTGGGGTCATTGCGCCCGACTGATCAAATTGTGCTCGTTGCCGTTGCCAGCGCACACCGCCATGACGCATTGCAGGCCTGTTCCTTCATGATGGATTACCTCAAAACACATGCGCCGTTTTGGAAGAAAGAGGTCGATCCAGCTGGCGAGTCCTGTTGGGTTGATGCCCGGGAGAGTGATGCCCTAGCACGTGCGCGGTGGTTCGCGGATTTTGATCCACCCCAAGGGTGATCGCGACACCCCACCGTTGTTCAATGACGCATTGAGAGACTGAATTTGGAAACCCTGGCGCATACGCAATTCCGTCTCGTGGCTCAGTTGGCCGCGATTGCCGAAACCGAAACAATCAGCCTCGGGGCGGCGCTGGGGCGCTTTTTGGCCGAAGAGGTCCGGGCGCCTGTGGACGTGCCGCCTCGAGATGTCAGCCTGTATGACGGGTATGCCTTAGTCGCCCCGGCAGGTGCCGGATCGCGCTGGCCGGTCGTGGGTGAAAGTTTTGCGGGCGATGCGCCCCCGCCCTTGACCGCCGATACCGCCATGCGGATTTTTACAGGGTCGGTCTTGCCCGCAGAAGCGAATGCGGTGATCGCGCAGGAGTCGGTCCGTCCGGCGGCTGATGCCTGGATCCAGATCAGCGAATCTATAAATGTCGGTGATGGTGTGCGTCTACAGGGTGCCGATAGTCGTGTGGGCGATTGTATTCTAGCAGCGGGAACCCGGCTGGATGCGCCCCAATTGGGGCTCCTCGCCTCGGTTGGTCGGGCTTCAGTACGTGTTGTGCGCAAGCCTCGGGTGGCCATTTTCACCACCGGCAATGAGCTGATCGAACCAGGAGAACCGCTGCCACCGGGCAAAATATTCAACGCCAACCACCCGATGCTCGTCGCGGCCCTGCATCGCCTCGGCGTGGAGGTACTTGATCTGGGTTGTCTGCCCGACGAGGAGGCCCCACTTCGTACGGCTCTAGCCGAGGCGGCAGCAGTCGCAGATCTCGTGATTACGTCCGGTGGCGTGTCTGTGGGCGATGCCGATCTGGTGCGCAGGGTGGTCAGCGTGCTGGGGCGCATCGATCAGTGGCGGGTATTCCTCAAGCCGGGGAAACCACTGGCTTTCGGTGTGATTGCTCAGACGCCATTTATCGGTTTGCCGGGTAATCCGGTATCTACCTTCATCACCTTTTTCCTGTTTGTTCGCCCAGCGATACGGGTATTGCTGGGGGCCGATCCAGAGATCGATCGGCCGTCTGTGCGATTGCCGCTCGCTTGCGCCTGGCCTGCGGGAGATCGGCCAGAGTTCGTGCGGGTGCGCCGAGAGCGGGGCGCAGATGGACAGACGCTCCTGTCTGTTTTCCAAAATCAGAATTCTGGATTGCTCAGCTCGATGGCCTGGGCAGATGGCGTGGCACTGATTCCTGCCGGCCAAGACCTTGGAGCGGGCGATCCGGTCGATTATTTCCCTTTTGAAGCGTGGTATTTATGACGAAACAGCAGTTGACACATATCGATGAAACCGGCGCGGCGCGCATGGTTGATGTCGGCACAAAGGCGCATACCGAGCGTGTGGCCGTGGCGGAGTCTTTTATCCGTATGGAGCCAGAGACGCTGGCATTGATCGTTTCCGGCGGGCACAAGAAAGGGGATGTTCTGGCCGTGGCACGGGTGGCCGGCATTATGGCCGCCAAAAAAACCTGGGATCTGATTCCCATGTGTCACCCCTTGCTGCTGACCAAGGTGGCCGTCACCCTGACACCGGACATCGCGCGCAGTGGTGTCCATATTTTGGCTGAGTGTCGCCTGACCGGCCAAACCGGTGTTGAAATGGAGGCGCTGACCGCAGCTTCGATCGCCGCACTGACTTTGTACGATATGTGCAAGGCCGTGGATCGGGGCATGGTGATTGAGCAGACCCGTCTTCTGGAAAAGCATGGCGGTAAAACCGGATCCTGGCAGCGTTGACTTCTCGCATAAGCGGGGTTTCGCGCGTGCGAAGTGTTTTTATGGAGATACCGCTTGCCAATGTGCAATCGAGCGGCTATCGTTATATCCATTGAGATAGAGCGATCTCCTGCATGAAAGCTCACTTGAGAATCATCAGTACTCCGACTGCTGATGGTTCTTCTTTTGGGGGTCCCCCTATATGGGGGGAATCCGGATAATAAATTAAGGCCCCTTACTTTGGTGGGCCGCCAATGAGCTTATGAGCCTCGGATGAGGCGCCCTGAGCGGGGCCTCATCGTTCGCACAGGATGAGCGCACGGGATGGGAGCGGATTTCCGATCGAAGGGCACCAAGGCGCCGAGAGTGGCCCGCTATTGGGCCTGATTACCTCCAATATCCTCGATGCATGTCCGTTTTTTCAATTGGGTTGTTTTATGACTAGTTTGGTGGACCCGTTTGGTCGTTCGATAAATTATCTTCGTCTGTCAGTGACGGACCGATGTGATCTGCGCTGTTTTTATTGCATGCCGGAAGGCTTTAATGACTTTGAAGTCCCCGAACATTGGCTGACGGTCGGCGAGATTGAGCGTCTGGTGGGCGTCATGGCCGAGATGGGACTCAAGCATGTTCGGATTACGGGCGGTGAGCCCCTCGTGCGGCACGGCCTTGAGGATATTGTGCGCAGCATCGATGCCCTGCCGCAGATCCGGGATATTGCCTTGTCGACGAATGCGACTCGACTCGCCAAGATGGCGGTTCCGCTCAAGGCGGCGGGTGTCGATCGAATCAACGTCAGCCTGGATACACTGGATGCTGAGCGGTTCAAGCAGATCACCCAAGGTAAACTGGACAAGGTTCTGTCCGGTTTGATGGCGGCCAAAGAAGCCGGCATTGGCCCGATCAAGATCAATATGGTCGTGATGAAGGGGATCAACGAGGATGACGTCGAATCCGTGCTGGAGTTCTGTATCGAGCACGGCTTCATCCTGCGGATGATCGAAACCATGCCGATGGGCCAAACCGGCCGCGATGCCATTGACCACTATGTCAGTCTTCAGCTGATCAAAAAACGTCTGGCCGAACGCTACCCCTTGATTCCGGTGATCAATCCAGTCGATGGCGCCGGACCCGCACGCTACTTGCAGGTCGCGGGCACGGACACCCAGATTGGATTTATCACGCCGATGTCCGAGCGCTTTTGCGACACCTGCAATCGGGTTCGTCTCTCGGTGGATGGCACGATGTATATGTGCCTCGGGCAGGAGCAAAATTTTGCGTTCCGGCCACTACTGCGCCGCGGCATTCCCGATGATGAGCTTAAGGCGGCCCTGGTATCTGCCATTGGGTTGAAACCTGAACGGCACGAGTTTCTGGATAAACCGGAAAAAATCATCCGCTTTATGTCGATGACCGGCGGCTAAACGGTGTCATAGCGACAGGCAGGCTGAACGCCCACAAAAAAACCCGGCTATCGATGGCCGGGTTTTTTGTGGGCGGGAGCGTGTTCCCGATGTCCGATGCGTGCCTAATCGAGTGTTAGCAAGGGGTAATGCCCGTTTTCGTCATGCACTTCTGCGCCGGTTAGGGGCGGGTTGAACACGCAGATCAGGCGCATGTCTTCCGTACCACCGCGCAGATAGTGGCGATCATGGTTGTTCAACAGATACATCATGCCGTCCCGGATCGGGTGCGTCGTACCGGCTTCGATGTCGTAAATCTCGCCGTTTCCTGCCACGCAATACACCGCTTCAATGTGGTTGGCGTAGTGGATGTAGGTCTCCGTGCCCGCCCGAATAATGGTGTCGTGGAAGGAAAACCCGACACGATCATCAGCCAGAACCAGGCGACGACTGACCCAGTTGCCATTTTCTGCCTCAACCTCACGGTCGGTTCCCAGGATGTCCTGGTCCAGGTTGCGTACGATCATGGTTGTCCTCGTCTTTATGCGTTGATGGGGTTTTTTGCCGCGACGGCAGCAATGGATGCTTCGAGAATATCCAAGCCCTCATCCAATTCGCGCTGGGAAATGGTGAGGGGGGCCAGGAACTTGATGACTTGGCCGGTGGCTCCGGCTGTTTCTGCCAGCAGTCCATGTTCGAATGCCTCACGGGAGACCTCGCTGCAGAAGCCATCCACGGACGATGCAATGCCCCAGATCATGCCCAGGCCTCGTACATCGCAGATGTAATCCGGAAACCGCGCAGCGATTGCCCGGAAGCGCTGTTCGACTTGCAAGCCTTTGGCGACGATTTCTTTGGAGAAATCATCAGTGTCCCAGCGCGCCAGAGCGGTGGCCCCGGCTACGAAGGCCAGACTGTTGCCGCGGAAGGTGCCGGTGTGTTCACCGGGTTCCCACTGGTCGATTTCTGGTTTCATCAGCACGATGGCCATGGGCAATCCCGTGCCAATGGACTTGGAGATGGTGATGATGTCGGGCTGGATGTCGGCGCGCTCGAAGCTGAAGAAGTTGCCTGTCCGTCCGTTGCCGACCTGGATGTCATCGATAATCAGAATAATATCCAGGTCCTGACACATTTTGGATAGCTTTTGCAGCCAAGCGATACTGGCGACATTGATGCCCCCTTCACCTTGGATTGTTTCCACGATAATGGCGGCAGGCAGATCGTGGCCGGAGCTGCCATCTTCGTAATAACGACGCAGCATATCGACACTATCGAGATCATTATCGAAGTAGTTGTCAAACGGCATCTTGGTGACATTGAGGGGGACGCCGTAATAATCGTCCTGGTAGAACTCGTTGCCGGTAACGGCCAATGCGCCCAGGGTGTGACCATGGTAGGCATTCGTGAAGGCGACGACGGTAGATCTCTGCTTGACCTTTCGGGCGAGTTTCAGTGCTGTTTCAACCGCATTGGTGCCCGTGGGGCCGACGAACTGGATTTTGTAGTCCATGCCGCGGGGTAACAGAATGGTTTCCTGAAACTTCTTGATGAAGTTGTATTTGGCGTCTGTGGCCTTGTCCAGGGCATTGAGCATGCCGTCGCGCTGGATGTATTCGATCATTGCCTGCTGAACTGCCGGGTCGTTATGGCCGTAATTCAGGGAGCCAGCACCGCCGAAGAAATCGATATAGGACTTGCCCTTGTGATCCCAGACGGTGGCATTTTTGGCGCGGGTGAAGATGGTTGGAAATGAGCGGATATAACCGCGTACGTTGGATTCGTATTTTTCGAACAGATCAATGTCCATTAAGTTTCCCTCTAATTAGGTTGGTCTGTATGACGCGTCGGGTTGGCGATGCGCCAGATGGATGCTCGAGATCGCGTGTTGACGTGAACTGTGAAGTTAATACCGTGAAAACAAATCTAGTCTAGATCAATCCAGTAGGTATCTTCGGGCTGGTGGCCATCACCGAGTAACTCGGTCGAAAGATAGGGCTTCTGGTGGATCGGTTTGTTCAGACTGTCTGCCCAGCGTGCGAACAGGGCCCGGGAGGCCGGGTTGTCCGGGGAGATCGTCAATTCGATACGTTTGATTTCTGCAAACCACGGGCGGGTTTCCAGTGCATGCAGCAAACCAGAAGCAACACCTCGACCGCGCATGTTGGGGTCGACGGCAATCTGCCAGACAAACAGGGTGTCAGGTGCATCGGGTAGTCGATAGCCTGTTAGGAATCCCACCAGTTCGGTATCGGATTCCGCGAGTGCACAGGTTGCATGAAATTGGTCTGCCAACAAGAAATAGAGATAGGCCGAATTGACATCCAGTGTGCCAGCCCGGAGTACCATCTGATGAATGCGCGCGCCGTCGGAAAGGCACGGTTCACGATAGGCAATAGTCATGTTCTGGGTCGTTAGCTACACCATAAATTGGCGGCTACGTTAATGCAAATGAGCGGATAGGATAGTCGGCTTGGCCTGGAAATTCAAATTGGATTGGGCGTGAAGTCGTACGATGAAGTCCGTGATCGCCCGTTACCGCGGCTGTTGACGATGTTGATTCGGCAAGATTTTTTTAGTGTTATGCCGGATCGACCTCGATCGCGAGGGTTTTTGAGGGGGGCGTACGGTGAAGGCGAAATTTCCAGCGTTGCTACGACATCATCGTGGGCGAGAGATTGTTTGGGCGAGCGTTGCTCCACCCACGAGACAGTCCCCGACCGCGATGCCTGTGCGCCAGTTTCCGGACAGATGCAGACCGGGTAAAGCCCGATTTTCCGCATCAATTGTCTGCAGCCGTTCCAGGTAGCCCAGTTCGTATTGGGGAATGGCCTGTGACCAGCGTTGGATATGTGCAAACTCGGGTGAGCCTTGGATACCAAGAAGGGGCGAGAGATCGGCCTGCACCCGTTGAATCAGGGTGTCATCATCCCCTTCAGCCGCCTCGGGCCGCCGTCGACCACCGATGAACGCGGTGAGTAGCACCTGTCTCTTATACACATCT
>JAGXHU010000091.1 GCA_024636015.1 Halothiobacillus sp.
CCCGAATCCGATGAATCAGACGCCCGACATTCTGCAAAAAATACTCCGCCGCAAGACGGAGGAAGTGGCCGAACGGTCCATTTTGCGCCCGTTGGCTGCTATCCGGGCGGCGGCCCAGGCGGCAAGCCAGGAGGGTTCGGTACCACGGGGATTTCTGGCCGCTTTGCGGCGTCGTGTCGCCCAGGGGCAGCCGGCCGTGATCGCCGAGGTTAAGAAAGCCTCGCCCAGCAAGGGTGTGCTACGGGCGGATTTCGACCCGACGGCTATTGCGTCAAGCTACGCTGCCGGTGGTGCGGCCTGTCTGTCGGTGTTGACCGATCATGATTTTTTTCAGGGGCATGAAGACTATCTGCAACAGGCGCGTGCGGCCTGTGCGCTGCCGGTGCTGCGCAAGGATTTCATGATCGATCCTTGGCAGGTCTATGAGGCGCGGGTATTGGGTGCGGATTGCATCCTGCTGATCGTCGCCGCCCTGACAGACGACCGGATGCGCGAACTGTATGAGCTGGCCCGTTCGCTCGGAATGGACGTGTTGGTCGAGGTACATGATCGGCCGGAGCTCGACCGAGCGCTAGTGCTGGGCGCCGAGATGGTCGGGATCAATAACCGCAATCTGCGTACCTTCGAGGTGTCGCTGAACACGACCCTTGAGCTTCTGCCCTTGATCCCGGCGGATCGCCTGATCGTGACCGAGAGCGGAATTCTGACGCGCGCTGATGTGGCTGTGATGCGGGCGGCGGATGTGCATACTTTTCTGGTCGGCGAGGTCTTCATGCGCGCCGATGATCCGGGCCGTGCGTTGCACGCCCTGTTTAACGAGGATTCTGTATGAAAGCACGGGTGAAATGGGTCGAAGGGATGGCTTTTATGGCCGAAGCGGACAGCGGGCACGGCATCATGCTCGACGGTTCCCCGGAAATTGGCGGACGGAACCTGGGCGCACGGCCCATGGAAATGGTGCTGATGGGGTTGGGTGGCTGCACGGCCATCGACGTGATGGTGATTCTGGGCAAACAGCGCCAGCCGGTCGAAGACTGCTGGATCGAGTTGGAAGCCGATCGCTCCGAAGTCGCCGCGCCCAAGGTCTTCACCAAGATCCATCTGCATTATGTCGTCAAGGGACCAGGGCTCGATCCCAAGCAGGTCGAGCGGGCCGTCAAGCTTTCGGCCGATAAATATTGCTCCGTCTCGGCGATGCTCAAAAGCAGCGTCGACATTACCTATGATTTCGAGGTTCGGGATTAAATCCTGATCGCCCCCGTTTTCTCATGGGGGCTTCCTCGTCTTTCATGTAATCACATGTAATCAGTCGAGCGCCCACGCGACCAGTTCGACCGGGTGGCGTACCGGTACACCCAAACCTGCCGCGATATGCGTCGCACAGCCGATATTGGCCGACACCACGAAGTCGGGTTCCAAGGTATCGATTTCGGTCAACTTCGGCCGGCGCAGGGCATCGGCCTGTTCGGGATACATTAAGACATGCAGGCCGGCCGCGCCGCAGCAGCGATCATTCGTGGCAAGCGGCAGCAACGTCAATGCGGGGATTTTGCGGAGTAGTCGTTCTGTGCTGCCGGGCTGTTTCAAGACGCGAGTCTGGCTGCAGGGCAGGTGAATCGCTACCCGAGCCGTGTTGGGTTGCAGCGCTGGCCAATCGGCCTCGGGAATGCCTGCCAGAAATTCGGTGATTTCCAGGACGGGGATCGAATGGGGTTCCCGCAACAATTCCGCCGTACAGGCGCTGCCGATAACGATGATCGCGGCCAATTCGGGATCGGAAAAAACTTGGCGGTTTTCGGCACGTAACTGCACCGCCCGTGCCGAATCGCCGCCATGTTGGTGCATGGCGCCGCAACACACTTGTGCTTTTGGGGTTTCTACCGCGTAGCCCAAGGCCTGCAACACACGAATACTGGCGCGCACAGCATCGCTATTCAGCGACTCGCCGGTGCAGCCGATGAATAGCCCAACTTTTTTGCGTGCGGTGTGTCGATTGGCGGCGGGTTGACGCGTTTTTGCCTGGCTTGGGTGAAATCGATCCGGCAATTCGGGGGGCAGGGTACGGCCAAAGCGTCCGCCGCGCGCACGAATAAATCCGCCGATCCGGAGATATTCCAGAAAACTTAATATCGACCATAGATGCCCGAAGGCCTGACGCTGGCTGAATAGGTGGTTCCTGAGGAAGGCCCAGTGGCGCTGTGCAGCTGCCGGTAGCGCGGGTTGGTCCGTAGTCGTGGCGAAGGCGCCTGTCGCCAGTGCATCGCGTACGTCATCAATCAAGGAGCCGTACTGCACTTGGGACGGGCAGACCGATTCGCAGGCGAGGCAACTCAGGCAATGATCGAGGTGATCGACGATTGGCGTATCTGCCGTGAGTTGGCCGCTACTCAACCCGAGTGCCAGGCTGATCCGCCCTCTCGGTCCATCCGCTTCGTTTTGCGTCAGGGCGAATGTCGGGCAATGAGGGACACAAATGCCGCACATCACGCACTCGAGCGCATGATGTCGAATACGTTCAGGCAGCGTGGCGAGCGCTTTGGAAGGGGATGGGAGATTCATCTCACTATCAAAGCATGGCCGCTTGAACGGGGCAAGTCGCTGATGCACGAGCGGATTGATCAAATGGGGGTTGCAACGATTGTTTATTAGTGTATTCTAATACCGTTAATTGCTAATTCTTTGGTGGTTCTTGTTGCCGGCCTCGCGCCGGCTCTTTTTTTGCCTCAATTTAGTCCTCTTCATGGGCCATAGCGTAACGCGATCCAATTTCTACTTGTCAGACTGCAGATGTTTCGCTAGAATCGCCGCCTCTTTGAATCAATGCAATATCCTGCTTCTTTGGGAGCTCTAGTACATGAAAACATTTTCCGCCAAGTCGGCAGACGTCAAACGCGACTGGTTCGTGGTCGATGCTTCGGGCAAAACGCTCGGTCGACTCGCGTCTGAAGTAGCTCGTCGTCTGCGTGGCAAGCACAAGGCCGAGTTCACCCCGCACGTTGATACCGGCGATTACATCATTATCGTGAATGCGAAAGATGTGAAAGTAACGGGCAACAAGGCGCAAGACAAGATCTACCACTTCCATACCGGTTTTATCGGTAATATGAAGCACTTCACCTTTGAGAAGATGCTTGAGCGCGCTCCTGAACGTGTGATCGAGATGGCGGTTAAGGGCATGTTGCCGAAAAACCCGCTGGGTCGTGATATGTTCCGCAAACTCAAAGTGTACGCTGGTAGCGAACATAACCACTCGGCTCAGCAACCTAAGCCGCTAGAGATCTGATTGGAGAATCATCAATCATGGCAGTAACACAAAACTACGGTACTGGTCGTCGCAAAACTTCAGCGGCACGGGTATTTCTTCGTCCTGGCAATGGCGCCATTACGATCAACGGCAAAACGATTGAAGATTTCTTCGGTCGCGAAACTGCCCGTATGATCGTACGTCAACCCCTGGAATTGCTTGAGCTGACAGATCGTTTCGACGTATTTGCTACGGTTCAAGGCGGCGGTCCCAGCGGCCAGTCGGGCGCGATTCGTCACGGTTTGACCCGTGCCCTGATCGATTTCGACGAAAGCTTCCGTCCTGCACTGCGTACCGCTGGGTTTGTTACCCGTGATGCGCGTGAAGTTGAACGTAAGAAAGTCGGCCTGCGTAAAGCACGCCGCGCGGTACAGTTCTCCAAGCGTTAATCTACGCTGGGCGTTTACCGCCAAGACCCGCCCACCTTCTGGTGTGGCGGGTTTTTTTATGTCGTCATTTCAGGGGTTTCTTTGGCGTACCGGCTTTGGTTTGGTCGTCCTGCCCTCTGCGGGGGTCTGTGTGCCGGGTGGAAGAGGGCGCCATTCGGGCATTCTGATGCTTCGTTTCTGTGTTTGCTCAAAGGCTACTTAAGGCTCAGATTGAACCGGGAAATTTAGCTTCGGGATAAATCGGTGGGGGTGTTCTGGCGGCTGATGGCCAGGAGGATGGCCAGAAGCCAATAACGAGTGGTGCGCCTGCGCAAGGTCTGCGCGTCGTTCGGTCTTGCGTTCACGCCATGAAAAAAGCCGCCACGCCGCATCCTCTGTGGAGGATCGGCGTGGCGGCTTAGGGTGTTGTGGGCAAAGCTGGGTTGTGTGCCGTACGCCCGCTTCGGGCTATGGCTGCCTCAACGTCAGTGACGGGCCTCTTGCTTGGTTCAGTCCTATCCGCGTCCGAACAGATGCATGATCGTGGGGATCTGTGTGGCGAAAACGTAGCTAACGCCGCCCGCGATGAGGGCGACGATCACGAATGGAATCCAGCCCGCAAAGCGAGGATTCGGATTCAGAATGGTTTCCTCTGCCTTGATGATCCGTTTGCCGGTGATCATGGCGCGCACCAGTGGATCATGCTTTTTGAATTGATAGTACGCGATGGCCGCGAGATGGAGCACGATCAATCCCAACAGGACGTTGAAGTTGATCTGATGTATTTCCGTGAGCAGGCCACTGGTCTTGCTGGATACATAATCGCTGAGCGGCGCAGAGGTATACAGCTCATCATGTGCAAACAAACCCGTGCCGACCTGCAATAGGAGTGAGAGCAGCATGGCGATCACCGACAGGGCGCCCAGCGGGTTGTGGCCCAGGAATATGCCCTTGGTGGGTGATTTGAGATAGGACTTGATGTGTCCCGGGCTTTTGACAAAGTGGCTGAATCGCGCCGTGTCGCTGCCGAAAAATCCCCACAGAATACGAAAGACCAGCAGGCCGATCATGATGAAGCCGATATCCATGTGCCAGTCGAGGTTGTCGACGGTGTCGAGTACCTCGGCGGTGTACCACAGCCCGATAACGGCAAGCATGAGGAGCCAGTGGATGGCGCGGATAGGCAAATCCCAGACACGAACCTTTACGGCGGGGGGAGGGGTGGGTGCCGACATGGCGTTTTCTCCTGAGCTAGTAGGGGCCGGGTTGACCGGGGTGGTCGTCCCGGCTGGGGTTATTGACCAAGTAGTTGCTCAAGGATAGCTGGATTTTCCAGCGTTGAAACATCACCATTTGGTAATTCACCCTTCGCTATGCCGCGCAGAAGGCGCCGCATGATTTTTCCAGAGCGCGTTTTCGGCAGATTGTCGCCAAAACGAATTTCATCGGGTTTGGCAATGGGCCCGATCTGTTCGGCCACCCAGTCTCTGAGTATTTTTGTCATGGCATCGGCCTCTGCTCCCTGCGGGCGATCGCCTTTGCAGACGACAAACGCGACGATGGCCTCGCCCTTGATGTCGTGCGGCTTGCCGACTACGGCGGCTTCAGCCACTGCTGGATGTGCCACGAGCGCGGATTCGACTTCCATGGTACCCAGACGGTGGCCGGATACATTCAATACATCGTCGATCCGCCCCATGATCCAGAAATAACCATCATCGTCGCGTCGTGCCGAGTCGCCCGCCAGATAGTAACCTTTGAGGGCTTCGGGGAAATAACTGCGCTGGAATCGGCTTTCATCGCCCCAGATGGTGCGGATCATGGAGGGCCAGGGACGCTTGATAACGAGGTTGCCCCCCTGATTGGTGCCAATGGGCGCCCCTTCGTCGTCGACGATGTCGGCAATAATGCCGGGCAGGGGCAGGGTGCAGGAGCCGGGCTTGGTCGGAATCGCGCCGGGTAAGGGTGCGATCATGTGGGCGCCGGTTTCGGTTTGCCACCAGGTGTCGGTGATCGGGCAGCGTTCGCCGCCGATGACGCGGTGGTACCACATCCAGGCCTCGGGATTGATGGGCTCGCCGACTGTGCCCAGCAGACGCAGGCTGGAAAGATCGTATTGTTTCGGTACGTCGTCGCCCAGTTTCATCAATGCACGGATTGCCGTGGGCGCTGTGTAGAACACCGAAACCTTGTGATCCTGCACCATGCGCCAGAAACGGCCACCATTGGGGTAGGAGGGTACGCCTTCGAAGATAACCTGGGTCACGCCGAGGGCCAGCGGGCCGTAGGTGACATAGCTGTGGCCGGTAATCCAGCCGACGTCGGCCGTGCACCAGTAGACGTCGTCATCCCTGAGATCGAAGACCCACGCGTTGGTGAGTGCGGCATTGAGTAAGTAGCCGCCGGTCGAGTGCTGGACGCCCTTGGGCTTGCCCGTGGAGCCGGAGGTATACAGAAGGAACAGAGGATGTTCTGCCTCGACGCTGACTGGTGTGCAGGTGGTTGGCTGATCTGCAGTCAATTTGGTCCAGGTGATATCACGATCGGCGACGAGGGCGGATGACTGGTTGCCGAGCCGTTCAAACATGACAACCCGTTCCACGCTGGGGCAGCCATGCTCAATTGCCTTGTCTACCGCAGATTTGAGCATAATGGCGCGTCCGCCACGCATCCCGCCATCAGCAGTGATGACGATTTTCGCCCCAGTGTCGTTGATCCGGTCGCGCAGCGCCTCAGCCGAGAAACCGCCGAACACCACAGAATGAATGGCACCGATGCGGGCGCAGGCGAGCATGGCGACGCTCGCTTCGGGAATCATCGGCATATAGATAATGACGCGATCGCCCTTGATGATGCCCAGGCTTTTCAGGCCGTTGGCCATTTGGGCCACCTGATCGTGCAGCTGCTGGTAGCTGATGTGCCGGATGCTGCCGTCATCGGCTTCCGCAATGAGGGCAGTCTTGTCCGCCTTGGCCGGCAAATGGCGGTCGATGCAGTTGACGGAGGCATTGAGCATGCCGTCGCCGAACCAGTGGTAATGGGGTGCTTTCGATTCGTCCAGCACCGTGCTGAAGGGCTTGTCCCAGGTCAGCCATTCGCGAGCCTGTCGGGCCCAGAAGCCTTCATAATCCTGTTCGGCTTCGGCCACCAGGGCATCATAGGCGGCACGAGAGCCGATGCGTGCCTGTGCGGCAAAGTCGGGATTCGGTGGGAAGACCCGATTTTCCGTTAGCGTCGATTCGAGATTATTCATGGTGTATTCCTCGAGGTATTTTTGCGCGACTATTCCGTCGTTCGCCAAGCGCGCCAAGTTTGATGCGTGATGATAAGCCGGGTATGGTGCCAAATGCAGACGGGCTTGACCATAGGCTTTGCACGAGATCGGAGCGGTTTGCCCTGAAAAGGGGTGTAAATTAGTTAGGCGCGTTATTAGTCAATCAAGTAAATACACAATGAATCCTGATCCTACCCTGTTTTCGACAATCCCCGCGATGGATGCCCGCCTGCTGGCTGAGTTGCTGGATGAAACCGTGTGCCACCCGGTGCATGCCGTCCCGGTGATGATCTGGGGGGCGCCGGGTATCGGCAAATCCGATCTGGTTCGTCAGGCAGCGCGCCAACAAGGGTTGACCCTTATCGATCTGCGGCTATCTCAGCTGGAGCCGACCGATTTGCGCGGCATCCCGCTGCACGATCAGGGTCGGGTGCGCTGGATTCCCCCCGAAGAGCTGCCGGATGCCGAGCGCGATGGCGCCGAGGGTATCCTGTTTCTGGACGAGATCAATGCCGCACCGCCTGCGGTCGCCGCCAGTGCATACCAATTGATTCTTGATCGGCGTCTGGGGGTTTATCGTCTGCCGGATGGTTGGACCATCATTGCGGCAGGGAATCGTCTGGATGACCGGGGGATCACCTATTCGATGCCGGCACCACTGGCAAACCGATTCATGCATGTCACGCTGCAGGCCGATGTCGATGCCTGGCTGGATTGGGCAGCCCGGAGCGATATCAGCCCCGTGCTCTGTGATTTCATGGCGGCCGAGCCCGAGTGGCTCGCCCGTTTTTCACCCGAGCCAGATATCACGGCCTTTCCCAGCCCACGGAGCTGGGTCTTTGCGGATCGCATCATCAAACGTCGTCCTTTGCTGGATGCCACCACCTTCGCACATATCGCTGCGTGCGTGGGGCAGGCGGCGGCGACCGCGCTGGCCGAGTTTGCGGGGCAACAAAATCCGGTGTCGGACTGGCTGCATACGCCGGATGCGCTACGCAATCTGGCGGATTTACCCGCGCAGATTGATGCCGTGCGACGAATTCGAGAAGCGGTCGGGCAGCAACGGATCGGTTTGGGCGATGCTCTGTCTCTGGCCACGGAATTGCCCGATGACAGCTTGAGTTTCGGCTTGATCGAACAATTGCACCAAACGGTAGGTGATCGATTATTCGATGAGCCCGCCTTCTCGGTCTGGGTGGCTCGGCGCGGTTCGGCCTCTGGCCAGCCAGGTCAGCTTGGCCAGCCGGAGCGGGACGGTCATGTACCCGGGGGGTGATGCCGATCGCTGGCAACAAGTGCGGCAGCATTTGATGCACCAGTGGCCCGCCCTGATCCGTTCATTGCCCGCGCGAGTCGAGATCGTGATGCAGGGCGGCGCGGTCGGTCTGAGTGACGCTTCCGTTGTCGTTCGGGCCGACTGGCTCGCTCAGAGCAGCCGTGCCCAGTTGGCTCAGGCTGCGCTCCATCTGGCCGCGCATGCCGCTTTGGGACATCGCCCGTGGCGCCAGCATGCGTCGGTGGCGGATGAGACGCTGGATGGGGCCGCGCAACGTCTGCTGGCATCGTTGGGTATCGCCCCGAGTGAGGTTGCCTGGTGCGCAGATCATCACGGTACGTGGCCCGGTGTACCGGTGAGCGCACCAGGGGAAACCTGGGCGGTGCGACCGGTGGGAAAGCCTTCGGCAGAACCGGATCCGGCGGCTTCCCGATCGGCGATGTTGCCAGATACCGCGTTGGATTCAGCCCCGGATGAGTCCAAATCAGCCACTTCGGAGGGGGGTGATCTGCAGGCGACAACCCCGCGAATGGCCGAGGCCGGCGGCGGCCTGCGCGCCCGACCGGTCATGGGATCGGCGACGGCCAAACGAGATGAACGGGGTAGTGATTGGCGTGCGCTGCTCCGCCTCTGGCTGCTTCAGCGCAGTTATCAGCGCTGGCAATTTGATCGCCCGGCACGGCGACGGGTTGAGCCCTTCATTTTGCCTCGCCTCGCGGGGCGCCAGTTGCGCCTTGCGGTCGCGCTGGATGTCAGCGGTTCCATTGATCCCCTATGGTTTGAACAGTTTTTCAGAGAAATCGAGGCATTGCGTGGCCTGTTGCCACTGCAACTCCGGTTGCTCACCTGCGATAACCGAATTCATCTTGATCGTTCGATTCAGGGCGCGGCTACCTTGCCCCCGTTCGAGGGTGGTGGCGGCACGGATTTCCGGCCGGTGTTTCATCGGCTGGCGGGTGACGCGGCTTTGGACGCGCTGGTCTACTGTACGGATCTGATGGGCGACTACCCCGTCCATCCCCCGCATTTTCCTGTCTTCTGGCTGGTGCCTGCAGTGGTACGTGCCGCCGCGCCATCTAGCCAGCCGGATCCACCCTTCGGGCAGATCCTGTCGATGCGCGCGACCGGGAGCATGGGGCAATGATCGAGAAAGTCCCGCTGTCAGAGGAGACGGATCGGTATATCGAGGAATTCATTGCCGCGCTGTGGTTGGAAGAAGGACTGGCGCGTAACACGCAACTGGCCTATCGGACGGATCTGCGGCAGGCCGCTGCTCAATTGATTAAAACAGGCGGGATCGAGTTGGCGACGGCTGGCCCCGAGCATCTGATGCGCTTGCTGGGTACGCGTCTGGGCGAGGGGCAATCCGCACGATCCGTGGCCCGGCTTCGTTCGGCCTTGAAACGTTTTTACGCCTGGCTGAAACGACAGGATGTCATCACGCAGGATCCGAGCACGGCACTTGCCGCGCCGCGCTTGCCGCGAACCTTGCCCGGATCGCTTTCCGAGGCGGAAGTGGAGCGGTTGCTGATGGCGCCCGATGTCGGTGAGCCCTTGGGGTTACGGGATCGGGCGATGCTTGAGCTTTTGTATGCCACGGGCCTGCGCGTTTCGGAACTGATTGGCCTGAGTTTCGGTCAGATCAATCTCGTGCAGGGGGTTGTTCGCGTTACCGGCAAAGGTAACAAGGAGCGATTGGTGCCGGTGGGGGATGAGGCGATCCTGTGGCTGGGGCGTTACCTGCAGACGGCGCGCCCGGCGCTGTTGGTTCGTCGCGAGTCGCCGCAAATCTTTGTGACGGAGCGCGGGGAGGGGATGACTCGGCAGGCGTTTTGGTACGTTATCAAGCGTCATGCGGCCCAGGCCGGGTTGACTCGGTTGCCTTCCCCGCACACTCTGCGCCATGCCTTTGCTACCCATTTGCTGAATCATGGTGCGGACTTGCGTGTGCTGCAGATGTTGCTCGGGCACTCGGATCTGTCGACGACACAGATCTATACGCATGTTGCAACCGCACGCCTGAAGGCACTGCATGTCAAACATCATCCTCGGGGATAAGCGATAGTGGGATGCTTTCCCGAGGGTCCGCGATTTTTTTCCTGTTTTTCCTGTTTTTTTGGCTTTTATCGAGAGTGCAGTTTCATGAAGTTTTCCCGTTCCCTGGTTCGTGCCGCCATTACGGCTTCCGTCGTTGGCCTTTCCGTACAGATAGCCGTACAGACAGTCTGGGCCGATTCGTCTGCCGACGAGCAGGTCATTCGCAAGAACCTGACGCAATACATGCCTAATCTTCCCATCGATAGCGTGACACCGACACCGGTCAAAGGGATTTATCAGGTGCTTTCCAAAGGGCAGATTGCTTATGTGACGGCCGATGGCCGCTATCTTTTTGCCGGCAATTTGCTCGACCTGAAAGCGCAGGCCAACCTCACGGCGCGCGTGCGTAGTCTGCAGAATCTCGAACTGTTGAAAACGGTGCCGGCCGACCACAAGATGATCTACCCGGCCGAAGGTGTGAAGAAGAGCACGATCTGGGTCCTGACAGACCCCACCTGTCCGTTCTGCGAGAAGCTGCATGGCGAGATTCCCGCCCTGCAGAAGGCTGGAATCGAAGTTCAGACGATCCTGACCCCGCGCGATGGCAAGGGTTCGCAAGGCTACGTGGAGTCTTCGCAGATCATGTGTGGTCATCAGCAGAAAGCGGATCTGAGCGCCGCTATGGCGCATCGGCCACTCGGTGGGCCGGCCTGCAAGAATGCGATGATTGATGCGAACATGCAGCTCGCGGATGAGCTGGGCATGACCGGTACCCCGTATATCATCATGCCGGATGGCAGCAGCGTGCCGGGATATCGCCCCGCCAGTGCTTTGATTCCCGAGATTGTTCAGGCTTCGACGGGTTCAGCGGGGCAGTAAACGACAACACACCCACAAGCAGTTTGCTCTGTGGGGGTGTTGTGAACCGCAGGATTGACGCGTTTGTTTAGCTTTTGGCTTCCGGGCGCTTGTTGGCATCAAGCGTGGCCTTGAGCACCTGTTCGGCATCGTTTGCTTCGGTGGTGAGCCCCAATTTGGTGTAGGCCTCAATCAGGATTTTCAGGGCGGGAATGGTGGCGCGCGAGCCGTTATAGTCGGTTAGCGCCGTTTGTGCCCGGTTAGCGGCAGCCAGCCATGCACCGCGCCGCATGTAGTATTTCGCAACATAGATTTCGTGTTCGGCCAGATAGTTGCGGATCTTGACGAGGCGCAGACTGGCATCGGTGGTGTACCGACTGTCGGGATAACGCTTCACCAGTTCGGCAAAGGCCTGGAAGGCATTCTTCAGGATGCTTTGGTCCCGATAGGCCAGATCGGGCTTGGCAATCCGGTTGAGAAGCGAGTCACCCCGATCCATGTTAGCCAGCCCTTTCAGGTAGAGTGCGTAGTCGACGCTCTTGCCTTGAGGATGAAGCTGGATGTACCGGTCGGCGGCGGCGATGGCCGAATCGGGCTCATCGTATTTGTAGTAGGCGTAGGCGACTTCCAGCTGAGCCTGTTCGGTGTAGGCCCCGAACGGATAGCGACCCTCGAGGGTTTCGAACTTCTTGATGGCCGTGCCGTAGTCGGCTTCATGCATCGCTTGCGTGGCTTCGTCGTAGAGTTGGGCCGCAGAGATGGTCGGGTCAGACAGGTCGACCTTGTCCGAGTCATCCTTGGAAAACCAGGAACAACCGCTGAGCAGCGCGATACTGCCGGCAAGGACCAAGCCACTGATCAGTTTAGAGGTGCGGAACACTTGATGCCAGTGGGTGTGGGCAGACATACTGAATGGAAATCCTGAAATAAAAATAGGCGAACGTATAGAATTCGAGCGCCTTATGTTCGCAGATTCAAACCGATAAACCAAGCGATAAACCGAACAATAAAAAGCTGGGTTATTTTCATTTTTTGGCGAGCCCCGCGTGCATTTGTTGAGCACGGGGGCGATTTACTTTTGGACACGATATGCACCTTGAAGAAACCCTGATTATTCCGGATCACTGCGCCGGTCAGCGACTCGATCAGGCCCTGGCACAATGCTGGCCGGATTTTTCGCGCAGCCGGATTCAGGGCTGGATCAAATCCGGTGACATTTTGGTCGATGGTATCGCGGCGCGTACCCGTGCCCAGGTGCTGGGTGGCGAGACGGTCGCTCTGTTGGCCGAGGTGGAGGAAGAGGTGTCCGCCGAACCTCAGGATATTCCCCTGGATATTCTGTACGAGGATGATGCCATCATCGTGCTGAACAAATCGCCGGATATCGTGGTGCATCCGGCGGTGGGTAACCCCGATGGCACGTTGGTCAATGCCCTGCTGTTTCACGACCCGTCATTGGTATCCGTGCCTCGCGCCGGGATCGTGCATCGTTTGGACAAACAAACCTCCGGCGTGATGGTAGTCGCCAAGACATTGGGCGCGCACAGGGTCCTGGTGGCGAATCTGGCCGCCCGCAAGATTCGACGTGAATACGATACGGTCGTCATGGGGCATGTGGTGGCGGGTGGTACCGTGGATAAACCCATCGGGCGGCATCCGCGTGATCGGCAGCGGCAAGCGGTGACGACGATGGGGAAACCCGCCGTGACGCATTATCGGGTTCTACAGCAGTTCGGCGAGCAAACCTGGTTACGGGTCCAGCTGGAAACCGGTCGAACGCACCAGATCCGCGTACACATGGCGCATGTTCGGTATCCGGTTATTGGCGACCCGGTTTATGGTGGCCGCCCGCGTCTGCCGCATCGGGCCTCGACCGCACTGATTGACATCCTGAGGCATTTCGAACGTCAGGCGCTGCATGCCCGCTTCCTGACATTGGCGCATCCGGTGACGGGCGAGGTGATGCGTTTCGAGGCACCGCTGCCCGACGACATGCTTGAATTGCTGGAGTTGTTGACCGAACATCGGGACCGGATGACGTATCGACCTGCGCCCAGTGATCCGGATCCCGACGAGGCTGAGGTCATTTATGTCCGAGACGAGAACTGATCCCGTTCTGATTCGGGCCGACTGGCCCGCCCCGCCCGGCGTGCATGCGGTGGTGACCACGCGACTTGGGGGGATTAGCGCGTCGCCCTTCGATCAGTTGAATCTGGCCACCCACGTTGGGGATGATCCGGCAGCGGTGACTGCCAACAGGGCCCGACTGAAAACCCAGGCGGGCCTGCCGTCGGAACCGCGCTGGCTGAATCAGGTGCATGGCGTCATTGTCGCCGATGGCGTGGGCCCGGAAAGGCTGCCGGATGCGGACGCGGGTTATACCGATCAGGCACAGGTCGTACTTAGTGTGCTGACGGCGGATTGCCTGTCGGTGGTTTTTTGCAGTCGCGACGGCCGGGAGCTTGCTGTAGCCCATGCCGGTTGGCGCGGACTGGCTGCGGGTGTTCTGGCGGCGACCATCGCGCGGTTTAACGCCGCCCCTGCCGAGATGATGGCCTGGATAGGTCCGGCGATCGGTCCCCAGGCCTTCGAAGTGGGTGGTGAGGTGCGGTCGGCCTTTGTCGATGCGTATGCCGAAGACGCGGCGGGTTTTAGCCCGAGCATCCATCCCGGTAAATATCAGGCAAACCTCTTTATTTTGGCGCAGATGAGCATGCAACGTGCCGGGATCCGGCATATTTTCGGCGGCGGGCTCTGCACGTTCAGTGATCCGCAGCGGTTTTATTCCTTCCGTCGGGATGCGGGTCGTACAGGCCGAATGGCGACCCTCGCCTGGCGATCGGGTGACACGATCTGTTCTGGGTAAGTGGCGCGTAGAGAAATTACGATTACGAGGAGAACATGGTTATGTCAGAGAATATGCAAGAAAAATGGTTGATTTTGACTCTGGTCGGTGCGGACCAGCCTGGGATTGTGGCTAATCTGACCCGGATTTTATTTGGTGCTGGCGCTGAACTGGGCGAAGCCGCCATGCTCCGGCTGGGAAATCAATTCGCCATTATGCTGATGGTCCGTGCGGCAGGATCGCCGGAAACGGTGATGGGCCTGCTCGAATCGGTACGTGCCCAGTTCGACCTCAAGCTGCACATCGACGAAACCGATGCCGCATTGCATGAGAAGCGCGAACCGGATGTGCTGGTGACGGTGCATGGCGCAGACCGGGCGGGGATTGTGGCCGACGTGGCCGGTGCCTTGGTCGAGGCCGGGTTCAATATTTTGGACCTGCGTTCGGATGTGGGTGGTTCGACTACGTCTCCGATCTACATTATGCAGATTGAGGGAGAGGCTCGGCAGGGACTCGATAAGATCGAACAGGCCGTATCGTCCCTGAATCAGCAGGGGCTTTCGGTTCGGGCCGTGCCCCTCGATACGGTGCGGGGTTAAGCGTGGCGGCCCTGGATATTCTCACCTACCCCGATGAGCGGTTGAAAACCACCTGCGACGCCGTGGACCAGTTCGATGCAGCCCTGCGCGAATTCATTGAACACCTGCAGGAGACTTGCTCGGGCGGGCCGGGCGCCGTGGGGATTGCCGCCCCCCAGGTGGGTGACTTGCGGCGCATCTGCATTGTGGATGCGACCCGCGCCAAACGACCGGTCGATAACCATGGTCCGTTGGTTCTGATTAATCCGGAAATCACGGCTTGGGATGGGTTCGCTGTAGGGCGGGAAGGGTGTTTGTCGGTGCCGGACTATACCGGCAAGGTGATCCGCGCCGAGCGCATCGAGCTGAAAGCGCAGGATCCGTTCGGCAAATCACTGCGTTTCACGATGCACGGATTCGAGGCGCGGATTGCGCAGCATGAGGTCGACCATCTCGACGGCATCCTTTTTCTGGATCGCTTGGTCAGTCGTCATGCCGATCTGCAATTACGCAAAAAATAAGGAAATGATCGTGCGCTGAAAGATTCTTGACACGAAATCAACATGGTCGTGTCACTTGTTTGAGGCATAAATGTCACTGGTGAATCCATCGGAGTGACCATCCCATGCCGCAAGCCAATCAGCCGTTCATTTATCGCAGCATTTTTATTTCCGATGTGCATCTGGGGACCAAGGATGCGCGGGCGGAATATCTATTGGATTTTCTCGCCCATGTCCGTTGCGAGTATCTCTTTCTCGATGGCGACGTGTTCGATATCTGGAAAATGAAAACCAGTCGCTGGCACTGGCCCCTGCTCAATACCCAGTTGTTGCAGAAGTTCATGGAATTGGCCTCGGCCGGTACGCGGGTGATCTACGTGCCGGGCAATCACGACGAATTTTTCCGCGATTATCTCGGGTCGGAAATCGGTGGCGTTCAGATCCACCGCGAGTACCTGCATACCCTGGCCGATGGGCGTAAAGCGCTGATTTTGCACGGAGACGAATTCGATAGCGTGGTTCGTCACAGCCGGTTGCTCAAATGGATCGGCAACGCGGGGTATGAGGTGCTGATGTGGGCCAATCGGGCCAGCTTCCGGGTGCGGCGTTGGCTGGGCAAGGGCTACTGGTCGCTGTCGCTGGCCATCAAGCAGCAGGTGCCGAATGCGCGGATCTATATCGAGAAATTCGAACAGGCAGCCATCCGGCATGCCCGCGCGCATCAGGTCGATGTGATCGTCTGCGGGCACATCCATCATGCCAATCTGCGTGAAGAGCAGGGTGTGACCTATGCCAATTCCGGGGATTGGGTTGAGCACTGCACGGCGATTGTCGAGCACATGAGTGGTCAGCTCGAACTTGTGAACTGGGTCAAGGAAAGTGCGGAGCGTCTGGACGGGCGTCTTCGTCTGGATGCGCCTGTTGTGCCGGCACCCGTTTTGGATCAACCGGTGAGCGCCAAATCCGCCCATTCTTGATGGGCCAAGATCAGACGTTGTGGCGTGGGTGAGTTACCATCCAGCCCATAAGCCTTCTCTAACTAACCTAGGCCGCAGTTCGGTCGCGTAATGCGTTGATCCATTCCGTCATGATGAGGGCCGGGGCGGGCATGGGGGGCTCCATGAAATTGATGACAAACCGGTCATCGAATTCCGTGACGCCGATTGAACGCGGGCGTACGGCCATCACCTGTGGGTTTGGCAGCTTCAGGCCAAAGCAAAACACAATATTCTGGGCGGCACGAATGTCCGGGGCAATTTCGCCGCCCGGCAGTTGGGCTGTGTGATCGTAATGATCAAACAGACCGATGAAGGCTGCCGTCGGGTCAGTCTCGATGACCTTTTTTAGCCGAGCCATGATTTCCTCGGTGCTTGCAGCGGTCGTCTCGCTTTTGGCAATCTCCGTCTCGTACACGGGGTAGGTTTCGTTGAAGCTGGTCTGATGCATCGGGAACTCCGGACGTGTGTCTGCTCATTGTTATTGTCGAGCTATTTTAAACGTGCCTGCTAATGATTTATTCGGAAAATAAATCAAGGCGGGTATTTATAGATGCTGTTCGCTTTTGACGCGAGGAATTTTTCATTGTAAGGAACAGGGTTTTTGGCTTGAATTCACTCATATCGGCGCCATATCTGCGAGATGCTTAACGAATAACCAGGGGTTGCCTCATGCGGATGGATAAACTAACAGCCAAGTTTCAGATGGCGCTGGCGGATGCTCAGTCACTGGCCGTGGGCCGGGATCATCAATTTATCGAACCCGTTCATGTATTGGCGGTCCTGCTCGATCAGGAAGGGAGTACCGTGCGGCATTTGCTGGCGCAGTCCGATGTGAATGTGGGCCTGCTGCGTTCCCATCTGGGCGAAATGCTCGACCAAATCCCCGCCGTTTCTGGTGGTGCAGCGGGGGAGGTTCATCTCTCCAACGATCTGTCACGATTGCTGAATGTGACCGACAAACAGGCCCAAACCCGCAAGGACCAATATATTTCCAGCGAATTGTTCGTGCTGGCGGTCGTCGAGGACAAGAGTGCTCTTGGGGATATCCTGCGCAAAGCCGGGGCGAGCAAGGGTGCCTTGAATCAGGCGATCGATTCGGTACGCGGCGGTCAGTCCGTCAACGATCCGAATGCCGAGGAGTCGCGTCAGGCACTGGCTAAATACAGTATTGACCTCACCGAGCGCGCCGAACAAGGCAAGCTCGACCCGGTGATTGGCCGGGATGAAGAAATCCGTCGGGCCATCCAGGTATTGCAGCGCCGCACCAAAAACAACCCGGTACTGATCGGCGAGCCGGGCGTCGGCAAGACGGCGATTGTCGAGGGCTTGGCCCAGCGTATCGTCAATGGCGAAGTGCCGGAGAGCCTCAAAAGCAAGCGCGTCCTATCGCTGGATATGGGCGCCTTGCTGGCGGGTGCGAAGTTCCGCGGCGATTTCGAGGAGCGCCTGAAAGGGGTGCTGAACGATGTGGCCAAGCAGGAAGGTCAGGTGATCCTGTTCATCGATGAGATCCACACCATGGTCGGGGCCGGCAAGGCCGAAGGCGCGATGGATGCGGGCAATATGCTCAAGCCGGCATTAGCACGCGGTGAATTACACTGCATCGGCGCGACCACGCTGGACGAATATCGGAAGTACATCGAAAAGGATGCCGCGCTGGAGCGCCGTTTCCAGAAAGTGCTTGTGGACGAACCGAGCGTCGAGGACACCATCGCCATTTTGCGCGGGTTGAAGGAACGTTATGAGGTGCATCACGGGGTGGATATCACCGATCCGGCCATTGTGGCCGCGGCCACGCTGTCCCATCGCTACATCACCGATCGCCAATTGCCGGACAAGGCGATTGATCTGATCGATGAGGCCGCCAGTCGTCTGCGGATGGAGATCGATTCCAAGCCCGAGGAAATGGATCGTCTTGAGCGTCGCCTGATTCAGCTCAAGATTGAACAGGTCGCCCTGAGAAAAGAGTCGGATGAGGCCAGCAAGAAGCGTCTGTCTGATCTCGAAGAGCAGATCGATCGGCTGGAACGCGAATATGCCGATCTGGAAGAAATCTGGAAGGCCGAGAAGCTCAGTGTGGAGGGCAGTGCCAAGATCAAGGAGCAGCTCGATCATGCGCGGGCCGATTTCGAAACCGCGCGTCGTGCCGGCGATCTGGCACGCATGTCTGAGTTGCAATATGGCCGAATTCCCGAGTTTGAGCGTCAGCTGGAACAAGCCCATTCTGCGGAATTGGCCGCAGATTCCAGTGCCACGACGCCCCGCTTATTGCGCAACAAGGTGGGTGAGGAGGAAATTGCCGAGGTGGTAGCGCGCGCCACCGGCATTCCGGTCGCCAAGATGCTTGAAGGCGAGAAGGACAAGCTCCTGAGGATGGAAGAGGCGCTGCAGCTGCGGGTGGTCGGCCAACGTGAGGCGGTCGGCGCCGTGGCGGATGCCATTCGGCGTTCGCGCGCGGGATTGTCCGACCCGAATCGACCCAATGGTTCATTTCTGTTCCTCGGGCCGACGGGGGTGGGCAAGACCGAGCTGACTAAGGCCCTGGCTTCTTTCCTGTTCGATACCGAGGAATCCATGGTGCGGATCGACATGAGCGAGTTCATGGAGAAGCACTCCGTGGCTCGATTGATCGGTGCGCCACCGGGCTATGTGGGTTATGAAGAGGGTGGTTATCTGACCGAGGCCGTGCGCCGAAAGCCCTACTCGGTCATCCTGCTCGACGAGGTGGAGAAGGCGCATCCCGATGTGTTCAACGTCTTGCTGCAAGTGCTGGATGATGGTCGTTTGACCGATGGCCAAGGCCGCACGGTCGACTTCCGTAATACCGTAATCGTGATGACCTCAAACCTGGGCTCGCACACGATCCAGGAAATGGCGGAAGACAATGACTATGAGGCCATGAAATCCGCCGTGCTGGAAATCGTGGGCGGTCACTTCCGACCGGAATTCATCAATCGGATCGATGAAGTGGTGGTTTTCCATCCGCTGGGCCGCGAACAGATTCGTCAGATCGTTGATATTCAGATCGACTTTTTGCGCAAGCGGTTGGCCGAACGGGATCTGCGTATGGATTTGAGCATTGCCGCATTGGATTTGCTGGGCGAGGCGGGGTTCGATCCCGTCTATGGCGCGCGCCCCCTGAGGCGGGCCATCCAGCAGAAGTTGGAAAATACCCTGGCACAGGCCATTCTCAAGGGTTCATTTGTGCCCGGCGACACCATCACCGTCGAAGTCGAGGAAGGACATCTGGTGTTGAAGCACTAAGCCATCTACATGTCGGGTGGATGAGGCACCTCGTGTGCGCTGTCCGTTTTCACGAAGATGGTTTTTACGAATTAGTGGCGCTGAAGGCAATCTCCGATCAATCCTTGGTCGGGGGCTGCCTTTGTTTTTTCCAGAGCCCTTAAATCATCGCCGTCATAGAGTTTTCGATTATCCTCGGCGATTCATTTGCCTGATTTCTTGAATCAGTTGCGGCTGCGGCTTTTTGATCGTACCGACCATGTCGGCCAAGGTTTGGCGATCCAACACGGACAAGAAAGCCTGCAAGGCCTCGTGGAGCGTCCATTCCAACTGACAATTGCCCTGGATTGGGCAGGTATTTTCGGGTGAAAAGCAGGCAGCCATCTGCCAGCTGCCTTCCATCACGCGCACGACCTGTCCGACATTGATGGCCAGACCGTCCGGGCCCAGTCGGAGCCCGCCCCCGCGCCCGCGCTGAGCATGCACGAATCCCTGCTCGGTCAGGCGTGTGACGATCTTCATCAAGTGGTTGTGGGAGATTCGATAGAAGTCTGCGATTTCACGGATGGTGACCAGACGCGGCGCCAAATCGGGGTCTTTTTCGGCGCGCTGAGTCTCGCGTGCCAGAAGAATGAGTACCCGCAGGGCATAGTCGGTTTGTTGATTAAGTTGCATGAGGTTGCTGATTCCGTTTTTTATGCAGGGCAGGGCGAGTCTTGTTTCGGGAAGCGGACCTTTGTGTTGATGCCAATCTAGCAGATTGTTCGGAGATTAGTCTTGGTGGTCTAGAAAGAGGTATGTAATATGCTTCTATTGGCAGGGCGGCCACCGATCGGTAGCCCCCCTTATTCGCGATAACCATTGGATTGATGGGAGAAGGTAATGCGACGACACGACTATCTGAGACCGCTGTCGCGAGAACATCATCAAACATTGCGACTGGCGCGAGATCTGCAGCGCAGTGATTATGACGCGGTTCGATTGCCGTACCGACTGCAGGGGGAAGCCGTTGCGCTCACCCATCATTTTGCAGAAGAAGAAAAATGTTTTGCCGGGTTGGTCGAAGGTCTGCCGGATGGTCACCCCATTGAAGCATTACTCGATCGCATGCATCGGGAGCATCGTGCCATTTCTGCGATGATCGAGATGCTGACTGCTCTGGTGCAGAGCGTGGATCAAACTAACGATCAGATAACTTACCAGACCCTGGGCCAGCTTCTGGCTGAGCACATTGCTTTTGAAGAACGTTGTCTTTTCCCCGCCTTGCAGGATTGCTGCCTGGTATTGGAAACCGCTCACGCTCGACGAGGTCATGATTCATGAAACGATTTGCGGTGTTGTCCGTGGGGTTCCGTCCCTGGTTTCTGTCCCTGCTCGTGGCTGGTGTCGTGCTTTTTGGATTGTGGGGCTGGGTCTGGTTTTCTGTGGCCATGGGGGGCGCATTGCCCTCGCCAACCACGATGGTGATCAGTGACTGGCGTTGGCACGCCCATGAAATGATTTTTGGTCTGGGTGTGGCGTTGTTGGCGGGTTTTCTGCTGACAGCGGTACAAAACTGGACCGGTCAAAGAATGATGTCGCCTACCGGGCTGCTTGCCATTGTTCTGTTGTGGTGGATAGCCCGCATGCTGATTCTTCTGGGGGGTATGGGGGAATGGCCCGGGTTTGTCCTTTCTGCGGCAGTCCCCCTTTGGGTGGCAGCGGTGATCCTGCCGCCTATTGTTCGACATCGGCAGTGGCGAAATTTACTCTTCCCGGCCGCATTAACCATGCTGTCGATCCTGGATGTGTATTTCCGAGCGCGCATCAATTCCCCCGATCTGCACGCTGAGATAGCCTGGGCTGGCGTGTGGCCACTGGTGGCCGTCGTGCTGTTTATGGCTCAGCGCGTTATCCCGGCTTTTACTGGAGGAATCACGGGGCAACGGGATCTGGATTTGGGCATGCCGTTGGCATGGATATCCGGCGCGGGGCCGTTTTTGCTGCTGTTTCTGGGTTTGATTCCATTGCCGCTGACGCGTCAGGTGCTGTTGCCTATTTCGGCGCTGGTGATTGTGTTCTTTGGCGTTCATGCCCTGGGGCGTTGGTGGGATCGTCGTGTGCTGCGCGAGCCTATGCTCCTGGTGTTGTTTGTGGGTTACTTGCTGGTTTTGTTGGGGGTATTTATTCTGGCCATTGCGTTGTCGCCCACGTTGTCGATGCCTCTGCGCGGACAGTGGCTCGATGCTGGTGTCCACGCTCTGGGGCTCGGGGTCCTGGGGGTATTCGGCCCAGGGATGCTGTTGCGGGTGAGCGCCGGTCATACCGGGCGAAACATTCATATGACGGGTCTGCTGCGTGGCGCCTTCATCGCCGCAGTTTTGTTCTGGTTTCTGCGGGTCGAAACCTTGGGTGTCGGTTTTCACGCAGGATTGCTTGCCTTGTCGGCCTGGGGCATGGCTGGGGTGTATCTGGCCCTGTTACTGTCGATCATGGGATGGCTGATCCGGCCCAGAGCCTCCTAGCAGGGGTTTAAGGCCGCGAGTGAGGGGCGGGTGGTAAATGTGAATCGAAGGGGCGAAACTCTGGCACAATTGCCGGAATGCGGGTTTCACGTATTCCGCCTCGTACCCCAACCCCGCGAAGTGCTTTGAGCCGAAGCGGTTGATTTAGGATTTATTGTGAGCTATTTTCGACAAGAGTTCATTCGTTTTGCGCTGGATCATGCCGCGCTGAAATTTGGTCAATTTACCTTGAAATCGGGGCGGCAAAGCCCGTACTTCTTCAACGCAGGGTCCTTTGCCACCGGTGAGGCACTCGGAGCTGTCGGCCGGTTTTATGCGGATGCCATCCTGGCCTCCGGTATCGAGTTCGACGTATTGTTCGGGCCCGCGTACAAGGGCATTCCCTTGGCGGCAGCCACGGCCATTGCCTTGGCCGAGCGAACCGGCAAGCCCATTCCTTGGGTATTCAACCGTAAGGAAGCCAAGGATCACGGTGAGGGCGGCAACCTGGTGGGTGCGCCTTTGGCCGGGCGTGTGCTGATCGTGGATGATGTGATTACGGCCGGGACTGCGATCCGCGAATCGCTTCAGCTAATCGCGGCATTAGGTGCGCAGGCCGTTGGCGTGACGGTGATGATGGATCGGCAAGAGCGGGGCCAAGGCGAACTTTCGGCGATTGGTGAATTGCGGCGCGATTACGATCTGGCCGTCATTAACATTGCCAGCCTGGACGATCTGATTGCCTTTTGCGCGGACAGCGCGCAACTGGACGCATCGCGTGTTGCCATGCAGGCATATCGCGCCGAGTATGGGGTGAAGGCGGGTTAAGAGCGCCCGACCCGTTTTTCAGCCCAATAAAAAAGCCCCGAAAACGGGGCTTTTTTTTGGTCTATACCTGACGGATCAGGCAGACAGTGTCTTGATGCGGCCGATCAGGGTCGACTTGCGACGTGCGGCGGTGTTCTTCGCCAGAATACCCTTGTTGACCATGCTGTCGATCACGGGCTGGGCGGTCTTGTAAGCAGCTTGTGCTTGCTCGATGCTCCCGGAGGCGACAGCCTTGAGAACTTTCTTGTATTCGGTACGAACGCGGGAACGTAGTGCTACGTTGCGCTGACGGGCTTGTTCCGCCTGACGAACGCGCTTTTTGGCTTGTGCGGTATTTGCCACGGATCAAACTCCTCGATCTTTCATGCGTGAATCTTTATTGAGGCGCGTGATTTTGCCATGTGCGCTGGAAATGTCAAGTCCAGCCTGTGATTCAAGCCGGTAAGTCGGCGTTATTCTGGCACACAGGGCAGAAATAGGTGGCCCGTTGCGCCTGGATATTTTTTTGGATGGGGGTGCTGCAGATGCGGCAGGGTTGGTCCGCTCGATCATAGACGTTCAGGGTTTGTTTGAAATAACCGGGTTGACCATCTTCACGGACAAAATCGCGCAGTGTGGTACCACCCTGTTCGATGGCGCGAGTTAGCACATCCTTAATGACCGCCACCAATCGTTCTGCCAAAGCCGGGCTACACTCGTTCGCTGGCATGGCTGGATGGATGCCTGCCAGAAACAGGGCCTCATTGGCATAGATGTTTCCGACGCCCACGACAATCTCGGCATTCATCAACAGGGGCTTGATGGCCGTTTTCCGATTTTTGATTTTTTGGTGCAGGTATTCGGGTGTGAACTCGGGGCCAAGGGGTTCTGGTCCCAGGTTGGCAAGCCGTTCATGGGGATTGTTGACGTGATCCGTCAGCAGGGCGCCAAAACGCCGGGGGTCGTGATAGCGCAGAACTCGGCCGCTATCGAATGCTATTTCGATATGGTCGTGCTTTCTTCTTGGGGTTCCGGGATCGACCAGTCGCAGACTTCCCGACATGCCAAGATGGATCAGCAGGCGTTCGTTGTTTTCAAATTCGATAAGCAGATATTTGGACCGTCGATCAACGCGGATGATGTGCCGATCATGAAGCCACTCGGGCAGATCGCTGCGCACCGGCCAGCGCAGACGGGGGTCGTGGACGACGGCGTGGATGATCCGGCGGCCGAGACAGTGCGGTTCGATGCCGCGGCGGGTGGTTTCGACTTCAGGCAGTTCGGGCATGATGTGTCCAGAAACGAGAAAACCCACCACAGGTTGTCACTGGGCGGGTATGCAAAGCGTATCAAGCAAGAAGTCTGGTCGATGCCGACCAGATTTTTTGGTTATTTGATCTTGGCTTCTTTGTAGATCACATGCTGACGAACAACGGGGTCGAATTTCTTCAGTTCCAGTTTTTCAGGCATGGTGCGCTTATTCTTGGTCGTGGTGTAGAAGTGACCCGTGCCTGCGCTGGATACAAGTTTAATTTTATCACGCATGGTTTTTTATCCTTATCAGACCATGGCCTAATGCCACTCGGTCCGAATAAATTCTAGTGGTTAGATTTTTTCGCCGCGTGCCCGCATATCGGCCAGAACGCTATCGATACCCACTTTATCAATGGTGCGGATAGCATTGGTTGATACGCGCAGGCTGACGAAACGGCCTTCGCTTTCCACCCAAAACCGCTTGTGTTGCAGGTTGGGCAGGAAACGGCGACGGGTTTTGTTGTTCGCATGCGAAACGTTGTTGCCGACGGCAGGACGTTTGCCGGTGACTTGGCAGACTCGGGCCATGATGATCTCCTAAAAAGCGGACGCTCGATATCATTCAAAGGCGCGAGATACTACGTCAGAAATTGATAGTAGGCAAGTCAAATCGAGCTATTTAACGGTGATGCGTGGCGAAGGGGGCAGATTTGTTATGATCAGCAGCCTTGTTTTACTTCACGCATGTGCACCAGGTTTCTCATGACTCAAACCGCTTCAGTGGGCAGCAAACGCCCCATCGTCCTTTCGGGGATTCAGCCCTCCGGGCAATTATTGATCAGTCATTACGTCGGGGCAATGCGTAACTGGGTTTCCATGCAGGAGTCCCATGACTCCCTCTTTATGCTGGTTGATTTGCACGCCATTACGGTCCGTCAGGACCCGGTTGTATTTCGTGCCCGTTGCTATGACTTTGTGGCGCTTTATCTCGCCTGCGGTCTTGATCCCGACAAAAACACGATTTTTGCTCAGTCGCATGTGCCGGCCCATGCCGAGCTGGGGTGGATGCTCAATTGTTATGCCTATATGGGCGAGCTGGAGCGGATGACTCAGTTCAAGGACAAATCCACGCGCCCGGACGCCAGTATTAATGTTGGCTTGTTCGACTATCCGGTGCTGATGGCCGCCGATATTCTGTTGTATCAGGCGACACATGTGCCGGTTGGTGCTGATCAGAAGCAGCATCTGGAGCTGGCGCGCGATCTGGCTGCTCGCTTCAATCATATCTATGGGGATGTGTTTACGGTCCCCGAGCCGTTCATTCCCGAAACGGGCGCGCGGATCATGTCTCTGCAGGACCCGACCAAGAAGATGTCCAAATCCGATCCCAGCGAGGGGAGTTATATTGGTTTGCTGGATGAACCGAAAACAATCCTTAAGAAGTTTAAGCGGGCGGTCACAGATTCGGATACCGAGATTCGCTTTGATCTGGAGCAGAAGCCCGGGGTCTCGAATCTGCTGACCCTGTTGTCCATTTTTTCCGGTGAGTCGATTCCGGCGCTGGAATCGCGGCTGGTGGGGCAAGGCTATGGTGCCCTCAAGGTGCAGACTGGTGAAGCGGTAATCGATTTTCTGGCGCCGATTCAGGCGCGTTTCCAGGATTTGCGCGCTGATGAGGCGGCCCTGGATCGAATTTTGGCCGATGGGGCGGAAAAAGCCCGGGCCCGGGCAGCACCCACACTGCAGCGGGTGTTCGATGTCCATGGTTTCTTGCCGCAGCGTTGAGCCTTCCTGAATGATTAAAGAAACACCATCACAACACCGGATAGCACCCGCGCTGAGCGCCGTCTTTTCTGCCGGGCAGATCCGGGCGCACGAGCACAAAATCTTCGCGACTGGGGTGACCCCGTATGCCTTGATGGACCAAGCCGGTGCCGCGATTTTGATCGCACTGCAGCGGCAGTGGCCCGATGCGCGTCGCGTCGCGGTCGTGGTCGGGAAGGGGCAGAACGCGGGTGACGGGCTGGTGGTTGCACGGCGAGCACTCGAAGCCGGTTTGACTGTCGAGTTGTTCGGTTGGTCGGCTGCCGAGGACTGGGCTGACGCAGCGCTGCAGGCTTGGCAGGAATTGATGCGTTACGCACCGGACTGCCGGATACGCAACGAGCCCGCCGGGCTATTGGACGCTGAGGTTGTTGTCGATGCTTTGTTTGGCATCGGTTTGAATCGCCCCATCGAGGGGGTGGCCGCATCCTGGGTGGCCGCAATCAATGCCGCCCATCGATCGGGCGTTGGTGTGATTGCCGCAGACCTGCCCTCGGGGCTGCTGGCCGATACCGGGCAGGTGCTGGAATCCCCCCAGGGTAGCGACGCAAGTGCTGTCCAGGCAGATGTCACGGTGAGTTTTCTCGCTCTCAAGCCGGGGTTGTTCACGGGGCATGGTTCGGCGTTGGTGGGGCGGGTGATGTTGAGCTTACTGGGGCAGCCATCGCCCGATGTAGCGCCTGTCGCCCAGCTACTACTGCATCCCGAGCCGTTACCGGTCAAACCAAAGGATGGCCACAAGGGAACGTTTGGCACGGTGCTGGTGATCGGCGGGAATCTCGGCATGGGGGGCGCCGCCCGGATGGTCGCGGAGGCCGCCCTGCGAGTGGGAGCGGGCAAGGTGATTCTGGCCGTGCATCCTTCCCAGGTCATCGGTCTGAATGGTGGACGCCCCGAATTGATGGTGCACGGGGTGGATGCGGTTCATGCCTTGATGCCCCTGTTGGCCCTGGCAGATGCTGTCGTGCTGGGACCGGGATTGGGGCAGGACGATTGGGCGCGCAGTCTGGCGGAATCCGCGCTGGCGTTTGTGGGGCCCATGATCGTCGATGCCGATGGATTACGTTTTTTGTCCTCGTCAGCGCGTCGTGATCACCCCACTGTACTCACGCCCCATCCGGCGGAGGCT
The DNA here is from genome assembly GCA_024636015.1 of Halothiobacillus sp. Lineage (GTDB taxonomy): Bacteria > Pseudomonadota > Gammaproteobacteria > Halothiobacillales > Halothiobacillaceae > Halothiobacillus. The sequence continues at coordinate 26,779 of JAGXHU010000091.1, forward strand.
GGCCGGTTACTCGATTGTTCGACCGCTGACATCCAGTCCGACCGTCTGTCGACCGCAACGCGTTTGCGGGATCGTTATCAAGCGGCGGCTCTTCTTAAAGGTGCCGGAAGCATCCTGGCCGTCAACGCAGGATTGCAGATTTGTGTGCGGGGCGATCCGGCGCTTGCCACGGCGGGGACCGGGGATGTGCTGTCGGGTGTCATCGGTGGCCTGCTGGCCATGGGGCATTCGCCGGATGAGGCATTGCGTCGTGGCGTGTGCTGGCATGCCGTTGCCGGTGAAATCGAAGCCGAGGTGCACGGTTCCTGGGGCATGGCCGCGACGGATTTGTTGCTGCCGATTCGGGCGTTGGCCAATGGGCGCATGCAGGGGTCAGATGCGGAGCTACCATGTCTTCTACCCTAACGACACACGCGCTGGCGACGCGCATGTTCTCCGAGCTGAACGAGACGGCCGTCAGTACCCTGGCGCAAGATCTGGCACGCACGGCACCCAGTAGCGGGCTTGTCTTCCTGGTGGGTGATCTGGGGGCGGGCAAGACGACCTTTGCGCGGGCATTTTTGCGTGCCCTGGGGGTGACGGGTCCGGTCCGTAGTCCAACTTATACCCTGATCGAGCCCTATGATTTTACCGATGGACAGAACGGACCCCGTCGCGTCCTTCATCTGGATCTCTATCGGCTCGGTTCGCCCGAAGAACTGGATTATCTGGGATTGCGGGATGAATTCGACCAGGCGCTGATCCTGATTGAGTGGGCGGTTCGGGCAGAGCCTGAATTGCCTTTGCCCGATCTGGAGATTTCCTTGGCCATGGCCGCTCCGACGGTGCCGGATCTAAGACGGCTTGTGCTGAGTGCCCGAACGGCACAGGGAACCGATTGGCTTGACGCGTGCCAAAGCCGAAATGACGTGCGAGAGGTATAGATTATGGATCAGGCCGTTATGCTTTGGGGCTTGTTGTTTAGTTCGATGGGTGTCGGTTTTCTGATTTATGCCCGTAGTCAGCGCGCGGTCGTGCCGCTGGCGGTTGGGCTCGCGCTCACCATTTATCCATTTTTTGTGACCAATGTGTATGTGTTGGTGCTGATTGGCCTTGCTTTGTCGGCAGTGCCTTACTTCATTCGCCTCTGACGACGGCTTGTTCGCGCCCCCATCCCTCATGTGTTGCGTTACTGCAAAAAACACAACATGTAGCGTTTTGTTGTTTTTGGCGGCCCGATATGCGGCAGATTTTTTTCGACAATTCTCTTTAGGATAGGGCTCTATCTAATTAAAAATGTTGAAAAAATCTTATTCAGGTTCAGAATGAGTTCTAAGCATGGCCTGCCCTGTGTGATGTGCCTGCGTTGTGATGAATCTGTTTGTGAGGGTCAAATTATGTTTGATAATTCCTCGAATCCTTGGGATCGCCGGAAGTTTTTGGGTGCCGTTCTCGGTACGAGTACGGCGGTGTTCGGTTTGGTTGCGCCCGATAAAGTGCTCGCGGCACGAGTGATCAATGCCGTGCAAGCCGCGCGTCAAACCGACTACACCCGTTATGTGTTCAACGTGAATGGTCCGTTGGACTTCAAGAGCTTCAGTCTGGACAATCCGCCACGCGTGGTGATCGATCTGACCCAGACCCAGATGGAACATATTACTATCCCGCCCGCACCCGCTGGATCCGTGGTGAGCGATCTTCGTGTCGGTATTCATAACGGCTATGATCTTCGGCTGGTTTTTGACATGAAGGCGCCGGTCAAGCCACGTATGTTGCTGTTGCCGCCGAGTGATGGGCATGGGTATCGATTTGTGGTCGATATGCCGCATGACAAATCGACGACGCTGGTGGCGCGGGATACAACGGATCCGGATAGCAAACCCCAGGCCCAGGCAGGGCATACATTCCGTGATCTGGTGATTGTGATTGATCCGGGGCACGGCGGGAAGGACCCTGGTGCCATCGGACGACGCGGCACGAAGGAAAAACACATCGTTCTGGATATCGGTCGGCGTCTCCATTCCATGGTGGCCGCGACCCCCGGTCTGCGTGCGGTAATGACACGAGATTCGGATCGGTTTATTCATCTGCGCGGTCGTACGGCCATTGCCCGCAAGGCCAAAGCAGACCTGTTTGTTTCCGTGCATTCCGATGCGTTTCGGGTGACCTCTGCCCGCGGGGCTTCCGTGTTTTGTCTGAGCCAGGGCGGAGCGACCTCCGAGGCGGCCCGCTGGATGGCCAATCGGGAAAACGAGGCGGATTTCGTGGGCGGCGCGTCGATTGCCGATCATGATCAGGATGTGGCTTCCGTGCTGCTTGATCTCTCTCAAACCAAGACACTGGAAAACAGCCTAGATTTCGGTCATCGCGTCCTGTCCCAGATCAGTGGCGTCACCGACCTGCACTCTAAACGGGTGCAGCAGGCGGGTTTCGTGGTGCTTAAATCGCCGGATATCCCGTCGATTCTGGTGGAAAGCGCCTTTATCAGTAATCCGATCGAGGAGGCGCGCCTGCGTACGGCGGCCTACCAGAACGAGATCGCTCGCTCGATTCTCTCCGGTGTGAATACCTACTACGCCGAACGGGCGCCGGAAGGCACACGCTACGCCATGTTGTAAGACGAGCCGGTCTTGTCAGATCGGTTCGGCCTTGCCCCTCAATTTGTATTCATGACCTGACCGGGGGAAAATGCCCGTTTTCCCCGAATCGGTTTCTTAATGCCAGCTATTGCCGTATTACCCCCGACCCTGGTGAACCAGATTGCCGCTGGCGAAGTCGTCGAACGGCCGGCCAGCGTCGTGAAGGAGTTGGTTGAGAACGCCCTTGATGCGGACGCGCAGCGCGTCGTGGTGCTCATCGAGGAGGGCGGTTCGCGGCTAATTTCGGTGCGTGATGATGGGCGGGGGATGGATGAGTCGGATTTGCCCCTGGCCTTGATGGCGCACGCCACGAGCAAGATTCGATCACTGGACGACCTCGAATCTGTCGAAAGCATGGGTTTTCGGGGGGAGGCGCTGGCGAGTATTGCCTCGATTGCCCGGGTGTCCGTCACGTCTAGCGTTGCCGACGCGGCGCATGGTTGGGCGCTCAGCAACGAGGATGCCTCCGGCGTCTGCAAACCCGCTGCCCATCCTCGGGGAACGACCGTGGTGGTGCGCGACCTCTTCTATCAAACGCCCGCCCGCCGAAAATTCCTGCGTACCGAGCGCACCGAATTCGGTCAGATCGACCAGCTTATGCGTCGATTTGCCCTGGCACACCCCACGGTGGGGTTCACGCTGGAGCACAATGGGCGGCGCCTGTTCGACCTGTCTCCCATCCCTTCAAATCTGTTATCAGAACAGCTGCCGACCCGCATCGCCGAGATGCTGGGGCAGGGCTTTTTGGAGCGCGCTCGATCCATTGATTCCTCTGCATCCGGGCTTGGCCTCAGTGGCTGGGTGGCCGATCCGAGCTATGCGCGCGCCTCGACGGATCAGCAGCTATTTTTCGTCAATGGTCGGATTGTCCGGGATAGACTGATCGGCTTCGCGATTCGCCGCGCCTATGCTGATGTGCTGCATCACGCCCGTCAGCCTGCCTATGTGCTTGCATTGACGCTGGATCCCCGGCATGTGGATGTCAACGTCCATCCCACCAAGGCCGAAGTGCGATTCCGTGATGCGCGCGCTGTGCAGGATTTTCTGTTTCGTGAGATTCATCGTGCCTTGGCCACTGGGGGGAATACGCACCCCGAGATGGTCGTCAATGATGATCAGTCGCTCCAGCCGTCGGTGTCCCATCCCGTGTCGGGCAGTGCGCCGAGTCGAATCCGGGAAGACGACTTTTCAATGCAGAGCGCGCAGGGCTACTTGCGGCTTCTTTCCGCGGCTTCAGTGCCTGCGTCGAATCAGAGCCCCGTGTTGGCTGGGTCGGGGATCGAAATCATGGAATCCCCGCCCGCCGAGATTCCGCCCCTCGGCTATGCCCTGGCGCATCTGCATGGGGTCTATATCCTGGCGCAAAATGCCCAGGGACTGGTGATCGTGGATGCCCATGCTGCCGCGGAGCGCGTGACCTATGAACGTTTGAAAGGGGCCTACGCCACGCAGCGAATCGTGCTTCAACCCCTGCTGTTGCCGGTCACCTTCACCGTATCGGAGGTTGAAGCCGAGCAGTTTGCCGCATTTTCGGCAGCTTTTGCCCGGCTGGGACTGGAGTTGGCTCGTGTGGCACCGACCCACGTCCGTGTGACGGCGCTGGCCGCCTTGTTGCGGGGGGCGGATGTGGAATCTCTGGCCCGTGCCATGTTGTCGGCCGTCCAGGATGACGAACCGCTGCCTGAGGAGGAAAATCCGGTGTTGACCGAGCGGATCAACGCGGTGCTGTCCCGCATGGCATGCCATGGCTCGGTGCGTGCGAATCGGCAGCTCACCCGCCCGGAAATGGACGCACTGCTGCGGGACATGGAGCGGACGGAGCGCGCCGATCAATGCAATCACGGCCGCCCAACTTGGCGGCAGTTGAGCATGACGGACCTCGATCGCCTGTTCATGCGGGGTCAATGATGATCGACCCGTCATCGGCGCGTTCACCCGTGATCGCGCTTCTGGGGCCAACAGCCTCGGGCAAAACCGCGACAGCTCTTGAGTTCGCGACCCGTTTTCCGGTGTCGATCATCAGCGTGGATTCCGTGATGATCTATCGGGGCATGGATATTGGCTCGGCCAAGCCGGAGCCCGCCGTTCTGGCCGAATTCCCGCATGCTCTGGTGAATATTTGCGATCCGGCCGAGCCGTATTCGGTTAGTGCATTTTGCCGGGATGCGTTGGCAGCAATCGAACAGGCGGATGCGGCAGGGCGCGTGCCCCTGCTGGTCGGCGGCACCATGATGTATTTTCAGGCCCTGCTGGATGGTTTGTCGGCACTGCCTGCGAGCGAACCGGCGATCCGGGCGGAGGTTCAGGCTGAAGCCGATCGGTGGGGGTGGCCGGCGCTGCATGACCAGCTGAGGGATATCGACCCCGCTGCGGCCGCCCGCGTGCACCCCAATGACCCTCAGCGCATCAGTCGCGCGTTGGAGGTGTTCCGGGCAACCGGCAAACCCCTGAGCCAGTGGCAGCTGGACAATCCTCCCGTCTCTCCGCTGGGGGATCGGCCCGTCCATCGTTTCGGACTCTGGCCGGCTTCCCGTGTGCACGCCCGCGAGGCCATGGCCTTGCGATTCGATGAGATGTTGGCGAACGGATTGCTGGAGGAGGTGCAGCGCCTCAAGGATCGGGGTGACCTGAATCCGGGGATGCCCTCGATTCGTGCGGTCGGTTATCGCCAGATCTGGGATTATCTGGATGGGAATACCGGCTTCGATCAGATGCGATTTCTGGCTATCACCGCAACGCGTCAGCTCGCCAAGCGGCAGATCACCTGGATGCGGAGCCAGGAGACGACCCGGTTTTACCCGACCGAGCAACGCGCGGATTTGCTGGCGACACTGGAGAAGATTGTCGCCCGGGCGGAACTTGCGTGATCGGGCCAAATCGAAGTCCGACCGACCGCTCGGGGGGCTGTTGGAAAATGACGTCTTGAAAACGGCGTATTTGGGCCCAAATCCAAACGGGCGTGATACGCTAAATGCCAAGACGCTGAGCGGATCGCACACAAATTGTGAATGAAGCCTGTTCCCGGATGATCAGGATCGATCTCCCGCTCGGCGTGCCAAAACGTGCGCATCGGAAGCTGCCTACAACATTACAAACGAGGAAAAACACATGGCAAAAGCCCAATCACTTCAGGAACCCTATTTGAATGCCCTGCGCCGCGAGCATGTGCCCGTGTCCATATATCTGCGCAACGGGATCAAGCTGCAGGGTCAGATCGATTCCTTCGATAACTTCGTGGTGCTGCTGAAGAATAATGTCAGCCAGCTGGTTTACAAGCACGCCATCAGCACCATCGTGCCCACGCGTGAAATCCATATTGATTTCGACGAAGAAGTGGACTCTACCAAACCCGCACAGCCGGGAGATGATGGTCACTGATGCAATTCTTTGAGCGGCACGAGGGGGGTGAGCGGGCGGTATTGCTGCACGTTGTTTCCCGTCAGGAAAGTCGCGCCGAAGACCTGACCGAATTCCGCGAGTTGATGCGCTCGGCCGGCGCCCTGTCGGTGGGCGAATGCCTAGCCAGTCGTGAAGCACCGGACCCGCGCCTGTACATCGGCAAGGGTAAAGCCGAGGAATTGGCCGAGATGGTGCGTGAGACCGAGGCGGATCTCGTGGTGGTTAATGCCAAGCTATCCCCCTCGCAAGAACGCAACCTTGAGGCTCTGCTGCACTGTCGAGTGATTGACCGTACCGGTCTGATCCTGGATATTTTTTCGCAACGTGCCCGCTCGCATGAAGGTAAGCTTCAGGTCGAACTGGCGCAGTTGACTCATCTGTCCACCCGCCTGATTCGTGGCTGGACACACCTCGAGCGCCAGCGCGGGGGCGCGATCGGCCTGCGTGGCCCGGGTGAAACCCAGCTCGAAATGGACCGTCGACTGATTCACGAGCGCATCAAACAGCTCAAGGATCGAATCATCAAGGTACGTCGCCAGCGTCATGAGGGGCGGAAAGGTCGGCAGCGCTCCGAAATTCCGACGGTGTCTTTGGTTGGCTATACCAATGCCGGGAAATCGACCTTGTTCAACGTCCTGACGACAGCCGACGCCTTTGCGGCGGATCAACTGTTCGCCACGTTGGATACCACCCTGCGTCGAATCGATTTGGATGTCGGGCAACCGATGGTGCTGGCTGATACGGTCGGATTCATTCGCCACCTGCCTCATGAGCTGGTCACGGCCTTCCGTTCCACGCTAGAAGAAACACTGGAGGCCGACCTGCTGATCCATGTTGTGGATGCAGCCAGTGAAGAGCGGGATCGTCAGATGGTGGACGTGGAAAAGGTATTGCACGAGATCGGAGCAGATACACTGCCTCGCCTCACCGTCATGAACAAGATTGATCAACTGGAGCACGGTGCGCCGCGGGTCGACTGGAATGAACAGGGCTTGGCCGAGCGGGTCTGGGTATCTGCGAAAACGGGCGTGGGCATGGATGAACTGCGTCAGGCCTTGCGGTCGCGGCTTGCGCCCGCCAAGATCAACGTGCAGATCTTTTTGCCCGTGGCAGCGGCAGGGATTCGCGCCCATCTGATCAACGAAGGCATGATTGTCAGTGAAACGTGGTCGGAGGACGAGCTGCAGCCCGGCTGGCGTCTCGATATTTCCCTGACTGAAGGGCGATGGGCGCAATGGAAAAAGCATTTCCCCACGCTTGCAGATTATCAAATCGGTTCGGTGCGGCCCGCAGAGAAACGAGTTGTTTTGGCCGATATGCTTGCGGCTGATGGGCTCCATCACTAAACTTATATGTCGTTTTGAAACTTATCCAATCGGTTCGACCGATTTTCCCGGAGTAGTGCACATGGCCTGGAATGAACCCAGCGGCGGCAAGGATAACGATCCTTGGACCAATCCCCGTCGTAGCGGTAAGCCGCCAAATATCGACGATGCAATCGAACGTCTGCAGAAGAAATTTGGCGGTGCGCTGGGTGGTGGCGGTGCGGGTGGTGGCAAAGCCGTGGCTGGTATCGCCATGCTCGCCTTCGCGGCTTGGATGTTGTCCGGGATCTACACGATTGATGCGGGCCAGCGCGGTATCGTGCTGCAGTTCGGCCAATATATTGATACCACCACTGCGGGGCCACATTGGCACCTGCCATACCCGATTGCCACAGTCACCAAGGTGAATGTGGATGAGGTTCGCGATAAACAATTGAAAATGACCTCCCTGACAAATGATGAAAATATTGTCGAGGTCAAGATCAGCAGCCAGTTCGTGATCAGCGATCCGGTCAAGTATCTGTTCAATGTTCGTGATCCTGACGCCACGCTGTCCGATGTGATGCAAAGCGCCATTCGGGAAGTGGTTGGATCCAAGAAGATGGATTACGTTCTGACTGATGGTCGGGGCGAAATCGCTGGTCTGGTACAAGACCGGATGCAGGATTTGCTGAATATTTACGACACGGGGTTGAAGGTTCTGTCGGTTAACCTCCAGGATATTCAGCCGCCTGAGGCTGTACAGCCTGCCTTTGAGGATGCCATTCGTGCACGGGAAGACGAGCAGCGCTATATCAGTGAAGCGTCGGCCTATGCCAATCAGGTGGTACCGCGTGCCCGCGGTGATGCGGCACAAATCGACGAACAGGCGCAGGGTTATAAATCCAAGGTGGTCAATGCAGCTCTGGGCGAGGCATCACGATTTGATCAGCTGTTGTCGTCCTATCTGTTGGCCCCCGCGTTGACACGTGAGCGTATGTATCTGGATACGGTGTCCGATGTTCTGAGTAAGAACCGGAATGTGGTCATTGACTCGGGTAAATCGAACAATGTGTTCTATCTGCCACTCGGGAGTCAGGATGCACGAAGCGGAAATGTGCCCTCCAAGTCGGCACTTGCGAGCGATAACGCTATTCTGCCCCTGCCGTCCTTGCCCTCGTCGGACGATAGTCAGGCACTGCGGGACAGTGTGAACAACGATAACCGCAGCGGTCTGCGCACAAGGAGCGCGCCATGAATATCATCAACCGGGTGATCTTGCCCATTATTGTCGTAGCGGTGTTCCTGCTCTCTACGGCGACATTCCAGGTCAAGCAGTACCAGACCGCACTGGAGTTCCGTTTGGGTGAAATTGTTCAGGCGGGTTTCGATCCGGGTCTGCATTTCAAGATTCCGTTTATCAACACGGTACGCCTGTTCGATAAGCGCGTTTTGACCGCGACCTCGCAGCCCGAGCGTTTTTTGACGAGTGAACAGAAAAACCTGATCGTGGATTACTACATCAAGTGGCGCATTGTGAATCCGTCAGATTTCTACCGGGCCACACGCGGCGAAGAACGTGTTGCGAAGGACCGAATGGATCAGATCGTGCGCAATAGCATGAAGAGCCAGATCTCCAGTCTGACTCTGAATCAAGTTGTCTCGGGTGATCGTGACCTGTTCATGCACCATGTGATTGATTCCACGAGTAAGGATATCAATGGCTTGGGTATCAAGATCTCGGATATTCGCATCATGCAGATCGAATTGCCGAAAGAAGTACGGAAGTCCGTGTACTCCCGGATGGAAAAAGAACGATTTGCGGTTGCTCAGTCCATTCGGTCCCGTGGTGAAGAGCAGGCGAAAAAGGTCACCGCCAATGCCGATCGTCAGCGCGAAGTCATCTTGGCCGAAGCCAATCGGCAGGCTGCCAAAATCCGGGGCGATGGTGATGCTCAAGCTGCCAAGACCTATGCCGAGGCTTACGGCAAAGATCCGAGTTTCTTCGAGTTCTACCGCAGCTTAGGTGCCTATAAGAAAGCTTTCGGTCAGGGTGACAACACATTTGTGCTGAATCCAGACAGCCAGTTCTTCCGGTATTTTCGCGCACCGGGCTTGTCCGGGGCGACTGATTTGAGTCATGGCACCGCTTCGAGCAAACCCTGACACGCGCTGGGATCATCCATCTGGAGTCAGACGATTTTGGGGCATCTGTGGTTACAAGTTATAGGGCTGGTACTGGTTATTGAGGCGCTGATGCCGTTCATCAGTCCTCGAAACTATCGCTCAATGGCGTTGAGGATGGCGGGTACCTCGGATAAGACTTTGAGGTTCGTGGCTCTGATCGCATTGGGACTCGGCGTTTTGCTTTTGAGTCTGGCTCATTATTAATGCAGCAGGGCGGGTTATACCCCGCCTTTTATTAGGATATTTTCATGTCGCACAAAACCTCGCGTTGGGCCTTGCCGGCCGGTATCGACGAGTTGTTACCCGAGCAGACCCGTAAGATTGAGCAGTTGCGTACACTCCTTCTCAGCCGCTTCGACGTGGCTGGCTATGATCAGGTGATCCCCCCCCTGGTGGAATTTGTTGATTCGCTGCTCGTAGGCGCAGGTGAAGCCCTGACCCTAGACACCCTAAAGATGACTGATGGCCTGACTGGTCGCCAGCTGGGATTGCGGGCGGACATGACCCCCCAGATCGCCCGTATCGATGCGCACAGCATGAAATCGGAAGCCGAACGTCGCCTCTGCTACACCGGCACGGTGGTCCGTGCCCGCCCCGATGGGCTGGGCGGCAGTCGTACGCCCATGCAGATCGGGGCTGAGCTTTACGGCGTAGCCGAGGTCGAGGGTGACCTGGAAATCATCATGCTGATGCTGGAGGTGCTCCAGGCGGCCGGATTGACCCAGATGGTCCTCGATCTCGGTCATGTCGATTTGTTTCGCGAGCTAGCGGCTGGGGTTGGGTTGAGCGAGCCTGAAGAAGATATGTTGCGGGATGCTCTGCAACGTAAGGCATCCTCAGAAATGGAAGAGTTGCTGTCGGGGTTGGATTTGGCGCCAGAGTACCGTCAAGGTCTGCTGGCATTGTGCCGTCTCCACGGGGAATGGGCCTCGACCTTGGTTGAAGCGGAAGCGCTTTTGCGCCCTGTCTTGACGGATACGATGAAACAAGCACTGGAACGCCTGCGCACGATCGCTCAATTGATCGAGCAGCGCTTCCCGTCGGTGACTGTTCTGGTTGATCTTTCCGAGCTGCATGGCTACCACTACCAGACCGGATTGGTTTTCGCTGCTTATGTGGAAGGGCTTGGACGCGATATTGCGCGCGGGGGGCGTTACGATGATATTGGCCAGGCATTTGGGCGAGCCCGCCCGGCGACCGGGTTCTCGAGCGACCTGCGGGATTTGTTGCGATTTTTTACTCAGACTGAGCCAGCAGATCGAGCGATCTATGCACCTGCACGTTATGACAACGAAGCACTGATGTGCGAAGTCACCCGTCTGAGAGGGCTGGGGCGCCGGGTCATTATGACGCATCGACCCTTGAGTGAATCCGAGGCCAGATTGGTTCCGGACACCGGGGCAACACAGAATTTATGGCAGTTAATGGGTGATACCAATCATGGGTAAAAGTGTTGTTGTGCTCGGATCGCAATGGGGCGATGAGGGCAAGGGCAAGATAGTCGATTTGCTGACGGAATCTGTCCAGGCTGTGGTGCGTTTCCAGGGTGGCCACAATGCAGGCCACACCCTGGTTATCGAGGGCAAGAAAACCGTCCTGCACCTCATACCATCTGGTGTGCTGCGGGAAAATGTCCAATGTCTGATTGGTAATGGGGTTGTGCTGTCCCCGGATGCGTTGATTCATGAAATGTCCGAGCTGGAAGCGAAGGGTGTTCCTGCGCGCGAGCGGTTGATGTTGTCAGAAGCCTGCCCGCTAATCCTTCCTTATCATGTTGCTTTGGATCAGGCCCGAGAGCATGCCCGGGGTGCGAGTAAGATCGGTACCACGGGGCGTGGTATTGGCCCTGCCTATGAAGACAAGGTGGCCCGGCGCGCGATTCGCCTTGAGGATATTTTCCATCGCGAGCGGTTGGCGGCTAAGCTGGGTGAGGTGCTGGACTTCCATAACTTTGTATTGCGTCATTATTTTCACACCACTCCAATCGACTTCCAGGAAGTTCTCGATCGGGTTCTCGGTCAGGCCGAAATTCTGGCCCCGATGGTGGGCGATGTGCCCCGCCGGCTGATGGATCTGCGCCGTGAAGGCGCCAATCTCATGTTTGAAGGTGCGCAGGGCACGCTGCTCGATATCGATCACGGCACCTACCCCTATGTCACCTCGTCGAATACCACGGCTGGCGGCGCCAGTACCGGGACAGGGGTTGGTCCGCTGGCGTTCGATTACATTCTGGGGATTACGAAAGCATATACCACCCGTGTTGGTGGTGGCCCGTTCCCGACCGAGCTGGACGATGAGATCGGCACGCACCTGGCGGTGAAGGGGCATGAAGTCGGTGCTACCACGGGCCGCGCCCGGCGCTGCGGCTGGTTCGATGCGGTCGCGTTGCGGCGCGCGGTTGAAATCAACAGTATTTCCGGCCTGTGCTTGACCAAGCTGGATGTGCTCGACGGCATCGACAAGATCAGTATTTGTATCGGCTATGAGCTTGACGGGCAGCCGCTGAGCGTGGCCCCGTTGAGCGCGGAAACCTATGCGCGCTGCATCCCTGTCTATGAGGAAATGCCCGGCTGGCAGGTTTCCACCGTTGGGGTTCGTACGCTCGATGGGTTGCCAGAAAACGCTCGGCGTTATATCCGCCGCATTGAGGAATTGTCCGGTGTGCCGGTGGATATTATTTCCACCGGACCCGATCGGGATGAAACGATTGTCTTGCGCGACCCCTATGATGTGTAAGCGACCGGACCTATTTTCTGGTCGAATATCTGCGGACCGGAACCGGTGAATTGCTCGAGTGGCCCGGTATTCGCTAACCGGAGCTTCTGGCTGATTTGACCTTTTTTTCAAGCAAAGCTTTATTTTTATCAAAACTTGCGTAAAATCACGCGCCTTGAATTTTGAAAAGGCGCGGTGAGCTTTTTTTTCGTACACCCCCTTAGAAACAGGATGAATTGCACATGGTATCGATCCGTTTAGCTCGCAGTGGTGCAAAAAAGCGCCCCTTCTATCATTTAGTAGTCACCGACAAGCGTCATGCACGCGATAGCGGGGCTTATATTGAGCGCGTTGGCTTTTTCAATCCGGTCGCTCGCGGCGCGGAAGTTCGTCTGCTGATCAACTTGGAGCGCTTGCAGCACTGGGTCGGTCAGGGCGCGCAGCCGAGTGATCGTGTAGCTGCGCTGGTTCGTGAAAACAGCAAGCAGGCCGTGGCTGTCTAAAATCACCGTGTCCAGCTCGGAAGATAGTATGACCAGCCCGATCGATCCGATCGTAATTGGCGTGATCGGCCGGGCCTTTGGTATCAAGGGCTGGGTGTGGGTGTCGTCACATACGCGTCCTGAGGACGGTATCCAGCGTTACAAGCGCTGGTATGTGGCGCCGGATGCTACGGGCGCTTCGGGACAGTGGATAAAGGTTTCGACCTTTGCAAAGCAGAGCAACGGCATTATCGCCAAGCTGCAGGGTGTCGATGATCGAACCCATGCAGAGGCGTTGACCGGTAAGCATGTCATCGTGTCCGCCGCCGATCTGCCCAAGGCTGCTGAGGGTGAGTACTATTGGCGTGATCTGGTCGGTTGCCGGGTGGAACATGTCAGTGGTCAGCTCTTCGGCGAGGTACAGGAATTGATCGAGACGGGGGCGAATGATGTCTTGGTTGTCGAGGGAGATCGGGAGCGGTTGATCCCCTTCATCCCGGACCAGGTTCTGGTTTCCATCGATCTCGACAAACGCCTGATCGTCGTGGACTGGGATCCGGACTTTTAGGTCGGTTGCACATGCGCGTCACGGTAGTCACGCTTTTCCCGGAATTGGTGGCGGCCGTTGGGGACAGTGGCATCCCTCGGGTAGCCATGGAGTCAGGCGCCTTGCAGGTAGACACGATTTCGCCCCGTGATTTTGCCGTGAATCGGCATCGCACGGTGGATGACCGGCCCTTTGGCGGCGGCCCCGGGATGCTGATGATTCCCGAGACTCTCGCAGCGGCAATCTCAGCCGCTAAGAAGCGTACAATCGGCGCTCGGGTGTTGTTGATGTCCCCTCAGGGGAGGCGACTGGATCGAGCAGCTGTTCATGCCCTCGCGGATGAAGCAGCACTGATTCTGGTTTGTGGCCGGTACGAGGGTATCGATCACCGCGTGATCGATACCCTCGTCGACGAGCAGGTATCGATTGGCGATTATGTTCTGTCGGGGGGCGAACTTGGGGCGATGGTGGTGATCGATGCCATTGCCCGTCGTTTGCCAGGGGTGCTGGGGGATGCGGAGTCCGTTGTGCAGGACTCCTTCGAGGCGCAGTTGCTCGATCACCCGCACTATACCCGTCCAGATGTATGGCAGGGAATGGCAGTGCCCGACGTGCTGCGGTCGGGAGATCACCGGGCCATTGAGGCCTGGCGAGAGCTTCAGCGATTGTGTGTGACGGCAACTGCCCGACCGGATCTTTTTTATCAGCGTGGCCTCGATGAGCGAGCGCGCGCATTACTGACCGCAGAATGGCTGCATTCTGCTGCAACGAACGTTTAGTAGGTGAGTTAAGTTTATGAGCAATATCATTCAGCAGATCGAAACCGAGCAAATGACCCGTGAAGTCCCGGTGTTCGGTCCTGGCGACACCGTCGTCGTTCAGGTCAAGGTGAAGGAAGGCGACCGTGAGCGTCTTCAGGCCTTTGAAGGCGTGGTGATTGCCAAGCGTAACCGCGGCTTGAACTCCGCCTTTACCGTGCGCAAGATTTCCTATGGCCAAGGCCTGGAGCGCGTATTCCAGACCTACAGCCCGGTGATTGCCTCGATTGAAGTGAAGCGTCGTGGTGACGTTCGTCGGGCCAAGTTGTACTACTTGCGCGGCCTGACCGGCAAGAAAGCACGTATCCGCGAAAAATTGGCCTGATCGTCGAGATCAGGGCGGGTGGCTGAGGCTGCCTGCTTTTCCGCCAGATTGTGATTGTCAATCCGGCGCACTCTTGAAAAACACCCCTGCGTCCACACAACGCAGGGGTGTTTTTTGCTTTTACCCTTCCAGTCGGAGATGTGTTTTCTATGAGTCAGCCTGAAACCCATGGTTTTCAAACCGAAGTTAAAGAACTACTGCAGCTGATGATTCATTCGCTGTACTCCAACCCCGAGATTTTCTTGCGGGAGTTGGTGTCCAATTCTTCAGATGCCTGCGACAAACTGAGATTCGAGGCCATTTCAGATGAGGCCCTGTACGAGGGGGACGAATCATTGTTGATTCGGGTGCGTTTCGATGAGCTGGCCAAAACTGTCACGATCAGCGATAACGGCATCGGGATGAACCGGGATGAAGTGATCCAGAATGTGGGGACTATTGCCCGCTCCGGCACTAAGGCCTTTATGCAAAAGCTGGGGCAGGATCAGTCGAAGGGGCTGCAACAGATTGGCCAGTTCGGGGTTGGGTTCTACTCTGCGTTTATCGTTGCTGAAGAAGTGGAATTGACGACGCGCCGTGCGGGCACGGGGCATGAGCATGGTGTTCGCTGGACTTCACGCGGCGAGGGCGAGTACACGCTGGAAACTGTTGATGTTGCCGAGCGAGGCACCACGATCGTGCTGCATTTGCGTGAAGATCATCATGATTTTGCCAATGACTGGCGTTTACGCTCCGTGATTCGTAAATATTCGGATCACATCACCTTCCCCGTCGAGATGTTGAAGGTGTCGACGAAGACTGCGGAAGACGAATCGTCCGAAGAACAGGTCGTCGACGTTCCCGAGTGGGAGCGCGTCAATGATGCGCATGCATTGTGGGCGCGGTCGAAATCCGAGATTTCCGACGAAGAGTACACCGAGTTTTATAAGCATGTCGGCCACGACTGGGAGGCGCCGCTTGCCTGGTCGCACAATAAAGTGGAAGGAAAGACCGAATACACCTCGCTGCTGTATCTTCCCGGGCGTGCGCCGTTCGACCTGTGGGATCGGGAATCAAAGCAGGGCGTCAAGCTGTATGTGAAGCGCGTATTCATCATGGATGATGCGGAAAAACTTATGCCGCGCTACCTGCGTTTCGTGCGTGGGGTGATCGACTCGGCTGACCTGCCACTGAACGTGTCGCGTGAAATCCTGCAGTCCAATCGAATCCTGGACACAATTCGCCAGGGCTCGGTCAAACGGGTATTGGGCATGCTGGAGCAGATGGCATCCAACGAGTCCGAAAAATATGCCAAATTCTGGCCAACTTTTGGCCAAGTGCTGAAAGAAGGAATTGGCGAGGACTTCGGTAACCGAGAGCAAATTGCTGGATTGCTGCGTTTTGCGTCAACGCATACCGGCAATGACGAACAAACGGTCAGTCTCAACGACGCGATCGAACGGATGCAGGAAGGGCAGGACGAGATTTACTACATCATCGCCGATTCGTATGCAGCTGCTCTGGCATCACCACACCTTGAGATCTTCCGTAAGAAGGGTATTGAGGTGATGTTGTTATGGGATCGGATTGACGAGTGGCTGATGTCCCAATTGCCGGAGTTCGAGGGTAAGAAGCTCAAGTCAGTGACGCGGGCGGAATTGTCGCTGGACGAGGAGGCTGGCGAAGAAACGCTCGAAGCCAAGGAAAATCAGGATGCCCTAGTCGAGCGGCTCAAGAAGGCACTGTCGGATCAGGTGGATGATGTGCGCGTATCTAAGCGGTTGGTGGACTCTCCGGCCTGTCTCGTGACGACCGAAGAGGAAATGAGTCTGCACTTGCAGCGGCTGCTGAAAGAAGCAGGGCAGCAGGCGCCGGTGGTCAAGCCGATACTGGAGATCAATCCTGCGCATCGGCTATTGCAGCGGGCTGCCGCCGAGGCGGATGAAGGTCGTTTTGAAGATGTCGCCCGCGTATTGCTGGGTCAGGCGACCCTGGCTGAAGGCGGGCACCTGAGCGATGCCGCAGATTTCGTTACCCGGTTGAATCGCCTCCTGGCCTGATTCTCACCCTGATGTTATAAGTACGAACGCCGTCGCCGGCTTGAATCTGGTGACGGCGTTTTTGTTTGTAAATCGATGTGTGACATGTTGTACGTAAGAACGCTGGTAATTTGCCCGGGAATTTATTAGCTTGTATCTCAAGCCTTATCATTAGCTGTGTATCGATCGTGTTTCGATATGATTAGGCTCATGTTTTGATTGATTGGCAAATTCAGGCATTCTTGTCCGAGGCTGTCCGTGCGATAATCCTTTAATAAATTTGTCATGAGGTTGTGTCTTGGTACACCAGCGAACGTTGAGAAATAGCATTCGTGCGACGGGCATCGGTCTGCATACCGGCGAGCAGGTGCGGTTAACGCTGCGTCCGGCTGCGCCGGATACGGGGATCATGTTTCACCGCATTGACTTGGCTGAGCCGGTGGACATCAGCGGCCATGCTTTCAATGTGGGTGAGACGCAGTTGTCCACCACCCTCGTGAAAAATGGCGCCCGGATATCCACGGTGGAGCATCTCATGTCGGCTTTGGCTGGCCTTGGGATCGATAACTGTCATGTCGAGATCGACGGTCCGGAAATGCCGATCATGGATGGCAGCGCCAGCCCGTTCGTGTTTCTGATCCAATCTGCCGGCATTGAGGAGCAGGATGCCCCCAAGCAGTTCATCCGCATTCTCAAGTCTGTAGAAGTCGTCGATGGCGACCGGTGGGTGCGCTTTGATCCGCATGACGGATTCCGAGTGGCTATGTCGATCGATTTCAACCACCCCGCTCTAGCGGATTCAGCGCGTTTGGCTGAGATCGATTTTTCATCCACCACCTTCGTCAAGGAAGTGGCGCGGGCACGAACGTTCGGATTTGTGCGTGATCTGGAAATGATGCGCAAGCGTAATCTAGCGCTGGGCGGCAGCGTGGACAATGCCATCGTCGTGGGCGACTCGCACATTCTTAACGAGGATGGTTTGCGCTACGGCGACGAGTTCGTCAAGCACAAGATCCTTGATGCTATCGGTGATCTGTATCTTCTGGGTTGTAGTGTCATCGGTGCGTTCACCGGCCACAAGTCAGGGCATTTCCTGAACAACCAGTTGCTGCGCACCTTGTTGGCCCAGGAAGATGCCTATGAGCGCATCACCTTCGAACGTGAGGAATTGCCGCCTGTGTCCTTTGCGCGCCCCGTGGCGCAAATGGCGAGTTGAATCGCTATAGCGACCCCAGAAAGGCCCCGTTTCGGGGCCTTTTTAATATGCACTATAATGTTGGAGGTGGGTCGTCTTTTGGGTGGAAGGCTAATCGGTTGCGTCAGGTGTCGAAAGCAATCGCCGCCGTCCCTTTAGCTGAACATCTGCCAGTCGGCGCAATGCTTGCGCGAGCCCGGGGTCGGATTCTTCGTTGGCCATATTCAGGAGCGCATGACGGGTCTGCGCATCAGGTTCTTGGCCAGTCCGCTGGGTTTTCGGCCGAGGAATATCCGTAGCGATCCGAACTTCAACGCCAATAAGGGTGGGGAGATTGCCCTGCTTGCTGGCGGCTGCATTGAGACGGGGTAGCCACCCTCGAGCTTGAAAGCGCACCTGGGTCGCCAGCGCAGCGTGATCTACACCCAGAACCAGGATGCTGTCGCGGAGGTTGAGTACACGTATTCGCCCGATCAACTCCCGAGGCAGGCTTTCTTGCAGGAACAGGTCGAACATCCGGATCAGCCCAGCGCGTTTTGCGATGGGTTTGAGTGCGTCGTACTGACCGGGTTTCATGTCTTGGGGGGATCCGGGGTTGGGGGAATGGTCATTTCTTGAGGCATTGTAACGCTCTGGGCATATTTCTGGTTTATAAGAAAGTGAACGATATGTCTGGAATAACCTGTGGGCGTGCGGGCTCGATGCGCCTTGGATTCAAACCTCGTTAATGGCTAATTCAGTTGTCCTCCCTACCAATTAGGGCGTATCTACCGTACCATTCCAACCGATTTGCTATCGGTGAGACGGGTAGTTCTGGAGGCTTTGGCCTGCCACGGTGGTCCACCTTACTTTATTCAAGCGGAAAGTTGTGTTCATGATCTCAAGAATCGTCCGGAAAATTTTTGGCACCCAAAATGATCGGGTCATCAAGCTGATGAGTCAAAGAGTAGCGGAAATAAACGCTATGGAACCTCAGATGCAGGCGTTGGCTGATGAGGCCTTGCGTGCCAAAACCGATGAGTTTCATCAACGCTGGCAACAGGGGGAGACCCTGGACAAACTTTTGCCTGAAGCCTTTGCCGTCTGCCGGGAAATGAGCCATCGTGTGCTTGGCATGCGCCATTTCGATGTGCAGCTCGTTGGCGGGATGGCTTTGCATCAAGGAAAGATTGCCGAGATGCGTACCGGCGAGGGGAAAACCCTGGTCGCGACGTTGGCTGTGTATCTGAATGCGCTGACCCGCCAGGGTGTTCATGTGGTGACGGTGAACGACTATCTGGCGCGCCGCGATGCCGAGTGGATGGGGCGGTTGTACACCGCTTTAGGCCTGTCTGTTGGCATTGTGGTGCCAGAGCTGGACCAGCGCAGCAAATACGACGCCTACCGTTGTGATGTGACCTATGCCACCAACAACGAATTGGGATTCGATTACCTGCGCGACAACATGGCCTTCAGTCCGGACAACGTGATGCAGCGCGAACTTGTCTATGCCATCGTCGATGAGGTGGATTCGATCCTGATCGATGAAGCGCGTACGCCGCTGATCATTTCCGGGCCTGCTGCGGATTCCTCTGAAACCTATCAAAAAATCAATGGCCTGATGCCGGAACTGAAGCGCCAGGCCCGTGAAGAACCCAAGGATGATGAGCCGCCATTGACGGATGACGAGCGCGGCGACTTCACTGTCGACGAGAAAAACAAGCAGGTGTTCCTCACAGAACAGGGGTTCGAGCGCGCGGAAAGCCTGTTGATCCAGATAGGTCTGCTCGACGAAGGCGACTCGCTGTACGACGCGCACAACATCATGCTGCTCAGTCACCTGAATTCCGCCTTGCGTGCCCATGCCATCTACCGTCGGAATGTCGAATACATCGTCCGCGACAACGAAATCATCATCGTTGACGAGT
The DNA here is from genome assembly GCA_024636015.1 of Halothiobacillus sp. Classification (GTDB taxonomy): domain Bacteria; phylum Pseudomonadota; class Gammaproteobacteria; order Halothiobacillales; family Halothiobacillaceae; genus Halothiobacillus. Next base: position 46,294 of record JAGXHU010000091.1, read on the forward strand.
TCACCGGGCGCACCCTGGCCGGCAGACGCTGGTCCGAGGGCTTGCATCAGGCCGTCGAAGCCAAGGAAGGCGTGCCGATTCAGGCGGAAAATCAGACGCTCGCCTCAATCACATTCCAGAATTATTTCCGCCTGTACAAGAAACTGTCAGGCATGACCGGTACGGCTGATACTGAAGCGCGCGAGCTGGCCGAAATCTATCATCTGGAAGTGGTGATGATTCCGACCAATCGGCTGGTACAGCGGACCGATCATGGGGATCTGGTCTTTCTGACCCAGGCCGAGAAATATGAGGCGATCGCGAAGGATGTTCTGGCTGCGCGTGAGCGTAATCAACCGACTCTGGTCGGTACGGCATCAATCGAGTCATCCGAAGTGATTTCCGCCGCGCTGACCAAAAACGGCATTGAGCATAATGTGCTCAATGCCAAGCACCACGAACGTGAAGCGGAAATTATCGCGGAAGCCGGTCGGCCGGGTGCGGTCACGATTGCCACGAACATGGCCGGTCGCGGCACCGATATCGTGCTGGGGGGGAATCCCGAGCAAGAGTTGCTCGACCTGGGCGAGGGCGTCAATGATGCCGAAAAACAACGGGTAAAGGCCGCATGGCAGGCACGACACGACGCAGCTATTGCGGCGGGCGGGTTGCATGTGGTCGGTACCGAACGTCACGAATCACGTCGCGTGGATAACCAGTTGCGTGGGCGCTCGGGGCGCCAGGGTGACCCGGGATCGACCCGCTTCTTCCTGTCGCTGGAAGACAATCTCATGCGGGTGTTCGCCTCCGATCGTGTGGCGGGTTTGATGAAGAAACTCGGGATGCAGGCCGGCGAGGCGATCGAGCACCCCTGGGTCACGAAGGCGATCGAAAACGCGCAACGCAAGGTCGAAGGGCACAACTTCGACCAGCGGAAACATCTGCTGGATTACGACAACGTAGCGAATGAGCAGCGCAAGGTCATTTATGATCAGCGCCGTGCTGTCATGGCGGCCATCGACACGGCGGCCATCATCGTGCCCATGCGGCGCGATGTGTTGACTGATGTCTTCGTGAAATATGTCCCGCTTGAGGCCCTGGAAGAGCAATGGGATGTGCCGGGCCTTGCCGAGGTGCTCAGCGAGGATTTCGGTCAGGTGTTGCCCATTCAGGACTGGCTGGATTCAGACAAGAATCTGCATGCGGAATCCCTGTTGGAGAAAGTGATTGCGGCCCTGGAAGAAGATTACGCTCTGAAAGAAACCCTGGCGGGCGCCGAATCGTTGCGGCAGTTTGAGAAGGGGATCCTGCTGCAGGTGTTGGACGGACTCTGGAAAGAGCATTTGGCGGCGATGGATTACCTGCGCCAGAGCATCGGCCTGCGTGGCTACGCGCAGAAAAATCCGACCCAGGAATACAAGCGTGAAGCCTTCGAAATGTTCAGTCGGATGCTCGACGAGATCAATCTCGATGTCATCAAGATTCTTAGTCGGCTGTCGATCGCGCCGAGTCCTGAGCAAGGGGAGCAAGTATTCGACGATATGCTGGACGAAGTGGTTGAGTCCCAGCATGTCGACGAGAGCCGTTTGCAACTTCGGCACGACGCGTTCGCCGAGTTTTCCAGTTCGGATCGCAACGCCGAGTCGATCGAAGGTGCGCCCATTGCCGGCCGCGCGGAGTCTAAAATTGGGCGCAATGAGCCCTGCTGGTGCGGGTCGGGCAAAAAATATAAATACTGTCACGGCAAACTGTCCTGATTTGCTAAGGATTTGGTCATAAAACCTGTGCTATTTTTGCGTGGCTAGTGTCTGGAATAGTAAAAACATCAAAGTTAAGGATAATTGAGTCATGAAAAAAGTGATTGCAGGGGTAGTTGGTCTGGCGGTTGTTGGCGGGTTGGCTGCTGCCCCTTATATTTCGGGGATGATGATCGAGCAGCGGCTGCAGAATATGAAGGCGTTGGCTGGCGCAGGTAGTGGAATTATCTGGACTCTGGATTCATTCCATCGGGGATACCTGCATTCGACGGCGGATTCGAGCATCCGTATCGACATTGGCACGGGTGATCCCCTTGTGCTGCATTTCAAGCAGGATATTGACCAGACACCAGGCCTGGATGGTCGCTATGCCACCATTCACACTGTTTGGGTGCCTGATGCGGATCAGAAAGCCGCCGTTCAGGATATCTACGGTGACAAACCGCCTGCCGAGTTCGATACGGTGCTGCGCGTAACGGGCAGCACCCATACCGTAGGCGTCCTGACGCCGGTCAACAAGGACGGGGTGGATTTCTCAGGTGGCAAGTTCGTGCAGGATACCTCGGCTGATGGCCACTTTACTTCGGGGTTGACCATCGATTCACTCGTGGCATCCCAGCTTGATGGCAAGTCCGGTCCCAAATCGGTCACGGTGAAAGGCATCGATTTCAAGGTCGACGGAAAGATGTCTCCGAAGCATATTGTCTGGGATAGCAATGGCATCCTGAACGTGGCCTCGATGGATATGGGGGCACAAGGAAGCATGACCGGTCTGAGTCTAGTCGGTAAATCGTCCCGTACGGGCGACGATGCCGCTTTCGATGTCACGTTGGGTGCTCAGAAAATTGATTTCCCCGATGCGCCGGCCTGGGCGAAACCGATGACGGACATGCGGTTGAACTATGCCCTGTCCCGGATCAGTGCGCCTGTGTTGGAGAAGATGATCGAGAAAATCCAGCAGGCCAAGGAAAAGGGCCCGCTTGATAGCGAGCAACTCAAGGAAGAGCTCAGCCAGACGCTGATCGGTGAAATGCCCGCCCTGATCGATCATGGCCCGATTTTCACCATGAGCCCGGTGACCTTCACGGTGCCCGCCGGTACGGTAGAATTCCATCTGTCCGCTGAGCTGCCACCGGGGCACGGAGAAGAAGGATCCAAGAATCCCATGATGCTGGTCAGCCTGCTTAAGGTGAAGGGTGATTACAGCGCGCCCGAATCCCTGATGCTGGATGTGATGGCGGAGCAGGGTAAGGCTGAAACCGGCCAGAAGAATCTGGATGCGCTGGTTCAGCAAGGTTACGTGACGCGCGATAAAGGTATTCTAAGCACCAAATTTGCCTTTATGGACGGCAAACTGACGGTGAATGGTCAACCCGCCGATCAGATGGCCGGCATGTTGGGCGCGCTGTCCGGCGGCATGTAGACTCAACACGTACCCGGGCGCTCCCGTAGGGCGCGCCGGTAACAGTGATGGTGACGACCTCGCAGTGCGGGGTCGTTTTGATTGCAGCGGAACAAGAATGTAAGGAATTGAAATTATGCCTGTCGGTCTGGTTGCTCCTCTAGCGGGTTCGCTGAAACCCATCCCGGGTATTACTTTGGGTGTTGCCCAAGCGGGTGTGCGTAAGCCGAATCGCGATGATCTTTTGGTGATCTCTTTGCCGGAAACGGCTACGACGGCAGGCGTGTTCACGCAGAATCGGTTTTGTGCGGCGCCGGTTCAACTCTGTCGGTCGCATTTGGGCGCAGGCGTTGTACCGAGGGCCCTGGTGATCAATACCGGGAATGCCAATGCGGGTACTGGCGACGATGGCCTGATGCGGTCGCGGCAGGTCTGTCAGGCGTTGGCTGCCCACTTGGGTTGCACGGAACAGGCTATCCTGCCCTTTTCCACAGGGGTGATCATGGAGTCGCTGCCGGCGGATCGGATTGTGGCGGGCCTTTCGGCAGCGTTGTCGAACCGGGCGGAAGACAGCTGGCAGCGGGCGGCTGGGGCGATCATGACCACCGACATCGTGGCCAAGGGCCGTTCGGCGACTTGCGTGATCGACGGGCAGACCGTGACCGTGACCGGAATCGCCAAGGGTTCCGGCATGATTCATCCGAATATGGCGACCATGCTGGGCTATGTGGCGATCGATGCGCAAGTGCCGGTCGAGGTGCTGCAAGCTCTGTTGAACAGCGTCACAAACGAGAGTTTCAACCGGGTGACGGTGGATGGTGATACGTCGACCAACGACTCCTTCATCCTGATCGCCAACGGGCGTCATGAAGCACCTCGGATCGATGCCGTGGGCACGGCCGCATATGAAGCCTTGTATGCGGCGGTGGCCGAGGTGTCGGTGTTCCTGGCGCAGGCGTTGGCGCGCGATGGCGAGGGTGCTACCAAGTTCGTGACCATCCAGGTCGAAGAAGGGCGGAATCGGGCCGAGTGCGTGCAAATTGCCAAGGCCATTGCGCACAGTCCGCTGGTGAAAACGGCCCTGTTTGCCTCCGACCCGAATCTGGGCCGTATCCTGTGTGCCATCGGCTATGCGGGGATCGATGATCTGGACGTCAGCAAGATCGGCTTGTGGTTGGGAGATGTGGAAGTCGTGCGGGCCGGTGGTCGCGATCCGGCCTACGTCGAGGCGCGGGCGGCTGAAGTCATGAAGCGCGAGGATATCACCATGCGCATTACCCTGGGGCGTGGTACGGCTCAGGATCATGTCTGGACCTGCGATTTTTCATACGATTACGTCAAGATCAATGCCGAGTACCGGTCCTAACGCGGCTGTCCGTCACCGGTGGGCACTCACGGTTTGCCGGTCGATGGGGCGGGTGTGATGCCGCCCGTCGGTCATCGTGTCGTATGAGCACGTCGCCTACTGAAATCCAGATCGCACTCGGCATTATCACGTCCGGTCCGGATACCTATTGGCTCGAACGCCGGCCCGATGCGAAGCATCTCGCCGGCCTACTTGCGTTCCCCGGCGGCAAATGTGGGCCAGATGAGTCCCCATTCTCGGCCCTCCGACGCGAACTGTTCGAGGAACTGGGGATAGACGTCGATGAGGCCGAGCTTCTGATCGAGATCCCTTGGGTGTACGCCGAATCGAAGCCCGCGAAGCATCTGCGTCTGTGGGTCTATCGTGTCACGGCCTGGCAGGGTGAGATTCGAGGCGGGGAGGGGCAGTATCTAACCCAAGCTCGCCTGGACTGCCGCCAGCGCCAGGGTTGGCAGGATGACTTGCCACCGGCCAATCGGGGGATTGTCGCAGGCCTCTGCTTGCCTACCCGAGTGGCCATTTCGGCTGCATGCGGGCTGGCGGGTGAGGGAATCGAGCAGTGGTGGCAAGATCTGGCCGAAACGGCCCGTGATCTTGCACGGCGTTTCGGTGTTTCGGGTGCGCTTCTTCAATTGCGACCAGGGCGGGATCTGACTTTGGCGGAATGGCAACGGGCTGTGGATGTGGTTCGGGATCAGGGTATTGCCGTGTTCGTCAACGCTGATCTGGGTCTGGCCGCTGCGGTGGGGGCCGATGGCATACATCTGAATCGGACCCGACTCGTTCGGGTTGATCGGGATAAGCTGGCCGCGTGGCAGGCCGCGGGGGGCTGGGTCACGGCGGCGGTACACCTCCCCGCAGAGATGGTACGCGCCAATGACGTCCGTGCGGATGCCGTACTGGTTTCGCCGGTGCAGCCCACCGCGAGCCATCTCGATGTTCCGGCACTTGGTTGGGATGCCTTCGCTGCACTGGCGCGTACTGCCACGATGCCCGCCTATGCGCTGGGTGGCATGACGCTGGCGGATCTGCAGCAGGCGCGCTTGGCCGGGGGGCAGGGTATTGCGGCGATTCGGGCCTTTTGGTGTGCGGGGGGCTGCCGTTCGGTAGGCGATCCAGCGCGTAAAATTTCGGATTGAAGTGAGCTTTTTCACCGCTTCCCTGTCGAAGAATCCAGCGACATGAAAATCGCTGTAACCATAGTCAAGGGGATAGAAACATGTCGATGAAACAAGCGCGCTGGCTGGTGGCTACCTTCGCGGTTCTGGCTGTGCTCAGTTTTATCTGGGGGCACAACCCCACACATTTGGGCAAACCTCAGACGGTGAGCGGGGCGGTTCAGACGATCCCCGTGCCGGATGGTTGCCCGCTCAAGGGTAAGGGGTGCGAATTAACCCTGCCTCAGTTGGGCTCGGTGTTGGTCCAGGCGCCTGACGCGATCAAGCCGCTGCAGAAATTCGCACTCACCGTCACGCCGATCGGTGAAACGGCCAAATCCCTGGGCGCGGTCAGTGTGAGTTTTCAGATGGTGGGTATGGACATGGGGATCAATCAATATCCTCTCGACCGTCAGGCCGACGGACAGTATCGGCAGACCATTATCCTGCCGGTCTGTACCTCAACCCGCACGGACTGGGTGGCTATTCTGAGTCTGAACAGTCCCAAGGGTGACTTTGTGGCGAAAATTCCCTTTGTGGTTGATCGTCGCTGAGTTTTGCCGGCTTTAATCCCCTGCGCGTCGGCTCATAGTTTCCGCAACAACACATAAATCGCACCGGTCCCACCATCATGCGCGGGGGTCGAGCAGAAGGCGATGACGTCGTCGCGCTGAGGTAACCAGTGGTTGACCATCCGCTTGAGGACCGGGATTTGTCGCTGAGAGCGATTCCCCTTGCCATGCACGATACGCACGCAGCAACGGACATCGCGTCGCTGTTCCCTGAAAAATGCACTGATATGGCTACGGGCTTCATCGATCGTCATACCATGTAAATCGAGACTGGCGGCGCAGCTGAATTGCCCGCGCCGCAGTTTGCGCAGCAAGGTGGGCTGGGTGTCTGGCCGCAGATAGCTCAAGGTTTCACCGTGTTCGATGGGCTCGTCGAGTGCAAATCCGTCCGACATCCCCCCATCGTTGAGATAATCGCTTAAACGTTCGGGTGACCGGGGGGCGGGCTTGGGCCGCGTTTTCTGGGATTCGGGGGGCAGGGTTGTGGGATCACCCACGGGGTCGACCGCACCGATGGTCTCCCGGAACAGGGCGATTTCATCGGGACTCAGGGCGGGTGTCGATTTTCGTTTTCCGGTGTGGGCCATGGATGTTCCTGTGCGCTCGTGATTCGGAAACTTTGCCTGATTTTAATGTAATACAGGCACGGCATCGGTATCCTTAGACACTATCTTTCAATCAAGTGGTCAAGCATGAATTTTCTGGTCAGTAACGACGATGGCTATCTGTCTCCGGGTGTACGGATTCTGGCCGCCCGGTTGAGGCAGCTGGGTACGGTCACAATCGTGGCGCCGGATCGTGATCGTAGTGGTGCCTCGAACAGTCTGACCCTGAGTCGTCCTTTGCGGCCGCGATTGATCGAGCCTGGTGTTTGGGCGATTGATGGTACGCCGTCGGATTGCGTTCATCTGGCCATTCAAGGTCTATTGCCCGAGGTGCCGGATCTCGTGGTCTCGGGTATCAACCATGGTGCCAATCTGGGCGATGACGTCTTGTATTCGGGGACGGTAGCTGCCGCGACCGAGGGTCGCTCACTCGGGCTGCCCTCCATTGCCGTGTCCAGCGCATCACATGTGCCGCAACATCTTGAAGCGGCGGCGGATGTCGTGGTCGATCTGGTGCGGCGCCTCGTGAACCATCCCCTGCCAGCCCTGACCCTGCTGAATGTCAATGTTCCTGATTTGCCGGCCAATCAGCTCAAGCCGATGGTGGCGACGCGGCTGGGACGTCGGCACCCTTCCTCCGGCATTGTGCGTGATACCGATCCGCGCGGCCGGGAGCTGTTCTGGATCGGGGCGGCGGGCG
>JAGXHU010000092.1 GCA_024636015.1 Halothiobacillus sp.
GGCCGGGGTGGCGTTGCTGGATGAGGGACAGGGGCTGGCCTCGGCGCGCGCCGTGGGCAAGGTCGCCGCTCTCGCCGAGAAACTCGAAACCACGCCCATCACCGGTCAGCTCGGCATCGCCCACACCCGCTGGGCGACCCATGGTGTGCCGGTCGAGCGCAATGCCCATCCCCACATCGCCCCCGACCTCGCTCACGGTCGGGTGGCGGTGGTGCACAACGGCATTATCGAGAACTTCGCCACACTCAAGGCTGAGTTGGTCGACACCGGCTGCACCTTCGCCTCGGATACCGATACCGAGGTCATCGCCCACCTCATCCACCACCAGCTCGAACTCGGTCTGTCGCCCGAGGCCGCCTTCCATGCCGCCGTCGACCGCCTTCAGGGCGCCTTCGCGCTGGCGGTGATCATCACCGATGCCCCCGAAACACTGTTTGTCGCTCGCCAGGGCAGCCCGCTGGTCATCGGTGTGGGCATCGGCGAGCACTTTGCCGCCTCGGATGCCCTCGCGCTGCTGCCGGTCACCCAGTCGTTCGTCTATCTGGAAGAGGGCGACCGGGCGGTCATCACCCGCGAGACGCTCGCCATCACCGATGCGGCGGGCAACCCCGTCGAACGCCCCGTGCGCCAGTCCGCCCAGCGCGCCGAAAGTGCCGACCGCGGCCACTTCCGCCACTTCATGCTCAAGGAAATCCACGAGCAGCCGCAGGCCATCGCCGACACCCTCGAAGGCCGCATCGCCGACGGGCACATCTTGCCGGCAGCGTTCGGGGTGGGCGCCGACGAGATCTTTGCATCCGTCGAGCGCGTACAGATCATCGCCTGTGGCACCAGCTACCACGCCGGCATGGTGGCGCGCTACTGGTTCGAGGACATCCTCCGGCTACCCTGCGCCGTCGAGGTGGCCTCCGAATTCCACTACCGGCACCCGGTCGTCAGTCCCAACACCCTGATCGTCGCGCTGTCGCAGTCCGGCGAGACGGCCGACACGCTCGCCGCGATCCGCATGCTCAAGCGCGAGGACCCGACCCGTCCCGTGCTCGCCATCTGCAACGCCCCCGAGTCCTCGCTGGTGCGCGAATCGGACCTGGTGTTGATGACCCGGGCCGGGCCGGAGATCTCGGTGGCGTCCACCAAGGCGTTCTCCACCCAACTGGTCTCGCTGGCCCTGCTGCTGCTCGCAGTGGGCCGCGCCAGCGGCCGCATGCAGGAGCCCGAAGAGCAACGCATCGTCGCCGGGCTGGAGAAGGTCCCCGGTCGCATTCAGGATGCCCTGGACCACGGCGATCGGGTGCGTGACCTGGCCGAACTGCTGGTGGAAAAGGAACACGCTTTGTTCCTTGGCCGCGGGCCGATGTACCCCATCGCCATGGAAGGGGCACTGAAGCTCAAGGAGATCAGCTACATCCACGCCGAGGCGTACCCGGCCGGCGAGCTCAAGCACGGGCCGCTGGCGCTGATCGACGAGACCATGCCGGTAATCACCATCGCCCCGCAGAACGAACTTCTCGACAAGCTGAAGTCAAACATCGCCGAAGTCACCGCCCGCGGGGCCGAGCTGTTCGTCTTCGCCGACGAGCGGGCCGGTCTGTCATCGTCCGGCTTTACCCACGTGTTGCCGGTGACCTCTCACGTGGGGCGCATCAGCGCGCCGATCATCTTTAACATACCGCTGCAATTGCTGGCCTATCACGTCGCGGTGCTCAAGGGCACGGACGTCGATCAGCCACGCAACCTCGCCAAATCGGTCACCGTGGAGTAGTGCCGTGAGCATGGATGCCCCGAAACAGCCAGCCTCGCTGCCGGATGAGACCGACGTCCGCATTGCCGTGGTCGGTCTCGGTTATGTCGGCCTGCCATTGGCCGTGGCCTTCGCCCACCGTCAGCCCGTCATCGGCTTCGATATCGATGCCCGGCGGATCGAGGAGCTCGCGCGTGGCTACGATCACACGATGGAGGTCGAGAGCGATGAACTCGGCCAGGTAGCCCACAACCTGACGTACACCCATCATCTTGAGGATTTGGCCGACGCGAACGTGTATGTGGTGACCGTCCCGACGCCCATTGACAAATACAAGCGCCCGGACCTGTCGCCGCTCTTGGCGGCCTCCCGCACGGTTGGCGAGGTGCTTCGCCGCGGCGACGTCATCATCTACGAGTCCACTGTGTATCCCGGCGCGACCGAGGAGGACTGCGTACCGGTCCTCGAGCAGACTAGTGGACTGACGCTGAACGAAGACTTCTTCGTCGGTTACAGTCCGGAGCGCATCAACCCCGGCGACAAGGAACACCGTGTCGCCGACATCATGAAGGTGACATCCGGGTCTACGCCCAAAGCGGCCGAGTTCATCGATGGGCTCTATCGACGCGTCATCAAGGCCGGCACGCACCTGGCGCCGGCCATCCGGGTTGCCGAGGCCGCCAAGGTGATCGAGAACACCCAACGGGACGTCAATATCGCGCTGGTCAACGAGCTGGCGATGCTGTTCAACAAGATGGGCATCGACACACAGGCCGTGCTCGACGCCGCCGCGACCAAGTGGAACTTCCTGCCGTTCAAGCCGGGTCTCGTCGGCGGGCACTGCATCGGCGTCGACCCCTACTACCTCACCCAGAAGGCCCAGGAGATCGGCTACCACCCCGAGATGATCCTGGCTGGTCGACGTACCAACGACGGCATGGGGGAGTATGTCGCCGCGCAGATCGTGCAGCTGATGACCAAGCACCGCCTGCAGGTGGTCGACTCCAAGGTCCTGATTCTGGGATTGACCTTCAAGGAAAACTGCCCGGATCTGCGCAACACGCGCGTGATCGACGTGGCGCACCACCTGGAACAATACAACGTCGACGTGCATATCCACGATCCCTGGGCGGACGCCGATGAGGCGATGGATGAATATGGCATCACGCTCGATCCGGCCCCGGAGACGAGCGGCTTCGATGCCGTCATTGTCGCCGTGGCCCACGACGACTTCCGCCAGATGGGCGCCAGCGGCATCCGCGCGTTGGCGAGAGACGGCGGCATTGTCTACGACATCAAGCATCTTTTACCTCGGGCAGAGAGCGACGGTCGTTTGTGACGAGCTCTGATATGGATATTGGGCGCTTAGGGACACGTCGGTGGGAAGATATAGACCAGCCGACAGTTGATCGTACGTGCCTAGTCACGTCAGCAAGGCTGATGCGGCCAGTGTGAAATCCCCTCTCCTCGCCCTCAGAGCCACAAATCGGCCTGACTAGCGAGCTGGGTCGGCGGGGTTTTTAGCCGAACGCAAATGCTGAAAATTAAAATAGGTTCTATATCCCGGAACCCTAATCTCGGATTTTGACGGACGTAGTTAAGCATGACTGAAATGAACCCCAATCTCACGCTGGTGCCGACCATTCTGTGTGGAGGTGCAGGATCCAGGCTGTGGCCTGTCTCCCGAGAGTTACATCCTAAGCCGTTTATCCGGCTGGCCGATGGTGAGAGTTTGCTGCAGAAATCCTACCTGCGAGGGGCACAGCTACCGGGCGTGAAGGAAGTCCTCACCATCACCAACCGAGACCTGTTCTTCAAGACAGAAGACGAGTTCCGGGCGGTCCAGTCGCAGGTAGAAGGCGGGGTAAGTAGCAGCTTTATACTGGAACCTTTCGGTCGGAACACGGCGGCAGCGGTGGCTGCCAGTGCCCTGCATATTGGCGATAAATTTGGTGAAGACGCCATCGTCCTGGTCCTGGCGGCAGACCACTTGATTACGAACCGGGCAGGTTTTGAGTCGGCGGTGGCCGAGGCTACCCGATTGGCGGCGACTGGTAAGTTGGTCACCTTCGGAATCAAGCCCGACGCCCCGGAGACCGGTTATGGCTACATCGAGGCTCAGGGCAGCCGCGTGCTGAAGTTTGTCGAGAAACCCTCCCTCGACATGGCGCGCGAATACCTCAAGGGCGGTAAGCATCTATGGAACTCCGGCATGTTCTGCTTCCGCGCCGGCACCATGATTCGAGAACTGGAACAACATGCGCCCACCGTTCTTTCGACGGTTCGAGCCTGTGTCGAAGGGGCGCGGAAGGCCGAGGGGGCTGGTTTCACCCAATTGGAATTCACCCCCGAATTATTCGATGCGGTTCCAGAAGACTCCATCGATTACGCGATCATGGAAAAAACGGAGAACGCTGCTGTTGTCTCCTGTGATATCGGGTGGAGTGATATTGGCTCATGGGCCGCGCTCGGGGATCTATCTCCGGCCGATGACGAGAACAACCGCGTGGACGGGGAGGCGCTGCTTCACGATACCCATAACTGCTACATCAAGAGTGACGAGCGTCTGGTCGGGACTGTAGGGGTGGATAATCTAATCATCGTTGACACTCCGGATGCCCTTCTGGTGGCTGACAAGCGGCGTGCCCAGGACGTGAAAAAGCTGTATGAAGAGCTAAAGGGGGTGGGCCACGAAGCGTATCGATTGCACCGTACGGTGCATCGTCCTTGGGGAGCTTACACGGTCCTTGAGGAAGGAGATCGATTCAAAATCAAACGCATCGTGGTCAAGTCCGGTGGGCGACTGTCCCTGCAGATGCATCACCATCGCAGCGAGCATTGGATCGTGGTCGTCGGAATGGCACGTGTCACCAATGGGGATAACGTGTTTTTGCTCAACAACAACGAATCGACATTTATTCCGGCCGGCCACATGCATCGTCTGGAAAACCCAGGGGTGATCGACCTCGTCATGATTGAAGTCCAGAGCGGTGACTACCTTGGTGAGGACGATATTGTTCGGGTCGAGGACAATTATGGCCGTTGCGGGGGCAGTGATCAATCGACGGGTCTAGATACGACAGGTGATGAAGCATGAGCCGTGACGTAGACCTAGTAGCTCAAAAGGCGGCAGCTTGCTTCAAGGCTTACGACATTCGCGGCCAGGTACCAGAAACCCTGGATGCTGACGTGGCTTACGCGGTTGGCCGTGCTTATGTCGATGAAATTGGCGCAAAGAAGGTCGTGGTGGGTTACGACGTACGGCTGGAAAGCCCGTTACTTGCCGAGGCCCTAAGTCGCGGTTTGTGCGATGCCGGAGCGGACGTAATCAATATCGGCCTTTGCGGGACCGAGGAAGTGTACTTTCAGACTTTCTACCGCGAAGGCGATGGCGTGGGTGGCGGCATCATGGTCACGGCGAGCCACAATCCAAAAGGCTATAACGGCATGAAGCTTGTGCGCGAGGGTGCTAGGCCGGTTAGCGGAGATACTGGCCTTTTCGCCATTCGCGACCGAGTCATAGCTGGGACGTTCCGTACGCCAGAGCGATCGGGCGACGTTATACTGGATTACGACAAGGCTGCCTATATACGGCAGTTATTGAGTTGTGTGGAAGTTTCCCGACTCAAGCCCCTGACGCTCGTAGTAGACCCAGGCAACGGCGGGGCGGGACCGGTTATGCGCCTGCTGGAGAGGTACCTGCCCTTCACCGTGCACTATGTCCACGAGTGTCCGGACGGTAACTTTCCCAACGGCGTTCCAAACCCGCTGTTACCGGAAATGCGTTCGACTACCGCCAACGCTGTGGTTGAACATGGTGCCGATCTTGGCATCGCGTGGGACGGAGATTTTGACCGTTGCTTTCTGTTTGACGCAAACGGCCGTTTCATTGAAGGCTACTATCTGGTCGGCCTCTTGGCCGAAACCTTGCTGGACAAGCATCCGAGGGAAAAGATCATCCACGACCCGCGGCTGACTTGGAACACCATTGATCAGGTGCGGCAGGCGGGTGGAACCCCGGTCCAGTGCAAGACCGGTCATGCCTTCATCAAGCAACGCATGCGCGAGGAGGATGCCATCTATGGGGGGGAGATGAGCGCACACCACTATTTCCGTGATTTCGCCTATTGCGACTCGGGGATGATTCCTTGGCTGCTGATCACCGAACTGATGAGCGAGACGGAAAAGACATTAGCGCAGCTAGTAGATGAGCGGATGCTTGCCTACCCCTGCAGCGGTGAACTCAACTACCAGGTCGATGACGTTCCAGCCTCGATCGACCGTGTGTTCACGCACTTTGTTCCAATGGATCCAGTCATCGATCGGACCGATGGCTTGAGTGTTGAGTTTCCCGATTGGCGGTTCAATCTACGTGGTTCGAATACCGAACCATTGTTGCGCCTAAACGTGGAGGTCCGCGCCACAAACGGTTGTTCGGACGAGACAGTACAGCAGCATGTGGCAACGTTGGAACGCCTATTGGATCTCTGAAATAGGAGGACCCCGGTCAGGCTGACACTTAACCCGGCGAAGCCGGCGTGGATTGCCTTTGACCTCTAGTTAATGAGTTGTCATGCGGACGGCTGGCTCGGTCTTCGGTGGTGCGTTGACTTATGGTCATCCTAAAGAAGAAAGGGAGAATGAACATATACATCAGGTGCATGGTGTTCTCGAAAAAGCCTGCACACAAAAGCCCCGTCAAGGCAGCCATTTTCCAACTCCCTAAAGTATCGTGCGATCGAAAAATTCTCTGGTAGCTTAGTGCGATCAATAGCACAAACATGGCGAGACCGACGATACCGCCCGTGTATATGATGCCGACGTACATGTTGTCGATTACGATTGAATTTCTGGCACCATAATTACCGTTCTGAACGATCCCCGCTCCGACTAATATGTTGCCGGTGTCCCAGATATGGGATAAAAGATCTGACCAGTTGTTCAGGCGAATATAAAGATTTGTTGGGTTTAGAATTGTTTCAAGTAATCGATCGTAAAAACTGCCGATAAAGATCGTTGTCACGGGAACGCCGATCATCAACGAAGCCGTCTTATCTTTCCACGTCGATTCTGTTAGGAATATGAACCCGACAATGGCTAAATATGCAACCATCCCCGAGCGGACCATGATCAGCACTTGGCAGACACTGAGTGCGACGAAAATAAAAAAATAGAAAATTGATCTGGTCCTTAGGAAGATGATCAAAATCAGACCGGAAATAACCGCGTTGAAATACGAGTAGTCGATTGGAGATTTAAAGATAGAGCTAGGGCGGATTACTCCGCCTAACTGCCCGAATTTTATAACCTCGTTTTGGTTGAGAACATCGGCCCAAGGTTGAAAAATATTATATTGCTCTGCTGTTTCGTAAAACGTGACGGCCGTGATGGCCAGGATTGTGGCTATGCTAGCCTTGAATGCCAACGAGCCGTATTTCAAGGATACTTGCCTGCGTTCACATGCTAGTGCAGCTGTTGCTAAAGGGAAGATTATTATGGTTAAGGAATAGTTGTATAGGAATGCGGGTGCCCACATTGATTCGGGGTTGTTCCCAGCGAGAACGACAAGATTGAAAAAGAGGAAGATTGAGTATAACGCTATTAGACGGAAACCCGCCTTGTCGGAATAGGGCTGCGCGATCATGAGTAGCAGCGCGGCTCCGAAAATGGTAAGTAAGATGCTGGCCTTGATCTCCTTGGGGCCAAACGGTACGTACTGGAAGGCCGCTGCTTGGCCGAGAAACAAGAGGCCCTGGAATACGAGGAGGGCTAATCCTGTAAGGGTCAAAAGTTTGTAGGTCGTCAGGAGTTTCACGATATGTCCTTGTAGGCATTTCGCACACCTTCAAGCATCCCTTCCAGCGAGAACCGGGCCCTGACATGCTTGAGTCCATACACTATGTTCTCTTCTCTTACCTGCTGGGATTGATTGGTGAACGCCAAAATCTTTTCGGCACACGCCTTTGGGTCGTTTGCCTCAAAAAGAAACTCCTTGCTAGGCAAAACTTCTGGCAACCCCCCTGTGTCAGCTGCGATCACCGATATCCTCAAGGCCATGGCCTCAAGGGCTACATAGCCAAAAGATTCGAATCTTGAAGGGATGACGATGAGGTCCATTTCCTCCATGGCGTGAGCCGTGTCATCAATTTCTCCATGGAAACGGATCTTGGTTCCTAGTCCCAATTCTTCAACTTGCTCCTTGAGCGTTCTCTCCAGTGGGCCGTGACCGTGGAAATGCACTTCGATTGGCATGCCTAACTCGTAAAGCTCACGGCCGGCCGTCAATAAAATGTCCGGTCCTTTTTCATTTCTAAGGATACCGAAGAATCCAATTTTTAGCGGCGATTTACCCGGCTGTTTTATTTCAGTCCGGTCTGGTTCATGTGAAGCGATGCCGTTGTGGTTCACGCTGCTGGGGCAGCGCGGGGCGCCGAACCTTTTTATATAGGCGTTCTTGGTGTAAACGGATTCGAAAATTATCCGGTCGGTCACGTGGGCGAGCGCGGCTTCAGTAATCCGATAAATAATATCTTCTGTTTTGCCGAACATGCTGTGTACTGCACCGCCGTGAGGCGTATAGACAACCTTCTTCCCGGTTATTTTCCCGCACACTCTGGCGTAGAGCCCTCCTTTTGCGCCGTGGCCGTGCACGATATCTATGTGGTGCTTTGCCATGAACCTGATGATTCTGGCCATATTTGCAATGTCCGAGGGGTGGGGCGGTTTTTTTATGTCGAGATTGAGAATGTGAACCGTATTTTCTAGTTCGGTTTTTTCGCGTTCATAACGCGCATCCCCTCGCGACGATGAGATGTAGTAGAAATCAAAATCTTCACCGAGGTTGTGAAGGATGTCATGGATGTGCTTGCGGATACCGCCTTGCGGATCGCTTACGATTTGTAAAATACGGGGTTTCACGGATTGCGTCGAGCACCAAAGGGTTGGGGGTGAGTCTCAAGATCTTCTTGTCTGACCTCGCGGTCCAGAGAGCAAGTCTATCGCAGGTCACGCGAGTGTGGTCGACGTGGGAGGGTTTCAGCTATCATTCGCGCAACGGGCCGTAGTCTGCGGTTACCGTGGGCCGGTGGTCTCGCTGGGGGGGCTGCTGTATGGTGACGCCTTCCTGAATCCACGCTGGCACGGCTATGGCGGCGCGTTTGCCCACCAACATGAAGTTGTCAGCAGCACCAAAGTTTGTGACAAAGCTTTGTATGAGTGACCTTGAGCCATTGCCGGATGATCGCTTCCTAGCGGTCATAAGGGACACCCCCCTCGTGGCTATCGATCTGTTGATTGCGTTCGACGGGCAGGTTCTGTTAGGACGTCGCAAGAACCGTCCCGCACGCGGAACTTGGTTCGTTCCAGGTGGCCGTATCCTCAAGAACGAGACGCTACAGGTAGCCTTTTCAAGGATATCAGCCAAAGAACTGGGAGAGGGCATAGCGTGGGCTTTCGCACGGTTTCACGGTGTCTTCGAACACTTCTACATGGATGACTTCTTTGGTCAGGATGTTGGCACGCATTATGTGGTGCTGGCGTACGTCGTGAATCTGGATCCGCAGATGTTTAATGCTCTGCCAACCGGCCAACATTCACAATTCGAGCTTTTCGGGGTAGAAGAGTTGTGTAACCACAGCGAAGTACACCCCTATACCAAGCAATACTTTGACAAGGGCTTTAAGGCATGAAGAAGGCGTTGATCACCGGGGTGACCGGTCAGGATGGTTCTTACCTAGCTGAATTTCTTCTGGAAAAGGGGTACCAGGTTCACGGGATCAAGCGACGAGCCTCGTCGTTCAACACGCAGAGGGTGGATCACATCTTTCAGGATCCCCACGTGGAACGTCAGAACTTCATCTTGCACTATGGCGATCTGACAGACTCGTCGAACCTGACACGGATCATCCAAGAGGTTCAGCCAGACGAGATATACAACCTTGCAGCGCAATCGCATGTTGCCGTTAGCTTTGAGTCGCCGGAATACACCGCGGACGTGGACGCGCTAGGGACCCTCCGTCTTCTCGAAGCTATTCGTCTTCTGGGCCTAGAGAAAAAAACGCGATTCTACCAAGCGTCTACATCAGAGCTTTATGGCCTAGTGCAGGAAACGCCGCAGCGCGAGACAACACCGTTCTATCCGCGATCGCCATACGCGGTTGCCAAGCTCTACGCATACTGGATTACCGTCAACTATCGTGAGTCCTACGGCATGTATGCGTGTAACGGGATTCTCTTTAACCACGAGTCGCCCCGACGTGGCGAGACGTTCGTGACACGGAAGATTACCCGTGGGTTAGCTAACATCGCGCGGGCGCTGGAGACGTGCCTCTACATGGGCAATTTGGACGCCCTACGTGATTGGGGCCATGCGCGCGACTACGTCCGTATGCAATGGATGATGTTGCAGCAAGACAAGCCGGATGATTTCGTGATCGCCACCGGAAAGCAGATCTCCGTCCGCGAATTCATCCGCATGAGTGCGGCAAACCTTGGCATCACACTCCGTTTTGAGGGTGAGGGCGTAGATGAGGTGGGTATCATCGAGTCGGTTGCCGGCGATGATGCCCCGGGCGTCGAAGCGGGGGACGTGATTGTCCGGGTTGATCCGCGCTACTTCCGTCCATCAGAAGTCGAGACACTGCTGGGTGATCCGACCAAGGCTCATGAAAAGCTGGGATGGCAGCCGGAGATCACGGTAGAAGAGATGTGTGCAGAAATGGTTCGGGAGGACCTGGAAGAAGCCCGAAAGCACGCACTACTTAAAAGCCATGGCCATCGGGTGACCCTTTCCAATGAGTGACACGAAGATTCTGCTGACCGGTGGGCGAGGCATGGTAGGCCGGAATATCCTGGCGCACCGGGAGGCCTCGAATTACACGATTCTCGCTCCGAACCGAGGTGAGCTTGACCTCTTGGATGAGCGGGCCGTGGATGCATATATTGCCCGGTACAGGCCTGATACGGTGATTCACGCCGCAGGTGTTGTTGGTGGCATTCAGGCCAACATGGCCGAGCCGGTCCGGTTTCTCGTCGATAATGCCCGCATGGGACTAAACGTGATCACGGCTGCCTACCGTCACGAAGTTGGCCAGCTGATGAACATGAGCAGTTCGTGTATGTATCCACGCAATGCGGCGAATCCGTTAAGTGAGGAGCTGATCCTCCAAGGACAGCTGGAACCGACAAACGAAGGCTATGCGTTGGCAAAAATTCTGGCGACCCGGCTTTGCGACTATATCGGTAGGGAGCGGGAGGAACTCGTGTACAAAACCGTCATCCCGTGCAACCTGTATGGTCGCTATGACAAATTTGATTCGCGGCATTCGCACATGATCCCCGCCGTGGTCCGCAAGATTCATGAAGCGAAGTGTGCGGGTTCTGACTTTGTGGGCATCCGGGGTGATGGTGAAGCCCGGCGCGAGTTCATGTATGCGGGCGATCTGGCCGATTTCGTGTTTCATGCCATCCCTCGACTAAACGATCTGCCGCAGGAAATCAATGTCGGGCTTGGTCATGACTTCACCATCAACGAGTACTACCGCGCCATCGCCAAAGTGATCGGTTACGACGGCCGTTTCGAACACGATCTCAGCAAACCGGTCGGCATGCGCCAGAAGCTGGTCGACACCACCCGTTTGCGCGAGTTTGGCTGGTCGCCGCGTACTGCCTTGCCAGATGGCATCAAGCGTACCTATGAATACTTTCTGGAGTCTGAATATGCCAAGTAAATATCCGCTTGCCAGTGGTACCTGGGACGAAAAGGAATTGAACGCCATCCAGCGCGTCATCGATTCCGACATGTACACAATGGGGAAGTACGTTGCGGAATACGAAGAGCGCTTTGCTGATTTCTTTGGTAGCAAGCATGCTGTCATGGTCAGCTCGGGATCTACCGCGAACTTGCTGATGATTGCAGCGCTTTTTTATACGGAAAACGAGGATCATCGGCTCCAGCCCGGAGATGAGGTGATCGTCCCGGCCGTGTCGTGGTCCACGACCTACTTCCCGCTGCAGCAGTATGGCTTGAAGGTCCGGTTCGTAGATATCGACCGAGATACTCTCAATATTAGCCTCGACCAACTGGAACAGGCGATCACCGACAAAACCCGGGCCATACTGGCGGTTAATTTGCTCGGAAACCCGAATGATTTCGATCGGTTGAATGACATTATTGCCGGCCGGAACATTTTGCTCCTGGAGGACAATTGCGAATCGATGGGGGCGGTCTACGAGGGGCGTCAGGCGGGTACGTTTGGGTTAATGGGGACATTTAGCTCTTTCTTCAGCCACCACATTGCCACCATGGAAGGTGGGTGCATAGTCACGGATGACGAAGAGCTGCATCACATCCTCTTATGCTTGCGCGCGCACGGCTGGACGCGAAACCTTCCCAAACACAACCGAGTGACGGGGGCCAAGAGCGACGATCCGTTCGAGGAGTCTTTCAAGTTCGTGCTTCCCGGGTACAACGTTCGGCCGTTGGAAATGAGCGGGGCGATCGGTATCGAGCAGTTGAAGAAGTTGCCGGGCTTCCTGCATAACCGCAGGGAAAATGCGGCGTATTTTCAGGAATTGTTTTCTAACCATCCCTACCTTGATATTCAACGCGAGGTCGGGGCAAGTAGTTGGTTTGGTTTCTCCCTTGTTATCAGGGAAGGTTCGGATGTAATCCGAAAAGAAATCGTGAATAAATTAAGTGCTAGTAACATTGAGTGCCGGCCGATTGTTTCTGGGAACTTTGCTAAGAACGAGGTCATGCGTTATTTTGACTACGACATCCCAAAAGAGCTTTATAACGCAGAACATGTGGATGAGAACGGCATATTTGTCGGTAATGGACATCATATGCTACGCGAAGAGCTAAAATATCTAGCGAAAGTTATGTCATAAATGTTCTTGCGAATAATTAAACTCACTGCAAAGTGGGTGCTTCTATTTTTCTACAGGAAGAATGATATTAGTCACGTTGGGTCAGTTTGAGATCAATGACCGGGTTCGATAGTCAGGTTATGGAGTCAAGTTGGATAGATCCGTTTTCCCACGTGGGCTCATATTGCTATATTGGCCGAAACTGCAATCTTACCGAAGTAACGGTTCGCAACTATTGCGCGATAGCCAATAATGTTTCCATCGCACAGGGCGATCCCGATCTGCACAAAGTTTCAACTAGCTCAATTTTTTATCCTAACGCATATGGTGACTTAACAAGTTCCGACTGCATTGTTGGTAATGATGTTTGGATTGGAACCGACGTTGTTATCTTGAGGGGTGTTGCGGGTGGCAATGGTTGTGTCGTCGATGCGGGTGCCGTTGTCACTAACGATGTCCCTGACTTCGCAGTTGCTGTCGGAGTTTCGGCGAAAGTAATCAAGTGTCGGTTTTCCAGTGATGTGGCAGAGAGAATAAAAGCCACGCAGTGGTGGAGTTTGCCTCCCGGAAAATCCAGCAAGGTCATTGCAGATTTACATGAGGAAATTTTGTGAAGAATGCCGCGCTGATCTCATCGCACAGGAATAATTCTGTATTTGATAGTGATGACAAAACTATCAACAGAGACGGCTGTTCAGAGCCTTTTGTTTTGTTAAAAGAGACTTTTGAGCGCCGGGGTGTTCAGCTAAACACTTCAGATTTAGTTTCTCAAAGCGAGGCTGACTACTGTTTGTACTTAAATTATCCACGTGGTAGGGCCCCTAAGTGTCGAGGTAAGGCTTATCTTTTGGCAATGGAGTCTGAGGTGATTGTTCCGGAAAATTGGAATCCGTCTAACCAAGCAAAGTTCCGAAAGATCTTTACTTGGTTCGATGGTTCTTCTCCGCAGTCTGAGCTGGTTAAGCTGAATTTTTCAGCGAATTTTCCCGCAATAACCGCAAAGGGAGTAAACCGTAAAGAAAAACTATGCGTCGTTATTGCAGGAAATAAGAAAGTTTCACATCGACTCGAGCTTTATTCTGAAAGAGAGAAAACCATTCGCTGGTTTGAGCGCCATCATCCTAAAGATTTTGATCTGTATGGCATGGGTTGGAACGAGTTTCGTTTTTCTGGGCCGCGACTGATTCGTGCCTTGAACAGGTTCAAACCCTTAGTTAAGCTGCTTGCTCCAACTTACCCTTCTTATCGGGGCGCCGTAGCTAGCAAACGGGAGGTGCTGCAGCGTTACTGGTTCTCCATCTGCTACGAGAATGCTCGTGACATACCTGGCTATATAACAGAAAAGATATTCGATTGTTTTTTTGCGGGCTGCGTTCCGATTTACTGGGGCGCAAATAACATCACAGACCATATTCCGCCCGAATGCTTTATTGATCGTCGCGAGTTCGAGACGCATGAGGCGCTCTACCATTATTTGGTGAGCATGTCGAACGAACGCTATCAGGCTTATCTCGATGCCATAGAAGTATACCTCGAGTCTGAACCGGCCTATCCGTTCACGGCAGAGTATTTCGCCGAAACGATCGTAAACGAGATACTTGGTGACGAATAAGCATCACCATCTGCACGACATCGTCGTGCTAGGGGTGGGCCGTGTCCTACAAGCTCTGATTATGGTCGGTACCGTCCGTGTAATGACGGAAGTATTGCCGGCTAGTGAGCTTGGGCGGTATTACCTGTTTCTGGCGGTTTACACGTTTTTCGGGCTCGTGTTTATCAACCCGGTTGGACAATACATCAACCGTAAGACCAACTACTGGGACAAGACGGGGCAGCTACATCAACGTTTGTATGACTACAGCTACTTCGTCTTGCTGGTGTCCGGTGTCTCGTCCCTGGTGTTGTTCGGGGCGACGACGATGGGAATCACCACCGCTTTATCAGGGTGGGTGTTCTTGGTTGTAATGCCGCTGTTTGTCTTTTTCAACACCTGGGCAAATACGTTGCTTCCGCTGCTGAACATGTTGCTGTTTCGAAAAACCTTCGTTGCTTTGACAGTTCTTATGGCAATGTCGATTCTGGTTGTTCCGTATCTGTCGACCCGGGCGGATCCGACTGCTGCAAACTGGTTGCTGGGCATGTCTGTCGGTTATGGGATGATGGCGTTCGTTGGCCTGGCGTTTTTCACCCGGCTTCGTAAATTGTCACGTCCATGGCAGCGAAACCCGTTGCACTATGAAATGCGGCTTTGGTGGCGATTCGGGTCTTTTGTGGTTCCTCTTGCGTTGGCGACAGTCTTCATGTGGTTTCAGGCGTCTGGTTTCCGGATCATGATCGAGTCGTTCTTTTCGCTTGAGTACCTTGCCTATCTTGGAGTGGGGCTGACATTGGCTACACAGATGGGCTCGGCGCTTGAAGGCCTTGTTAGCCAGTTTTATCATCCTCTTTATTATAGGGCGATTGAGGGTGTCGGGCAGGCTGAACGTGCTGCTGCGCTGGAGGACGCCGCATTTATGGTGGCGCCGGTTTACACAATTTTCTTTTTTAGCGTAGCAGCATTTGCCGATGAGTTTTTTAGAGTGTTAGTGGCGTCGGAATTTCAGTCAGCTTATAATTTCCTAATCATCGGAATGGTGTTCGAATATTTCCGGATGATGACTAACCTTTACGCTAATGCCAGTCATTCCGAGATGAAAACTCTACGACTGGTGTTTCCTTATGTGTTAGGCGCATTTGTCGCCGTGTTTGCCGTTATTTTCGGATGGGTAATTGGTGATCACTACTATATTACTCCAGTTATTTGGGCGGCAGGAATGTTGGTTACTTTTGGAGCCACTTTTATTTCGGCAAAAAATCTTCTGGGGGTGTCCTTGCCGACAATTCCGATTATCCGTGGCTTTATTTGGTCCGTACCAATATTGGTCGCGTCGTGGTTGTTGGACGATCGCATCTCAAGCATATATGGAGTGCTCGGCGTTCTTTTCGTCCTTGGGGTATATGGTTTGTTCGCGGTTTTTTTATGCACACGAGTTGGGATAAATGCACGAAATCATAGTTCGGCTTAAGGGAGGGCTGGGAAACCAGATTTTCCAGTTCGCACGGGGATACTCGCTAGCAATTGAAAACCACGCGGAATTGTATCTTGATTTAAGTTATTTTCACAGGGATGCCAGACATGGTGGCTTTATGCTTCGTGATTGGTCGCTTCCAGCTTCGGTACACGAGACGTCGCTGGGTGGAATCCCGTCCTGGCTTATCCGGATCGATGAGAAGCTAAACTATTTCGGGTCCCGCTGGCTTGACGTCGGCCTAATCTCAGAAAACGGTAGGCGTTCGTCAAAGCGGAACAGGGTGATTGTCGACGGCTATTGGCAACATGTACGCTTTTTCGAAAATCATGAGCGAGCAATCCGGGCGTTTTTGCAACCGACGGTTGAGCTGTCAGACGATGCATCCGCATTGAAGGAGCGGATCGATCTGGGATCGAGTGCGGTTGCCTTGCATATCCGGCGGGGGGACTACCTGAGTGACCCGAGCGCTAGGCAGGTGCATGGTGTTCTCGGGGTGGAGTATTACGAGCGTGCCGTTCGATATATTCACTCTCATGTGGAAGACCCGTACTTCTTCGTTTTCTCGGATGATATCGAATGGGCAGAATCCAACTTGCGACTAGCCGACCGGATGGAGTTCGTTCGCCTAACCGATTCCTCTCCGGTCGTTGATATGTATTTAATGTCGCGTTGCCAACATAATGTGATAGCAAACAGTACTTACAGTTGGTGGGCAGGCTGGCTCAACGCGTCATCTCAGAAAACTGTTGTGGCTCCTAAAAATTGGTTCAACGATCCGGTAAGTAATCGCAATACGTCCATCGTTCCGCCTGAATGGGTTCGTTTATGAGCGTTCAGTCGAGCGTACCCTCGGTTAGCGTGGTGCTTCCTGTTTACAATGCGGAGCAATTTATCGAACTTGCGGTCCGGTCCGTACTTGAACAAGAGTTTCGTGATCTCGAGCTGATTGCAATCGATGACGGCTC
The DNA here is from genome assembly GCA_024636015.1 of Halothiobacillus sp. Classification (GTDB taxonomy): domain Bacteria; phylum Pseudomonadota; class Gammaproteobacteria; order Halothiobacillales; family Halothiobacillaceae; genus Halothiobacillus. The sequence continues at coordinate 16,647 of JAGXHU010000092.1, forward strand.
GAATGACGGGAGTCTCGCGATCCTTGAGCGTTTTGCGGAATCCGATTCTCGGATGCGTGTGATAACGCGGGAGAACAAGGGCTTGGTGGCAACGCTCAACCAGGGTGTCAATGTAGCGCGGGGTCGGTACGTAGCTCGCATGGATGCTGACGACATTTCGGTGCGTGAACGGCTGGGAATGCAGGTTGCCTTCATGGATGAGTATTCCTCGATCGATGTTGTGGGGTGTCATTACGAATTGATCGACGGTGAGGGTCGGCCCAAGAGAACGGTTAAAGTGCCTCTCTCGAGGGAGTCGATATTCCTACAGTTAAGTTATACCGTCCCCTTTGCGCATCCTTCGGTGCTGATCCGGCGCTCTGCCTTGGTGGAAGAGCCTTATGTCGATACCCCGGTCGAGGATTACCGGTTATGGGTTGACCTGTTCAATGGGAATAATTTCGCCAATATAGATTCCGTTTTGCTCCGGTACCGCCACGATTACGGGGGATCGTTCTCGGATACCAAGCGGCTGAAGATGATCGCAGCGGAAGATAACGTCCGTGATCTTTTCTTTACTCGCTTTGGCACGAGATACGATCAATATTTGCAGAATGGCCCTAAGATAACTGATCGACAACATCTGGCCAGGTCGATGCTTGAGAACCGACATCGGTTGCGCCGGTCTATAATAAGGCGCGTTTTACTTGCGTCCCCAAAATTGCTCGGGCTCTTCGCGTTTTATTTTCTGCGACGGCATGCCCGAACGCTGTATTGGCGCTTCAAGCGTCGCTGAGATTTAATTGGGGAGTATGTATCACATGACATCTGGAAATAGCGCAGTCAAAATGAGGAGATCATGAAGACAAGCCTCCTTAGGCCTCATTCACCTCTGATATCTGTGGCAACGCGCGTATTGGATGTGATTCTGGTTGTTCTGGCGGGTGTGGGAGCGTTCTGGTTGCGCTTCAGTGAAGCCGGTTTGTCTATGCCCGTGGCCTATGGCGCGTTGCTGCTGATTGCCGGCCTGCTGGCTGCGGTGGTCTTCCCGATGCTCGGGGTCTATAGATCTTGGCGTGCTCGTGGCTTGATGGCACCGGGGGTTCGAGCGCTCGGAGCCTGGAGCCTCGTGTTTTTTTTGCTGCTAACGCTTCTGTTGCTTGCCAAGCAGGGGGAGACCTACTCGCGGCTTTGGCTGGTGTTGTGGTGGGGCGTGACGGGGCTGTTGCTCGTTGGGCTGAGAACGATCATCTTTTCTTTCTTGCGCGCTGTACGACGAAGAGGATACAACCGGCGAAAAGCCGTGCTTGTCGGCTGTGGACCATCGGCTCGTAACCTTTACGAGCGTGCGGAAGAGATGTCTTGGGCAGGATTCGAGGTGGTTGCCATTTTCGGGGATGGTGATGATTGCGCACTCAAAGGCATCTCTCCGCGCCCAGTGGAGGAGCTCTGGGACTATGTTGAGCAGAACCTTGTAGACGAGATCTGGATTGCGGTTCCTTTAGAGGAAAGCGCGCGCTTGCGTGATGTGCTGGAGCGTCTTCATTGCAGTACCGCTAACGTACGTTATGTGCCGGATTTGTTTGGTTTGATTCTCTTGAATCATGGGGTGTCAGAGATTTTGGACATGCCCATGATCGATCTGACCTCGTCGCCAATGACTGGAGTGAACCGCTTGGTTAAGGCGATCGAAGATCGCGTGCTCGCGTTCGTCATCCTCGTTATGATCAGCCCCTTGATGCTGGCGATCGCTTTGGGTATCAAACTGACGTCGTCAGGTCCGATATTCTTTCGTCAGACCAGGCTGGGATGGGACGGAAAGGAATTCGAAATCTACAAGTTTCGCAGCATGGTCGAGCATCGAGAGCAGGTCGGCGAAGTCACCCAGGCTCAAAAGAATGACCCGCGTGTAACGCGATTAGGTGCGTTCTTACGGCGGACCAGCTTGGATGAACTTCCTCAGTTTATCAATGTGTTGCAGGGACGGATGTCCATCGTTGGACCCCGTCCTCACGCGATCGAACATAATGAAATGTTCAAAAATCTAATTGAAGGCTATATGTTGAGACACAAGGTTAAGCCGGGCATAACCGGGTGGGCACAGGTCAACGGTTGGCGTGGCGAAACCGACACGCTGGAAAAGATGCAGAGACGTATTGAATACGATTTGTATTACATCGAGAACTGGTCTCTGATATTCGATTTTAAGATCATTGTCATGACGGTTTTTCGTGGCTTTGCACACGAAAACGCTTACTGAGTTTTAGTATGAAGATTCTCGTTGTGGGTGGCGCCGGCTACATCGGCGCGCATATGGTTAAGTGGCTGGCGCGTGCCGGGCACGAGGTGATTGTCCTGGACAACCTTTCCACGGGGCACCGCGATGCGGCGCGTTATGGTTCGCTTGTCGAGGGTGACCTGGCGGACGAATGGTTGTTAGATAGTCTTTTTAAGGATAATCAGTTTGATGCGGTGATGCATTTTGCGGCATTCAGCCTGGTTGGTGAGTCGATGGTAGATCCGGGTAAGTACTATCGAAACAATGTTGCCGCTACGCTCAATTTGCTTGATGCGATGGTGCGGCATGGGGTGCGGCACTTCGTTTTCTCCTCGACGGCAGCTACGTTCGGTAGCCCCCAATCCGAACGTATTACGGAAGCGCACCCCCAGCAACCGATCAATCCCTATGGTCAGAGCAAGCTCATGGTGGAACGCCTGCTTGAAGACTACGATCGGGCCCATGGCTTAAAGTCGACTTGCCTGCGGTATTTCAATGCGGCGGGAGCCGATCCGGAAGGCGAGTTGGGCGAATCTCACAACCCCGAGACGCACCTAATTCCGCTGGTGCTTCAGGTGGCATCAGGCCGCAGAGATCGGATCAGCGTTTTCGGTGATGATTACGACACGCCGGATGGGAGTTGCATTCGGGATTACATCCATGTTCAGGACCTGTGCGACGCCCATCTAAAGGCTCTGGATTGGATGCGACTGAGCGAGCGGAGTGGGCGTTTTAACTTGGGTAATGGCAAAGGCTTCTCTGTGTTCGAGGTGATTGACTCGGTGCGGCGTGTGACCGAACATTCGATTCCATACGAAGTGACCGATCGCCGTAGAGGAGACCCCGCGCGTCTGGTGGCCGATGCGGCCTTCGCGCAGGAGGTACTAGGTTGGCAGACGAAATACTCTGACGTGGATACAATGGTCGCGCACGCATGGTGGTGGGAAAAAAACTCGATCGTCATCTAGATTTCAGAAGCATTCGAGGATCAGGCGTGCTGCCTGAGCATGGAAATTGGGCATTCTGAATTTCGAACCGGGCGCTACTTAGGCGAGTGACTACACGCTTTAACGTCGCATCGTGGTTTTTGCCGTGCGTGGGGGCGAGATGTGATTATCACGTTTTCCTTGCCCTTGCGGGAAGTCATAGTGAAGGTTGCCGAATAAATGCTTTGAACCTTAATGACGTGATTAAAGCGCTTGTCACATAATATCCCATTAAATTTTTGTACGGATGACCTGATTTATGTCCTTTTTGGCCAAAAGTAATTTTCGGATTTCATCGCAATGGGATGGGTTGACATGGGCTATTGTTGTCATGGCCTCCCTGACGTTTGTCGCGTTACCTTTCGCTCGCACCGTAAACGCCCCCTTGGCCCTACTGGCACTTATAGCCATTTGGCTCCTCGCCACTCGGTGGACGGAGATAATCGGGCTGCGAGCAATCCGTTGGGTGCTTGTCTTGATTTGCGCGCTTTGGATCCCTCAACTGCTTGCTTTGTCTGGGGCTGCTAACGTTGAGCGTGCGCTGGGCACGGCTGCTTATTATCCATTTTACGGTCTCTCGGCTTTACCAGTAATATGGGCGGCGTACCGCTATGACATCATGTCGTTCCTCCTTAACATAACGTTAGCTGTTTCCGTGGTCTGGGCCATTGATGGCCTCATTCAGTTTTTTTTCGGTTCAAATTTATTTGGCTTTCCTTACAACTATCACCGGTTGACCGGGATGTTCTATCCCAACTTGACCATGGGAGTGGTGATGGCTCAAATGCTGCCCCTGGCTCTGGAAGCAACTCGGCGACTTATGCACCGTCATTGGGTGTGGGGCATCGTCTTGTTACCAGTCCTGATGACGATCGTGCTATCTGGTTCTCGCTCCGCCATGATCGTCATGGGGCTCGCTGTATTCGCCTATGGGGCATTCGTCGCCTTGAGCTATCGGATTGGTTGGCGCTTGATTGTCGCGGTGCTGTTGGGGTTTATTCTAGCCATCGGCGCGGCCCTTTCGTTCTCCCCGCAGGCGCGCGACCGATTAACGGTCACCACTAAAGTGTTCGACCTTGACCGGGAGGCATTCAATGAGGCGACGGCCATGCGTGGGGATGTCTGGGCTGCTGGGTGGGATTTGGCTCAAGATGCCCCGTGGCTGGGAGTGGGGGTGCGCGGATTCGAGGAGCTCTCCGTTGAGCGAGGGTATAGTGATAGAAGCTATGCGCATCTCCATTTCTTTGCGCTGGATGTGCAGGTTAGTACTGGGCTGATCGGCTTACTATCGTATTTGGTCGCTTATTTTGGATTCCTTCTCTTCATGTGGCGATACGGTTTGCGAGAGATGGCGGGTGGTGTTGCGGTCCTCGGCGTGGGGTTGGCGCTGTGGCCCTTAAATACTCATTTCGGCTTCTATGCGTCCTATACCCAAGCCATGGTTTGGCCCATCATAGCCTTAGCGACGGGTCTTGTGGTTGACCGGCGGTGTCGCGAAGAGGGTTATCGCGGAATCGGGCCGGAACGCTTCCGATGTTAGAGTGTGTCGGAATAAAGCGCTAGGGTCGGAAGCTGACCGGATCACATGCGCTGTGGCCTGCTATCCTCTTAGCAGCTTTCGAACCTCCCGGCCGTGGGCGGGGAGGGCATCCTTGTTTGAGCAACCAAGAAGGAGATTTGTATATGGCTTTTCAACTCCCCGATCTGCCGTATGGCTACGGTGACCTGGAGAAGTCCATCGACGCACAGACGA
>JAGXHU010000093.1 GCA_024636015.1 Halothiobacillus sp.
GTCGCCGGCAATCATGCCTACCCCGGCATCGTGAACCGATGGCCACACCGGATGCTGCACACCGATCTGCTGCTGCCTTGGGACGAACCCGTATCCCCCGACGAACAGGATAAACCCGCACAAACAATCAATCCGGTCGGCAATCTCGTGGCTGTCGGGCCGACCGTCACCCATACCTGCGTCATGCTGGCCACCTATCTCGGCTTTACCGAGATCGCCTTTGCCGGCCTGGATCTATGTCATGCGCCCGATGGGCAAACCCATGCCCAGGGTAGCAGCGAGGCGGCTGCCGGCCCCCTCCTGGACTACACCGCCGTCAAGGTCAACACCAACCGGGGACAGATTGCCTGGACGACACCGGACTATTTTGCCGGCATCGAAACCCTGGAGAGCATGGCGGAACAATTGACGGCTCAAGGCATCTCGCTGATCAACCCATCACCCAACGCGGCAGCCATCAAAGGGGTCCAATTCCAGCCCCTCGAGGAAATAGACTGGCCCACCGGGCCTTTTGATCGCTGCCCTCTGGACGCGGCCGTACCCGTATCCGCCCAAGCCGTGATCGATCACCTCACCCGCGTGCAGACTGCACTGAAAACCATGGCGGAACAGGTACAGAAAATCGAAAATCTGGCGCAGCTCGCCCTGGAATCGAATCGGGCATTCTTCAACATGATCAACCCGGACCGACAATCCCTCCATCAACGTCGAATGCGCGCCATCGACCGCCTGATGCGCGCGCGCTTGCCCGAGGCCGAATACCTCGTCAAAACCATGGCCCACCGGGAACTGGTGGCCACCGATCTGCCCCATGATTTTTTTGCGCTGGATGCCCAACAGGCAGAAGCGTTGGCCAACTGGTTTTACAATAGCATCCAGCGGGCCGCCAAAAACCTGCAGCCCGTTCTGGCCGATATCGACTTTCGTCTGGAAACCCGCTTGATGGAACAGGACCGCCAACAGGATCCTGCCCTGATCCTGAAGCGGTATGTGGAAGGCAATGAACCCGAACGCGTACTCTGGCTGGCGACCAACTGGGCGCTCCCCACCCAAATCACGGCCGAGACTGCCGAAGTTTTTGATGCGCAGATGACAAAACTGCTCGCCGCCGATCAAAAACGCAATGAAGAACGCAGATCCCCCAAGGCCAGTCTGCGTCTGGCTGAAATGCATTTTTCCCAACACAACGGAAGTGCGTTGGCTTCGTTGGAGCAGGCTCTCGCACAACACCCGGACACCCGGCAGGCGCCGCCCTATGCAGCCTATTTGCGCGGACTGCTGGCCGAACTGAACCACGAACCCGACCGCGCACTGACGGCATATGAACACGTACTGAACCAAGCCGACTCGAGGCAGGATCAACTCTTGCTGGATCATTGTCTCATTCGGACATCTGCCGTTAGCCTGTTGCTGGATGATCCGGTACAGGCCAATCAGGCACTGGATACGGCCGCGCTTTTCAACCCCAGCCACTGGGCACTGAGTGGTCAACTCGCCGCCATGCGGGGTGATTACGCGCACGCCATCGAGGCCTATTCTCATTATCTGGCGCGCTTCCCTGGTGATCCGATCCGGATCCGTCAGATTGCGACCCTGTTCAACACCCTCGGTATTGATCAAGGGATCGAGCAATGTCTGGCCTTGGTCACCTATTGCAACCCGGCCGATCAATCCCACCTCAAGGCCGACCTTAACGCTTTGCGGCGTGAAACCCCGTCGCCCACCAGTCCCCGCCAGATACCAGAGCAATAGCCAGGAAGGAATACCGAGACCGAGGCGGAAGACCAAAACGACACAGGCGCCACCGGAAATCCCGATGGCGCCTGTGTGCAGCGTATTCGTTTAATTGCGGAATCTCATCCGCCCTTGGCCCGTGTTTGTTGACTAGTACCCCAATCCTTCGGTGTTGATATAAGCGCGTGCAGCCCGTGTTTGTTGCACATGCTGTCGCAGCGATTCGGTCAGTGCCTTTTGCTTGTCTTCCATGGCCGCTCGCGTTCGCGCAAAGCGTTGTTCCCATTCGGCCCGCATGGCCAGCAATGACGGATGTTCTGCGCAGTTTTTCGCCATAGCCATATCCACCGTCAGCTCGATCACACGTCGTGCCTCGGCAATCGAGATCAGTGCCGACCCATCGTAGACTCCTGTTTGGTCTGCCAACCATCGCTCTGCCTCTGCATCGACTTCCACGCCCAGTCGCTGAAGCAGCGTCAGCCGGTCGAGCAAAATATCGGGTAGGAGCGGGGACATCAGATCAAGACCACACTAATCACCCGGCCAGCGCGGTCGCCTGCCAAACCTCGGCCTGAGGCTCAATTGCCTCCCAGGCTTCCTTGATCTGGCGAATCAACCGATCCACTTCATCGAAGCCTTCGATATCCCGGCGCGCACTGGCATCCAGCAGTCGGCGCTCACAATAATCATAAAGCTCAAACAACCGCTCTCCGAGTTCCGGGCTGGCTTCATTATTCAACCCCCCCTTCAGCCCCACAAGGATGTCCATGGCGAAATCCACATTGCGGGCCTTCAGTTCGAACTGACCGGCCTGAGTGGCATATTTGGCCTTGGCGACATGAGTCAGGAATCCTTCGAACAACATCGTGACCAGCCGGTGCGGCGATGCCTGCTCGACTTCAGCCGTCAGGTCAATTTGACGATAGTTTTGCGCATAAGCTTTAGCGTGCATGACTGTTTAATCTCCAGAAGCGGGAATCGGCTCCCCTTTGACAGGGAATACCAACCGATGATTCGTACTAGTTGGGTTATCGGCCAGCCGGCCAATAACTTGAGGCTCAACGACTAATTCAGTTTCGCCAAAAAGCTCATGGATGAATTCATTTGCGCCACATACGAATCCATCGCCGTAAATTGGGCCATCAAGGATGTTTGGTACTGGGTCAAACGGGCCTGCAAATCGGATTGCTGCTTGGTAATCGATTGCAACTGGGTGTTGATGCTTTGGGTGCGGCTATCCAGGATGCCGTTATATTGCAGATAGGGGTTGAGTACATTGTCGACTTTCGCGCTCAGTCCGTTCGTGGAGTCGGCCAACATGGTTTTGACGGCATTCGGATCCGTCGCCAGCGCTTGATTCAGTTTGGTGGTATTCAGCGACATCACGCCATTTTTATCCACCTGAATCCCGATATCGGCCAGATTCTGAACCGTGGTACTCCCCGTCGTGTAGTTCTGCCCCATCAGTGAGCGCAGCGCATTGTTCACGCCATTTGCCGTCGAATCACCCAACAAGGGCCCCGCCTGATTGGCGGTCGGGTCATAGGAGGTCAAACCAGCATTCGTGGACTGATATTGGTTGTAGTTGGTGACCAGGGTCTGTAGCGCCGTGGTGATCGGGCTGGTATCCGCCCCCACCGTCACCGCCACATTGGTTCCGACCACTGCTTTGGTGAGGTTCAGTGTCAAACCAGTAACGGCCGAGCTGACACTATTGGATGCACTGGTCACCTGATTACCATCGATCTTGATGATGGAGTCTTGAGCCGCGCTGATTTGAGTCAGGTTATTGGAAGCCAGCTGTGACAAACCGCTGGCATCGGTATTATTCCCGTCGGAATCAACAGCCGAGACAGTGACCGCATTACTCGAGCCGGTATTCAGTGAAGTGAACACCAACTTGGAGACCGTACCACCCGTACCGTTATCCACATTGATAATGGAGGCTTGAACGCCCTTGTTGCCCGCAGCCGCATTGATATTGTCGCGAATATTCGTCAGCGTATCCGTCGCGGCCACACTCACCGAGAAGGCACTTCCGCCCACACTGAAATTGAGCGTTCCAGAACCCACCGTACTGGTTGCTGCCGCAAAACCAACGGAGGCCTGCTTCTGGGCGGTCGCCAGCTGATCCACCTCAACTTGGTAGGTACCCAATGCCGTACCCGGAATAGCGCTGGCGTTCAGGATGGTGCTATCGGAAACCGTCGCGGTTCGTGTGCGGAAGGTATCCAGGTTCTTGAGCGCATCTGCGGCCGTCTGAACACTGGACAGGCCACTCTTCAGTTGGCCCAGCGCCGAGAGCGTGGCATTAAAGGAGGTTTGTTGATTGGTGAGCAGCTGTTGCTGGGGCCCGCCTTCCGCCTTCACCAGTTGCGCAACAATACCCTGGATATCCAGACCCGAGCCGAGTCCGGAAAAAGAAATCCAACTCGGAGAACTCGAGCTCGACGTAGATACAGTAGCAGACATCACAACCTCCTCAATCCCGCATCAATGTGCAGAACTAAATAATTTTGTCAGGTTTTTTCTGACAATAACAAACCTGTTAACGACTTGGAATCAAAGTTCAGCATGTCTTCGCGCATTTTCAAAATAGCCTCGGCTGGAAACTGCTTGATGACCTTCTGCGTGGACGGATCGACCACCTTGATCACGACTTGATTCAATTTCTCATCCACCGAAAACTGTACTGCCGTCGGCTTGCCTGCCTGCTGTTTGATCAAGCCCTCAAGCACCTGATCCACCTGAGTCTTTGTTGGCTGGACGGTGCTTCCCGCAGCCTTGGCACCCGATCCAGGACTGGGCACAGCACCAGAATCCGCTACGGGGGCCGGCTGGCTACGCACGCCCACAGACGGAGCTGATGAACCAGGCGAAGAAGACAAAGCATCCCGGCCTTGCGATGAAGGCGGGATGCCGAAATTTGATACTGAGTTAATACTACTCATTTTTAGCTTCCTCGTTGTAACAGGCGACTCATCCGTCGATCAGTCGCCTGCCTCAAACTCTTGCTTTTAACTGCACCATCCTTAGTGCCTAAGGGCTCCTGGGGTTAACGAAGCAGAGACAAGACTGACTGCGGTGCCTGGTTCGCCTGAGTCAACATGGCATTACCGGCTTGCTGGAGAATCTGCGACTTGGACAGTGCCGAGGTTTCCTGAGCAAAGTTGGTATCCAGAATCCGCGAACGCGCCTGCGACTGATTAACCACGAAGGTGTTCAGGTTGTCAATGGTGATCTGGAAGCGGTTCTGCACAGCACCCAGCTTGGCGCGGGTGGTGTCGATCGAGTTGATCGCCTTATCGATAGTGCTGATGCCGCTCATGATCTTGGTGAACGTGGCGGCGCTACCGATCGACATTGTGGTGGCCAGAGCCGATTTAATCCCACCGCTTGCGGTGCCATGTGTAGACTGACCCAAAATCGAGAAAGTAATCTGGTTGGTTGCACCGGTGTTTGCTCCAATCTGGAACTTGGCATTGGCAGCACCACTCAACCCGCCTGCTAATACAGCTTTACCATTGAACTGGGTGTTACCGATAATCCGGCCCAACTCACTCTGCAACTGCCCGAATTCAGTTTGCAGGTTCTGGCGATCCGACGAGCTGTTCGTCGCGTTGGCAGACTGAACAGCCAGATCACGCATCCGCTGCAGGGTGCTGGTCAGCGCGCCCATGGCGCCTTCAGCGGTCTGTGCCAGTGAAATCCCGTCGTTGGCATTACGCGCCGCCACGTTGGAACCATTGATCTGGGTGGTCATCCGATCACTGATGGCCAGACCAGCCGCATCGTCCCTCGCGCTGTTAATGCGCAAACCGGTGGACAGGCGCAGCATCGCCGTTTGCATCGTATTGCTATTGGCACGCAGCGCGTTTTGCGTTTGCAGGGAAAGAATGTTGGTGTTGATTACATTCATGATCACGATCCTCGTTGAAGCAGTTTATTTGGCAATATGCCATCGAGCTTGTTCTGTACTCGAGTTATCGGCGCAGGTTTGGAAAACTTTAGGGCTGTTATTATTTTTTTCATCCGTCTGCCCCGTCGGTTTCTTACACCTGGTTTTGCCCGACAGTCCCTGTGTCGGCCATCACGCAAAAAACTTGAACGTGAAAAGCGAAGATCGTTTCTATTTCATGGTTTTGACATGACAGCATCAAATGAACACGGTATAAGTTAAATGAGCCCCCCGCCGGGGAAATGCCGCTCGGGCAAGCCATCACACCCCGTCGCCAAGAGGAATACGCATACCGATGAATGCATCGATCTACACGTTAGAAATCACGCCGACTTTACCCAGCCGTATTGCACGGCTCGACGAGCTGGCGCATAACCTGTACTACAGCTGGACCCGTTCGGTTCGGTATCTGTTCAGTCGGATCGATCCGGTCTGCTGGCAGGAAACCGAGGACAACCCCCGGCTTTTTCTGCTGCGGGTGGCCCAAGAAAAACTGGATCTCGCCGCCGAGAACTCGGTTTATCTCGCGGACTACGATGATGCCTGCCGCCACTTCGACGAATACCTGGCCCGCCCGCTCCCGACTGATGTAGCCGATCAACTCGCGCCCGATGATCTCGTTGCCTATTTTTGCGCGGAATATGGCTTTCACGAATCCCTGCCAATCTATTCAGGCGGACTCGGCATTCTTGCCGGCGATCACTGCAAGGCGATCTCCGACCTCGGGTTCCCTTTTGTAGCGGTAGGTCTGATGTATCGTCAGGGGTATTTCAAACAGGAAATCGATGCGCAGGGCAACCAGATCGCGACCTATCAGGACATCGACTTCGACACACTCCCCATCAGCAAATCAACCGATCCTCAGGGGAATGACCTCCGAATTTCGCTGAACTTCCCCGGCCGCATCGTGACGGCTCAAGTTTGGCAGGCCAAAATCGGGCGCGTCAGATTGCTGCTGCTGGATACCGACATCGTCGGAAACAGCCTGGAAGATCGGCAGATCACTTACCGGCTCTATGGCGGCGATCGGCGCACCCGGATTGAACAGGAATTTGTGCTTGGTATCGGCGGCGTTCGTGCACTCAGAGCATTGGGCATCAAGCCCACTGCTTGGCATATCAATGAAGGACATGCTGCTTTCCAGGTCATCGAACGCCTGCGTGAGTTCACGCAGCAAGGCTACACACCGGACGTGTCCACAGAGATGGTGGCCGCGGCGACTGTATTCACGACGCATACGCCCGTACCTGCCGGACATGACGTATTTTCGGATGAGTTGATCCATGAATATTTCGATACCCTAATCCCCGATCTGGGTCTGACGCAGGAGGCATTTCTGGCCTTGGGGCGACAGCCGCATCAGGCCGGGTTCAACATGACGGCCCTGGCACTGCACGGGTCTCGACAACACAATGGTGTTTCCGAGATCCATGGCCGGGTAGCGGCCGAAATGGTCAGCGATTTCTGGCCCGAAGTGCCCGCCGATGAAAACCCCGTCACCTACGTCACGAATGGCGTTCACGTAGACACCTTTCTAGCCCGTGAATTCTCTCTGCTTTTTGACAGCCTGCGCCGCGACTGGCGACTGCATCTGCGCGATCAAACATTCTGGTCGTTTGTCGATACGATTCCCAATGAGCGCTTCTGGTCGGTGCGTTGCGCCCTCAAGGTCGACCTGATTCGGGATATTCGTCAACGCCTGACTTTCCAGTTGGAAAGTGACGGGTTGAGCGACGTCCGGATCGACCGCACCCTACGCTACCTGAACCGACGCGCGTCGGACATACTGATCGTGGGTTTTGCTCGCCGATTTGCCACCTACAAACGCGCCAATCTTCTGTTTCGTGATCGAGCACGCCTGGCCCGGTTACTGGCGGACGAGGACCGCCCCATCGTCTTCTTGTTTGCAGGCAAGGCCCACCCGGCGGACGAGCCCGGCAAAGCACTGATCCGAGAGATCTGGCAAATTTCGAACGAACCCGAGTTTCATGGCCGGATTCTCCTGCTCGAAGGCTACGATATGGCCTTGGCGCGGAAGCTCGTGGCCGGATGTGATGTCTGGCTGAACATTCCCGAATATCCGCTCGAGGCATCGGGTACCTCCGGCCAGAAGGCCAGCCTGAATGGCGCGCTGAATCTCTCCGTAGCCGATGGCTGGTGGGGTGAGGGCTATCAGAACAATAACGGTTTGGCTAACGGCTGGTCCATCAAGCCGTATAACCGTAGTTTCAACCACGAATACTGCGATGACGAAGAGGCCAGCGACCTCCTGACATTGCTGGAAGATGAGGTAAAGCCGCTGTTCTTCAAACGCGACCCGAGCGGGGTTCCCATCGATTGGGTCCGTTTCGCCAAAACGGCCATTCATACCGTGTTACCTCAATTCAACGCGGCACGAATGGTCTGTGATTACATCACTCGACACTATCGGGTTGCCACCCGCCACGGCGCCACCCTCACGGCCGATGAGGGGCGGATGGCGAAAAGCCTGTCCGCATTCAAACGTAAGGTACGTGATGCCTGGCCCGGGGTATCCGGCCGGCTCGTCAATGAAGTGCCCCGCCGCATCCACAGTGACGAGGAAATTTATCTGGACGTTGAGGTTACTCTGAACGGACTTCAACCCGATGAAATCACCGTCGAATGCCTTTTCGGCCAAAATGAAACACACGGCACCTGGTTGACACAGCAAATATTTTCAACAAAGTCTGCACCCGCATCAAACACCGACGATGCGGGCAATGCGCCCCGCACACAGACCTATCACCTGACGATTCAGGTCGCCCTGTCCGGGCTGCAGAATTTCCGATTGAGACTGGTACCCAACCACTCGGCACAATTGCACCCCTATGAACTGGGACTGATGAAGTGGCTGTAAGGCAACTACCTGTTGATGCCTGAGGACGGGTATGAACGGTAGGTGAAAGCCTCTTTATCTCGAACATAAAAAAACGCCCCGATATCGGGGCGTTTTAGCATCAGCGTGATGACTGAGAATGGAACAAGGTCAGGTCATCCCCGGCGAATCGCCGAAGAGTGACCTGCCAAACATGATTTACATCATGCCGCCCATACCACCCATACCACCCATATCACCACCTGACGATCCAGAGGTCTCTGACTTCGGCAGTTCGGCAATCATGCACTCGGTGGTGATCATCAAACCGGCCACGGAGCCTGCATTCTGCAGGGCAGAACGAGTGACCTTGGTCGGATCGAGGATACCCATTTCAATCATGTCACCAAAAGTGCCATTCGACGCATCGTAACCGAAGTTACCGGTGCCTGAACGAACCTGGTTCACAACCACGGACGGCTCTTCGCCACAGTTCGCCACGATCTGGCGCAAAGGATCTTCCATCGCACGCAGGGCAATGCTGATGCCGGTGGTCTGGTCGGCGTTCGCGCCGGTCAGGCCGCGGATCGCTTCCAGCGCGCGAATCAATGCAACACCACCGCCCGGAACCACGCCTTCTTCGACGGCAGCGCGGGTTGCATGCAGCGCATCGTCAACGCGGTCTTTCTTCTCTTTCATTTCCACTTCAGTGGCTGCGCCGACCTTGATCACCGCAACACCGCCCGCCAGTTTGGCGATCCGTTCCTGCAGTTTTTCCTTGTCGTAATCAGATGATGTGGTTTCCATCTGGGCACGGATCTGGGTCACACGGCCTTCGATGTCTGCTTTCGCGCCCGCACCACCGATGATGGTGGTGTTTTCCTTGGTGATCAGGATCCGCTTGGCGGTACCCAGATCATCCAGGGTGATTTTTTCGAGGCTCAGACCAACTTCCTCGGAAACAACCTGACCACCGGTCAGAATTGCCAGATCCTGCAGCATCGCCTTGCGACGATCGCCGAAGCCCGGTGCCTTCACGGCAGCAACTTTAACGATACCGCGCATCACGTTGATGACCAGAGTCGCCAGCGCTTCACCTTCGATATCTTCGGCAACGATCAACAATGGCTTGCCTGCTTTCGCAGCGCCTTCCAGTGCGGGCAGCAGTTCACGGATGTTGCTGATTTTCTTGTCATGCAACAGCACATACGGGTCTTCCAGTTCTACCGACATCGTCTTCTGGTTGTTGACGAAATACGGGGACAGGTAACCGCGATCGAACTGCATGCCTTCAACGACATCCAGTTCGTTTTCGAAGCCGGAGCCTTCTTCAACGGTGATCACACCGTCTTTGCCCACTTTTTCCATCGCGTCGGAAATGATCTTGCCGATGCTCACGTCCGAGTTGGCGGAAATGGTGGCAACTTGAGCGATGGCCTTGCTATCAGAGCAAGGCTTGGAGATCTTCTTCAGTTCTTCAACAGCGGCAATTACGGCCTGGTCGATCCCGCGCTTCAGATCCATTGGGTTCATGCCGGCGGCTACAGCCTTCAGGCCTTCACGCACAATGGCAGCAGCCAGAACGGTTGCGGTCGTGGTGCCATCACCGGCGATATCCGCCGTCTGTGAGGTCACTTCCTTAACCATCTGTGCGCCCATGTTCTCGAACTTGTCGTCCAGTTCGATTTCGCGGGCAACGGTCACGCCGTCCTTGGTCACGTGCGGAGAGCCAAAGCTCTTCTCAATCACAACATTCCGGCCTTTAGGACCCAGGGTGACTTTTACGGCATCAGCCAATACATTCACACCACGCAACATGCGGTCGCGCGCAGAACTGGAAAAACGGACTTCTTTAGCAGCCATGTAAGATGCTCCTTAAATTGATTGGGTTATAAGGGGTAGAAAATTATTCTTCGATCACAGCCAGAAGATCGTCTTCGCCCATCATCAACAGCTCATCACCATCCACCTTGACCTTGGTGCCGGCATACTGATTGAACAGGACTTGATCACCAGCCTTCACGCTCATGGGACGGATTTCACCCTTCTCATTGCTCTTGCCCGGACCGGCGGCCACGACTTCGCCGCGGTTGGGTTTTTCAGCGGCCGAATCAGGCAGCACGATGCCGAACGCCGTTTTGCGCTCTTCTTCAACGCGCTTGATCAAGACGCGGTCATGTAAGGGACGAATTTTCATTGCGATCACTCCGTATCAACTTCAAGAAAGGAAAGAATTGCGCGCCAGCCGATTCTCAGCCTGACGCACGCCAGTAACGAGTGCTCATCATGGGGGTGCCCAATAGGATTTCAAGAGCAGCCAAAAGAAAGGCGGGTGATAAATGCAAAACGATCCATCAAAACTTCGCGATATACTAAATCCCAGCCAAGCATTTTCCATCACTGAGGACCTGAACATGGGGCAGACCACCACCTTCGAACACATTCAAATTCCGACCGGCGAACGCATTCGGGTCGGCGACAATGGTGCATTGGTTGTGCCCGATCAACCCATCATCCCCTTCATTGAAGGGGATGGCATTGGTGTGGACATTACCCCGGTGATGCGCAAAGTGATCGACGCGGCCGTAACCAAAGCCTATGGCTCGCAACGCAAAATCGCCTGGATGGAAATCTACGCCGGTGAAAAATCCGCCACGGTATACGCCGACAATAGTGGTCTGCCCGCAGAAACCATGGCCGCCGTGCGTGATTTCGTGATTTCCATCAAGGGGCCACTGACCACGCCGGTCGGCGGCGGCATCCGTTCGCTCAACGTCGCCCTGCGCCAGCAACTGGATTTGTATGTCTGCCTGCGCCCAGTACGCTACTTCGCCGGCACACCCAGCCCGCTCAAACACCCGGAAAAAACCGAGATGGTCATCTTCCGTGAAAATAGTGAAGACATTTACGCGGGTATCGAGTGGGCGGCGGGCACCCCGGAAGTCAAGAAGGTGATCGACTTCCTGCAGAACGAAATGGGCGTCACCAAAATCCGCTTTCCGGAAAGCTCGGGCATCGGCATCAAGCCCGTTTCGCGGGAAGGCACCGAGCGGCTGGTGCGCAAGGCCATCGAGTATGTAATCGACAATGACCGCAGCTCGCTGACCCTCGTCCACAAAGGCAACATCATGAAGTTCACCGAAGGCGGCTTCAAACAATGGGGTTATGACCTCGTGAAGCGCGAATTCGGCGCCGTGGACATCGGCGGTGGCTGGTGTTCCTTCAAGAACCCGAAAACAGGCCGCGAGATCACCGTCAAGGACGGCATCGCCGATGCCTTTCTGCAACAGATTCTGCTGCGCCCCGAAGACTACGACGTCATCGCCACCCTCAACCTCAACGGCGATTACATCTCCGACGCGCTCGCGGCCCAGGTCGGCGGCATCGGCATCGCGCCGGGGGCGAATCTCTCCGACACGGTCGCCATGTTCGAGGCCACCCACGGCACGGCACCGGATATTGCGGGTAAAAACCTCGCCAATCCGGCCTCCTTGATCCTTTCTGCCGAAATGATGCTGCGGCACATGGGCTGGATCGAAGCCGCCGACCTCGTCATCAAAGGGGTGGAAGGCGCCATTGCCAGCAAGCGCGTCACCGGAGATTTCGCCCGCCTGATGGATGATGCTACCCAGATCGGCAGCGACGCCTTCGGCGACGAAATGATCAAGCGAATGGGTTAATCCCATCCAGACTGCCGACGCAATGTTGGCAGTCATACTGACACCCATCCCGACAGCTTGGCGGTACACCGCCTACACTTGCTTCATCCACTCGTAATTGGGAGCACATCTTGGACCTTCAACCCGAAGTCAGCGTGCAATGCCCCTACTGCTGGGAAACGATCTCGCTAATCCTCGATGCCAGCGCAGGCACTCAGGAATATGTCGAGGATTGTTCCGTCTGCTGTCGGCCGATCATCGTGCACGTTTCCTTTCTCTTCGATGAACCGGAAGTCTGGGTCGAACCAGAAATGGACTGAACCTGTACAGCGCATGCTGCCAGCACACCCATTCTTGGGGTTTAACCCCGAATGCACGCCTGTGATAGCATGCGCCCGCACTTGTCTACGTAGCTCAGCTGGATAGAGCGGCCCCCTCCTAAGGGGCAGGTCGTGGGTTCAAATCCCTCCGTGGACACCAAATTTACAATTAAATATCATTAATTTAACAAATCAAACAAACAAAAACGAAGTCCAATTCCGAGGCAATTCCCCGCCCACACTGTCCCCAAATTGTCCCTAGAAATCCCCTCAATTTCCCCCCATTTATACTGTCCCCAATAAGTCCCTAACCTTATCTCTTTAATGGAATAATCGAGCGTCACTGACGCCCTCATATTTGTCGAAAATCTTTTCGACGAAGCCCAGTCTCCTGCAAATGATCCGTCGTTCAACTCAGGCGGCAAACCCGAATCTCGGAAGACGAAGAGAGGCCCAGGCCACCCACGTAATAGAGCTCAATGATGAGCGCTCAGCAGTAAAATCCAGAATGCTGACTGAATATCCACGAGTCCAACTCACCAACAATGATCTGTGAAATATCTCGTTGACGGTATGTCAACTCCAGGAACGGTTGATAATGTCTTTGAATCCCCGTAAACGGAAAAGCCAGCCGACTGATGTTACTTGCTACCCATATCACGCAATAAGAAAAGACTGGTTTGGCAAAGGACTCCACTCCATTCACGAAATGGCTCGAATTCGCTATCACGGCACCTCCAAATCACCTCTTTCATCCATAACGGCAGAAAAGAATCACCACCCAAAATCTTTTTAACTACAAATAACTACAAATAACTACAAAATATTCGGAATAACCCATTTTTCGGCCGTTATTCCAATTTCTTCTTCAAGAGTTTTTAATATTTAATTATGTGTGTCCAAGAAATTAAAGGCACACACCATGAGCATTCAAACATCCACCCAGCCCCAACCCTCCCCCTTTCTGATCACCATCTGGGAGGCCAGCCGACTCATTGGCATGAGACGAGGCACAGCAAAAAAAAGGCTGGAAGAGGGTAATTTTCCAATTCCATTCATCAAAATAGGCCGTGGCAACATGTGCCACATTGATGACGTAGAGGCTTATGCCACAGCGGCAAAGATTACTGCCGCTAAGCGGCACCCCATAGCAGCTGCCGCGCTACAGCAGACAAGGACAACCGACATCGAGCCCCCCAGACGCGGGCCAGGCAGGCCACGGAAATAATCAGCCTTTGGCTACTGATCCGTGCAACAGCTCACCCAGACCCTTGAGCTCGATGATATTGAGCCTTCTCGTGCCCGCACGATTCATCGCTATGCGAGCGCAGTACAGAGTAACGGCCGGCACCCTCTCCGCACCCACCGCCACGACATGCTGGAGACGGAAGCACGTTACATCCGAATCCGACTTACAGAACTACGTAAGCGTCCAGCCCTCCCACCTTCCAGCGTAAGGCTTTGTCAGCGAGGATAGTGTCCACTTATTTTTAGTGGACACTTTATGAGCCAAAACCGCACTATTCGCCAACGGCGTTACCATTCTGCCGAATTCAAAGCCCAA
>JAGXHU010000014.1 GCA_024636015.1 Halothiobacillus sp.
CATCAATCCCTATGGCCGCAGCAAGTGGATGGTTGAGCAGGTTTTGGCGGATTACGAGTCGGCCTATGGGCTCAGATCGGTCTGTCTACGGTATTTCAATGCGGCCGGAGCCGATCCCGAAGGTGAATTGGGCGAACGGCATGATCCGGAAACGCATCTGATTCCCCTGGTGTTGCAGGCCGCGTCCGGACGGCGCGAAGCGATCACCGTCTTCGGTACCGATTACGCCACGCCGGATGGCAGTTGCATCCGCGACTATATTCACGTGCAGGATCTGTGTGATGCCCACCTCAAGGCATTGCTCTGGATGATTTCGGCCGATCAAAGCGGCCGGTTTAATCTTGGCAATGGCGAGGGGTTCTCGGTGTTAGATGTGATTGGAACAGCGCGTGCGGTCACGGGAATGCCGATCCCGGTGGTGATCAGTGATCGTCGTCCCGGCGATCCGGCACGGCTGGTGGCGGATGCCCGGCTGGCTCATCAGGTTTTGGGGTGGGCGCCTGCCCATACCGATCTGGCGCAGATCATTGCGGATGCTTGGCATTGGGAGTGCCGTTCGCAGACGGCGTGACCCCCTGCGTTCAGCCGGGTTGTAGCGCCGTGTGTTCGGCCTCGGCCAGACGTTCGATGGTGCCGACATCCAGCCACACACCGCGATAATGCATACCGCTCCCTCGATTCGCGGCAATCTGCGCGTGAAGTAGTGGACCGAGCGCATGTCGCCCTTCAGACAGCGGTTCGAACAGACTGCGCCGATATAGGCCGATGCCCGCATAGGTCAGGCAGGTCTGCGCGCTCGTCGTTTGTGGGCCCGTGGGTGGGCAGGGCGTCAAACGATGTTCTTCGGTCAGGCCGAAGTCGCCCTTTGGGTGGTGATTCGGGTTGTTCACCAGCACGAGACGAAATTGATCTTCATCGGCCAGCGGAGTGTCCAACAACTGCCCGAAGGGGAAATCCGTCCATACGTCGCCATTCACCAGCAAAAACTGTGGGCTCAGTAACGAGAGTGCATGTCGAATGCCGCCCGCCGTTTCCAGCGCCCCCGGCAGATGATTTTCCCAAGAGTAATGAAGCCGAACGCCCCAGCGTGCGCCATCACCGAGTGCCGCTGGGATCTGCTCGGCCAGGTGGTTGAGGTTGATCACGATATCCGCAATGCCGCAGCGCGCCAGTCGCTCGATATGGTGGGCAATCAGCGGCTTGCCCTGCACGGGCAGGAGTGGTTTTGGGGTGTGGTCGGTGAGGGGGCGCATGCGCTCCCCCTTGCCGGCGGCCAGAATCATGGCGCGCATCGGGGTGGTGGATTCCGGGAGGAACGTGGACATCTTCTCGTTGAGGGTCAGTGTGCGCTCGGGCCATCCACCGTTTGCTGGGCTCGTTTGAGCACGCGCTGGATCATCCGCTCTTGTTCCTTCTGGTTTTCCAGCGCCTTGCCCATGAGCGGGGCAATCAAGGCATTCACCTTACCCGGCACCAGTTGATCGTTGATCGCTTTTAGATCGGTCACACTGAGTTGGCCGGTATCGGATTTCAGCTGCAGGGAGCTTGTGAGATAGCCATATCGGGCGTTCAGGAAATTGGCCATGGCGCTGAATACTTGAATCTGCGCATTGAGGACATCGACGATCGTGCGCGTACCAACCTGATAACCCGCTTGGGTGGCAGCCAGGCTGGTTCGCGCCGATTCCACGGCCTGTTCGTAGGCCCTGATTTCACTGATGTTGGTGATGACACCGCGGTAATCGTTGGCCGTGCTTTGTTGTATCTGGCGCCGCAGATTTTCCACTTCGTTCTGGGTTTGCTGATATTGGAAGGCTGCCTGGCGGGATTTGGCGTTGATACGCCCGCCGGTGTAGAGCGGAACGCTTACTTCGAGGCCGATGGTGCCATTGACCGTGCTGTTGCGCAGGCCATTGAACTGGTTGGGCGTGCTGTTGTAGCCGTACTGGCCGGTCAAATTGACCGTCGGCATCCGCGCGGCCCGGTTGATTTCGATGTTTTGTTGGCTGATCCGTGAGCCGATCTCCGCACTATTCAGGCCGAGATTCTGCTTGGAGGACAGCTCGGTCCAGGCGCCCAAGTCGCGGGGATTGGGGCCGGGCGTGGTGAGATTGGTTTTCACGTCATCGAGTTCGGGGGGCTCTTGGCCGATGATGGTCGCCAGTGCGGCCCGGGCATTTTCCAGGGAGTTACGGGCGGTGATGATGTCTGCATTGGCCTTGTCGTAATTGGCCTGGGCATTGGCTACGTCCGTGACGGCAACGAGTCCGACCTCGAAGCGTTTTTGCGCCTGCTCAAGTTGATTCTTGAAGGCATCCTGACTGGCGATGCTCAACTGGAGACTGGCATTGGCCTTCAGAACCGCAAAATAAGCCTCGCTGGTGCGCAGAATCAAGTCCTGCTGGGCGGCCGCATAATCCAGGTCGGCCTGCTGGGCTTGAAGGTCGGCTACACCCAGGGTGAGATTGTCGATCTGGTTGTAGATCACCTGATTCAGATTCAGGCCGATATTGCGACCGGTTCCTTCGATGGTATGAGGCGCGCCGGGGAAACCACCGGACTGAATGTCCGTCCGGTTATAGCTGACGCCGGCTGCGGCACCGATCTGGGGGAGCAGATTGGCGCGTTGAATGGGGATGTTTTCCTGAGTGGCCATACGTTTTTGGTCGGCGGCTTTCAGAATCTGGTCGTTTTGCTCGGCTAGTTGGTACATGTCGAGCAGATTGGCCGGGTAGGCCGGTAGCCCATAACCGAGGCCGATGGCCAGAAGGGAAACGAGCACCGCGGGCTTCCAGCGGGGAGATGAGTGTGCAGCAGCCATGAAAGGTTTCCTACAATATAATTAGCCAGCTAATGAGTGAACACTTTAGCCTAAGTTCAGGGGTTTTGGTGAGCATGGAACGTATTTCTGGCGCGAATGCCCCACGGCGCGTATCGGGGATGCACGCGGCGGGCGTTTCACAAAAATCTGTCCGATTGACTCTCTCACCGGATCAGGCTTGATCCTACCTACCTGTGTGGTCGCCGCGCAGCCTCGTCAACAATATTTAAGACCGAATCCTCGCCTGGTGGGCGGGCTTTATGGTGGGCAGTCAGGCGAAAGAGAAGTGTGGTTTGGGTTCTGCCCCGTGCAGATAGCGCGTACGGGTTTCGAACAGATGATCGGTGATGAAGTGGTCGTCGGCCTGTCGGGTGACGAGCACGCCGGACATGATGGGGTCGGTGCCGACGATGGCGAACAGACGGCCGCCGATGTTCAGCTGCTGGCGGTAGGATTCGGCAACGGTCTGTACGGCACCCGTAATGACGATGATATCGAAGCGCTCGTTACCGGCCCAGCCGTTCAAAGCATCGCCGGTTTCCAGCACGATTCGCTCAATTCCGTGTTCCTTCAGGCGCTCGGCTGCAGTTGCGGTGAAGTCGGGGTGAATGTCCACACTGTGCACGCTGTGTCCCAAGTGCGCCAGACAGGCCGTCAGAAAGCCTGTTCCGGTGCCGATTTCGAGGATTCGTTCCTGCGGTTCTATGGCTAAAGCCTGCAGGATTCGGCCTTCCACGACCGGCGGCAACATGGTTTCACCATGGCCAATGAGTAGGGGCGTGTCCGAAAAGGCGAATTTGTGTTGCTCGGCAGGGACGAACTGCTCGCGGGGGATTTTGAACAGGGTCTCGAGGACACGCTTGTCCAGTACATCCCACGGGCGGATTTGTTGCTCAACCATATTGAAGCGGGCGAGTTCAGTATCGAATGCCATCATGCTGTTCAATGATTCCTAAGAAAAAGTAAGGCGTGTTATTTGGCTCGGTGCTCAAGCCGTAGCACCGGCCCAGGCGAAATTTGGGTCGTGTTTTGCGCTGAGGCCTCGCATCGGCAAGGATCACAGCAACACCATAACCCTCGAATCCTATCAAATATATCTGGTTACCGGTATCTCTCTATCTTGCGCCCGCCGCTGGTTGCGCGTGACAAATCGGGGCATGGGTGATGCCGGGGCCTGTGTTTGTGCTTAGGATGCTGTCCTGCCGCGATTTTCTATCGTTCAGAATTCTCGATGTCGCGCGGCTTGGGATGGGCGGGCGCCGGGTGAACGATCAGCAGCACTTGCTATCCGCTCGGAAGTGCTTTAATTTCGTGCCTTTACGACTAGGGGTGCTGCCATTAGCAGCTGAGAGAGTCCCTTGGAACCTGATCCGGCTTGCACCGGCGGAGGGAAGTCGGTCGTCGGCATTCTGCCGCGATTGTATCGTTCTGCCCGGCAAGCCTTTTGAATATATTGACGAAGGTGTCTGCCATGAGCGCTGTTCCAGATGATTTCCTGTCCAAAACCGCCCGACTGTCCGAGTCGGTGATCGCGCCGTTTGCCGGCAGCCAGAAGATTTACCAGACGGGGTCTCGCCCCGATATCCGCGTACCGATGCGCGAAGTCACGCTGAGTCCAACCCGGACCGATCGCGGCGTGGAAATTAATCCGCCGATCCCCGTGTATGACACCTCCGGCCCTTATACCGATCCCACTGCGACGATTGATCTGCTGGCCGGCCTGTCGCCGTTGCGCGCTGGCTGGATCGAGGAGCGTGCCGATACCGAGCAACTGGATGGTCCTTCCTCCGAGTTCGGTCTGGCTCGAATGAGCGATCCGAAAACCGCGGGTTTGCGCTTTGCCCATGTGCACGCCCCGCGCAAGGCCAAGGCCGGTCGGAATGTGACCCAGATGCACTATGCCCGTCAGGGCATCATCACGCCGGAGATGGAGTTCATTGCCATCCGCGAAAACAACCGACTGCAGGAAATGCGGGCCGATCCGCGCTACAAGGCCCTGCTGCGTCAACACAAGGGTGAGTCGTTCGGCGCGTCGATCCCGGATGTGATCACCCCCGAGTTCGTGCGCGACGAGGTGGCTCGTGGCCGCGCGATTATTCCGGTGAACATCAACCATCCCGAGATCGAGCCGATGATCATTGGCCGGAATTTCCGCACCAAGATCAATGGCAACCTCGGTAATTCGGCCACCACCTCCGGCATTGCGGAAGAAGTGGAAAAGATGGTGTGGGGCATCCGTTGGGGTGCCGACACGATCATGGATCTGTCGACCGGTAAAAACATCCACGAAACCCGCGAGTGGATCCTGCGTAATTCGCCCGTGCCGATCGGTACCGTGCCCATCTATCAGGCATTGGAGAAGGTCAACGGCAAGGCCGAAGATCTGACCTGGGAAATCTTCCGCGACACGCTCATCGAGCAGGCGGAACAGGGTGTGGATTACTTCACCATCCATGCGGGCGTTCTGCTGCGCTATGTGCCGCTGACCGCCGAGCGCGTGACGGGTATCGTGTCACGCGGCGGCTCGATCATGGCCAAGTGGTGCCTGGCGCATCATCAGGAAAGCTTCCTGTATACCCATTTCGAAGACATCTGCGAGATCATGAAGGCGTATGACGTGAGCTTCTCGTTGGGCGATGGTCTGCGCCCGGGCTGCTTGGCTGATGCCAACGATGCGGCCCAGTTCGGCGAACTGCAAACGCTGGGCGAGCTCACCCAGATCGCCTGGAAGCACGATGTTCAGGTCATGATCGAAGGTCCGGGCCATGTGCCGCTGCATATGATCAAGGAGAACATGGAGAAGGAGCTGAGCGATTGCTATGAAGCCCCTTTCTATACCCTGGGCCCGCTGGTGACTGACATCGCTCCGGCCTATGATCACATCACCAGTGCGATCGGTGCGGCCAATATCGGCTGGTACGGTACGGCCATGCTTTGCTATGTGACCCCGAAAGAACACCTCGGCTTGCCGGATAAAAACGATGTACGCGAAGGGGTGATCACTTATAAGATTGCCGCACATGCGTCCGATCTGGCCAAGGGCTTTCCGGGTACGCAGGTTCGGGATAACGCCCTGTCCAAGGCACGGTTTGAATTCCGCTGGTCGGATCAGTTCAACCTATCGCTGGATCCGGAGCGTGCCCAGAGTTATCACGATGAAACCATGCCGGCCGAGGCGCACAAAGTGGCGCATTTCTGCTCGATGTGCGGCCCGCACTTCTGTTCGATGAAGATCACTCAGGATGTGCGGGACTATGCCGATAGCCTGGGCGTGGACGCCATGGATGCCATTAAGAAAGGGATGGAAGAAAAATCCATCGAATTCGTGAAGAAGGGCGCCGAAGTCTACGGGCGGGTGTGATCCATCATTTCGACAGCTAATCTAGGAGAGGTCTCATGATCCAGACACATGACCACTTGCCTGAAGCAACCCTGCATTGTCGCGGGCCGCAAGGGTTGGATGGGTGCACGATCAGTGAATTGACCGCTGATCAGCGGATCGTGCTTTTTGCGGTGCCCGGTGCGTTCACCCCGACCTGTTCGGATACGCATGTGCCCGGGTTTTTGACCCTGAATGATGAGATTCGCGCGCGGGGCATCGATGAAATCGTCTGTGTGTCGGTGAACGATCCCTTCGTGATGAAGTTCTGGGCCGAGCATCTGGGCGTCGGCGCGGCCATTCGCTTTCTTTCCGATGGCAATGGCATGTTCACCCGCTCGATCGGTATGGAGCGCGACATGAGCGGCGGTGCAATGGGCATGCGTTCGAAGCGTTATGCCATGATCGTAGACAATGGGGTCGTTCAATGGCTGGGGGTGGATGAGTCCGGCCTGCAGAACGCTTCTGCCGAATCGGTTCTGGCGGCGCTGACATAGCCCTGCGCTTCTTGCCGGGTACCACCCCGGCGAGGAGGGGACTGAATTGATTGGATACAGACAAGCCGGGGTACTGCCCCGGTTTTTTTATGGTGCGCCAAATGTCGACCAGTTCAGCGGTTCTTTCGGGGTAGGGGCTGCAGCCACTGGAGGCTTTCACGAATGGTTTCATGCACGACGGGGGACCACTGCGTGAGCCGGGCATGTGCCTGCAGGATATCCTCGGTCGTCCAGGGCGTTTTCCGATAACAGAGCACCGTATTGTAGCGATCGGGTACATTCAGGGTGATCGGTGTCGGGGAAAAGTAACGCGCCAGCTGGTTATTGAGATGGCTGACGTCATCCAGAGCATTGCGCCAGACATTGGCGCACAACACACCCTCATCGTCGAGCTGATCGGACAGGACGGCGATGCTACGCGGCGGAATTGGCACCATGCCATGCTCGTCGAAGACGTCCAGCCAAATAATATCTGCGGGCGGCGTATCCATCAGCCAAAGATTGTCGGCGATGTCGCCAAAGCGGAGGGTGATGTTCGGGTGATCGGTATCCAAATCGAAGTGCTGTTTCGCGATGTCCAGCAGTGCCGGCCGCAGATCGTGCGTGGTCAGGCGGATATCGGTATATTCGAGCAGGAAGCGGGCCAATGCCCCGCCGCCCAGGCCGTAGAGATTCAGGCGGTCGGGTTTGGGGTGCAGCACCAGACTGGCCAGCAGGGCGCGATAATAGCCGAAGGCCAACTGGTAGGGGTGTGCAGGGTGCCAGCCCGATTGTGCGGTGTGATTGCCGAAGCGGAGGGTGATCTCGCCCGCCTCCTCCACGACCTCGATCAGCCCCCAGGCATCGCGAACAGACTGCCGTTTGTGTTCCATCGTGCTATAACCTTATGACTGACGATTTGATTGAAGAGTGCCCAATGAAGATGTATCGACGTGTATTTCTGGTGTGTTTTGCGCTGGCCTTGGGTGCCCAGAGTGCGCTCGTATCCGCTGCTACCTTTCAGGTTGGCGATCGTGTGTTCATCCCGCTGTATGCCGAGAACCTGATGAATGACGGCTATGCCGACGGCATTATCAAGTCGTTGAACGCCGACGGCACGGTGAATATTACGCTCAGTGATGTGGTGAATGGGGCCGATAAGACCCTGTACGGTACCTGCAGTCCTTCGGGCAACTCGCCCTTGACCGCCGCAGGTGCCGATTCGGGCGACAACACGCCGGGCGCAGGCAAGATTGTTCGTGAGGTGCCGGTGGACAAGATCCTGCCTTGGACGGTGGGACAGTTCCAGTATGTCGAGCGGGAAAACCTGTCGACGACCATCCAAAGATGGTTGGCTGGTGGCATGGCCATCACGCCGAATTCACTGGATGTCGCCGACCGGCGCGCGCGCGAATTGGGGTTGCCGCGCCTGCGTGAGGTCGTTGCCATTGCCAAACTGCAGGTGGAATCGACGGGCGGCAATGGCTTCCCGGTGCCCGCCGAACGCGGGTTGCACGGTTCGGCCGCCATGCTCGATGCGGTCGCGAAGCGCGTGCAGCACAACCCCCATGCCGTGGGCGATGCATCCGCCATTTTGGCCGGCACTGCGCCGGCGCACAGTCCCGATTTGCTGGTCGAAACCATCGTCCACATCGCCAAACTGACCCAAAGCCAGTTGCAGGAACTGGCGAACGATTATCCGGATTCGCGCAAGGTGTCGGGTTATACCCCGGCACAACTGGCGGCGATCTATACGGGTTGGTATCGGGTGATGACCGCCAACGACACGCTGGCCTATGAGCATGCCCAGGTCGCGTTTTTCACCGCTCGGGTCAACAAGACACTGGCCGAAGGTAAATGGCCGACGTTCTGAGCGGGGCATTGGGCTCAGGGCGTCGCTGTGATTTCGTCATCGTTTTTTTCGCGTCGGGCGGCCAGATAGACCTCGCGCGCCGCGTCCAGATTCAGCAGGAAAATACCCAGGCCCACGACGAGATCCGGCCAGGGCGATAGCGTGACGGCCGTCACAAAACCCGTTGCAATAATGGCGACATTGGCCGCCGCGTCGTTTCTGGCGGACAGGAATGCGGCCCGCGTCAGGCTACCACTATGGTGCCGGTAACGGGTCAGCAGAAATGCGCAGCTCAGGTTGACGATCAAAGCGCCGCCCCCGGTCAGGGTCAGGCTGAGCGCGTCTGGCGGTGTCATGGCGTGAAATTTCTCCCAGGCCATCCAGAGCGTTGCCATCCCCGGAAGCAGGAGAATACCGGCCAATGTCATGCCCAATCGGGCACGGTTGCGTAGGCTGAAGCCCAGGCCCAGCAAAATCAGAAGATTGATGGCGGTGTCTTCGAGAAAGTCGATCGAGTCGGCGAATAGCGAAACCGATCCGATCGATTGGGCTACCGTGAATTCAATCCAGAAATAACCGAAATTGAGGGCTGCGACAAGCCAGATGGCTCGCCGCAGGTTCTGGTCGTCGTTAGTCTTGGGCATGGTGTCTCTCTTCGCGACGACTGTCCGTCCGAGGTGGGGATAGTCGCGGGCGTAAGCGTGCGCGGGGTGGCGATCTAGCCGTGTTGTTTGATGGCTTCCTTGAACTCGGCTTTCTGGCTGTCCGTCGCCTCGGCCTGGTAGCGAGCCTTCCATTCCGCATAAGGCATGCCGTAGACGGCGACGCGGGCATCGTGGTCGCTGAGCGGGGTGCCGCGTTCTTCGGCGGCTTCCCGGTACCAACGAGAGAGACAGTTCCGGCAAAAACCGGTGAGATTCATCATATCGATGTTTTGCACATCGGTGCGTTCGTCCAGATGGGCGATCAGGCGGCGAAAGGTGGCCGCCTCCCATTCGGTGCGCTCGGCCGCGGTCGGTTCAGCTTGGGTGGTTTCGACGGGATGCGTCATTGCGGAGTCCTCGAACGATAGGGGGTTAAGCGTTTTTTGGCGTGCGCGTATTGAGCGTAACGGCATGCAGTGCGCCAGAGGTAATTGCAGGCGCCAGGATCTTGTTCACCATCTGGTGCTGTTGCAGCATGGATTTCCCGGCAAAGGCACTGCTGATCACTTCGATACGAAAATTGCAGCCCTCGCCTTCGGGGTTCACTTGGGCATCGGGGAGCTCGGCCTGGATTTTCTGGATGATGTCTTGTGGGTTCATGGTGTCTGTTTCCGTCAAAAGTTTTGTGGAGGAGAGTTTAGCAGTTGTGCGGGGTTGAGGCGTTGATCCGGGGTCGATCCGGGGTCGATGCTGATCGATGGTCTCCTTTGTCATGGCAGCTAATCATCTATCCCCTTATTGGGTTTATTCATCGATAGGTTTGTGATGGCATGCGGAATGTGCGTATTCTGGTTGAAATCAATTGAAACCACTCCCTGCCGGTGATAGCTTCGAAGAGCGGCTGGATTGAATCAATACAGCGAGCCGCAGGAAAGTGGCATCAGGGTTTGGAGACCCGGCATGCCGATCTGCCCGGTGGTCTACAAAAAATGGATGTATGTATGTCCCCCAGACTGACCTCTGTTGCACTACTTGCCGTGGCGTTCTACGCGGCCAGCGCTCACGCCGATAACCAGAATTCGGGGATATTTTCGTTCAGTGGTTTCGGCTCCGCCGGGCTGGTCCACTCCAGCGAAAAACAGGCGGACTTCACCTCCAGCCTCTTCAAGCCCAACGGTGCCGGCTACAGTCATAACTGGAGTGCTGACGTCGACAGCCTGCTGGGGGCGCAAGTCACCGCACAATTTACGCCCCGGCTTTCGGCTGTTCTGCAGGTCATCTCGGAACAGAACTACAATAA
>JAGXHU010000015.1 GCA_024636015.1 Halothiobacillus sp.
ATCGATTTCGTGAACGACGCACGGTCATCGATTATCGACGCACTCTCCACCATGATCATCGATGATCATGGTGGAGAGTGCGTCGATAATCGATGACCGTGCGTCGTTCACGAAATCGATCGACACCAAGGGGCGGGTTTCATAACCCAGAATGGTCGGCATCTGCTCGGCGGCCACACGAAGAAAATCATTCACCTCCTCGGCGGTGGTCTGTCGTTTCGGCACAAACACGAAATCCGTCAGCGAGGCATTCAGCAGGGGAACGCGGACGGCCAGGCCGTTCAGCTTGCCGTTCAGTTCCGGGAAGATTTCACCAATAGCTTTGGCGGAACCCGTGGTTGTCGGTGACAGCGACATGGATGAAGCGCGCGCACGACGCCAATCCTTGTCCCCCTTGTCCACAACCTGCTGGGTATTGGTGAGGTCGTGCAGGGTCGTCATGGTGCCTCGTACAATGCCCAGTTTCTCATGCA
Organism: Halothiobacillus sp.; assembly: GCA_024636015.1. GTDB lineage: Bacteria > Pseudomonadota > Gammaproteobacteria > Halothiobacillales > Halothiobacillaceae > Halothiobacillus. The sequence goes on from JAGXHU010000015.1 coordinate 474, forward strand.
TTACTTTAACAACCGGCGCCAGACAGTTGGTTGTGCAGGATGCGGCGGTGACGATTTTATGTTTGTTCGGATCGAAGAGCTGATCATTGACGCCCATCACGACATTCAGAACGTCGGGATGCTTGACGGGAGCGGCCACAACCACGCGTTTCGCGCCCTGTTGAAGATGTTGGACTATCTGCTCGAAACTGCGCCACTGCCCGGTTGCCTCGATGACAAGATCCACGTCGAACGCGGTCCAATCAAGATCTGCAATGTTCTTGTGGCGGCTGAAGCCCATCGTCTGGCTGTTGATCGTGATGGTGTCCTCCGTGGCGGTAATCGCTTGCGACCAACGTCCATGCACGGAGTCGAACTCGGTGAGGTGCGCCATGCAAGCAGCATCGGCAGCGATTTCGTTGATATGAACCACCTGCAGATCGAGTTCGGGACGATCGAAAATGGCCCGTAATGCCAGACGCCCCATGCGCCCATAGCCGTTGATACCGATTCTTGTTGTCATGATTATCTCGTAAATTACTGATTAATAAGTCCGATGGCGGTTATTTCATCGCGCCATTGAATTTTTTCTATAGCGTAGTCCGGTAACTGCGTGAGCAGACGAATACGCGGTTCCAGCGCACGGGCGGCCGTAATGAAATAGGTCATACCGTCCTTTTCTGGATGCTCTAATGCCAGCCGGGCTGGGTCAGGAACACCCCAGTGTGCGGTGATGGGGCGTCCCGGCCAGGCTGGACAAGCTTCGTTGAGCAGCGTGTCGCAGACGGTGATGACCATATCCATCTTGGGCGCATCCGGTGCCAGGAAGATCGACCAGTGTTTGGAATACAGCCCTTCGCTCACTAACCCCAACTGCTTCAGCGCAACCAGTGTTAGCGGGTGAACTTCACTGCCCTCTGTCTTCTGGCCGGCGGAATAGGCCTTGAAACGCCCCCCGCCCCAGCGGTTGAGCAGCGCCTCGGCCATGATTGATCGTGCGCTGTTGGCCACGCAGAGGAACAGCACATTGATGGTCGTTTTCGGCGACGCGTTGTCAACGGTCGTGGGCATAGGCATTTCGCCATTAAAACGATCGATGTTGGCCCGATAGATCTGATCCGCATGCTTCAGCAAATCTCGCCCTTCCACACTCAGTGACCAGCTCATGCGAGACAAACGAATTACCTGGCGTACCCATAGGGGCAGCTCAGGATTGATGGCATATATATTCCAGGTGCCCTGGCGTGTAATGGTCAACCACTGATCTTCCAGCAAGACGGCCAAATGCCGGGAAATCGTGGACTGTGGGCGCTCAAGTAATGTTTGCAGGTGACAGACACATAACTGGGGTTCCGAATCGAGCAGCATCAGGATGCGCAGGCGCGTTTCCTCAGCAAGCGCTGAAAACAGATGCTCGGGATGGCCATGTTGTTCTGTGATATTCATGTCGATACATTCGCCAATCCGGATATAAGGCCTGTAATTTAGCCGATCCATATGACGATTGCATGAAAATGATGCGAATGACGGTGTTGAATCTGACCGGATGTAGGGGGATTCTTACGTCACCGGGCAAGAAAAAAGCAAATTAAGGTTATCAACAGAATCTGTGGATAAGTATGTGAACAACCTTGCCACCCGCCAGCGCAATCAAGCGCTTATCGGCCCTGTGTAAATTTTAACCAAGTCGATGCATTCAGATAAAACTATTAATAAACAACAGGTTGATTTGTTTCCTTGTGTAAGCGCCTGATCTGTTTGAGGCATCCAGTTCCTTGATGGCCACCCGCACCAATTTTGTGGACAAATCAGGCATGTCAAGGCTTTTTACCTCTATGAGCGATCGTGTTTCTGGCCAATTAATTCGATGGCGTACCCATCCGGGTCGGCAATAAACGCGATGATCGTGGATCCTGCGTTCATTGGCCCGGCTTCGCGCAGAATCTTGCCACCCTGTGCCTTGATTCGGTCTGTGGCGGCATAAACATCATCCACTTCGAGTGCAATGTGCCCGTAACCCGCACCGAGTTCATACGTCGTGACGCCCCAGTTATAGGTCAGCTCCAGAACGGTATGATCCGACTCGTCGCCGTAGCCCAGAAAAGCCAGGGTGAACTCCCCTGCCGGGTAATCCTTCTGCCGCAACAGTTTCATCCCGAGAATTTCGGTGTAGAACTTGATTGAGGCTGGCAGATCGCCGACCCGCAGCATGGTATGAAGAAATCGCATAAATGTGCTCCTGTTTCGTCTGTGTCATCGTGTTTGGGTGATGGCGGGTTTTTGCCCGCCAAAGCATGATTTGGTTTGCTGCATCCGGACTTAAAGACTCAAGCCGCGCTGCAAATCCCGAATGATATCGATGGGGTCTTCCAGACCAATGGCCAGTCGAACCAGTCCATCGGTAATTCCGGCCTGGGCACGCTGTTCGGGTGTCAGGCGTCCGTGCGTGGTGGTGGCCGGATGGGTGATGGTGGTCTTCGCGTCACCCAGGTTGGCCGTAATCGACAGCATCTGCGTGGCATTAATCAGCGCCCAGGCAGCCTCTTTCCCGCCTTCGAGCTCGAAGGATACGATGGCGCCGGGGCCGGATTGCTGTCGGGCAATGATTTCCGCCTGGGGATGGCTCGCCAAACCGGGGAAATGCACCGTGGCCACCTTGGGATGATTCACCAGAAATTCAGCAACCGTTTGGGCATGTGCGCAATGGGCATGCATGCGCAGATCGAGGGTTTCCAGCCCCTTGGCGAAGATCCAGGCATTGAACGGCGACATGGTCGGCCCGCAGGTTCGCAGAAAACCGCGTACTTCCTCGCCCACCTGGGTCTTGTTACCCACAACCGCCCCGCCAATCGCACGCCCCTGGCCGTCGAGGAATTTCGTCGCCGAATGGATGACGATATCGGCCCCAAGCGCCAGCGGCTGTTGCAGGATCGGCGTACAGAAGCAGTTGTCGACAACAAGCCCAGCCCCGTGCCGATGGGCAAGCTCGGCTAATCGCGCGATATCCACGACTTCCGTCAGGGGGTTGGAAGGGCTTTCAACAAACACCCAGCATGTTTCGTCGGTGATGGCCGCTTCCCATTGCGCCCAATCCGTCAGATCGACCCAGCGCACCTTGATGCCGAATTTGGCCAGATACTTGTTGAATAGCACGGTTGTGGTACCGAACACTTGCCGGGCGACCACGACTTCATCGCCCGCTGCGCACAAGGCCATGAAGGTGCTGAGAATGGCCGCCATGCCGGAGCCGGTGGCCACACAGGATTCGCCGCCTTCGAGTGCGGCCAATCGTTCCTCAAACACGCGCGTCGTCGGGTTCGTGAAGCGCGCATAGATATTGCCGGGTTCTGCGCCAGAAAAACGTGCAGCAGCCTGCTCGGCCGAATCGAACACGAAGCTTGAGGTCGTGAAGATCGGCTCGCTGTGTTCATGTTCGTTGGTCGGTTGGTGGCCTACCCGGATCGCGCGGGTTTTGGGTTGCCATTCCGGGTCGTAGGGTCGGTTCATTGACAGCCCTCCTCCTGAATCAAAAAATATTGGGTGGCGAGTTCATCGAACTGGACAAGTAAGGTCAACAATTCATCGGTGTCATAATCCTGTATCTCGGCAAAACGATATTCAGCCAGAGGCGCAATCGAGCAGGCCGCCGGGAGGGCGGTCACTTCATGGACTGCCTGTTTCATCCGAGGAAGGAATACCCATTGCAGCCACGCATGAAACTCCAGCGTATCGAAGCAAAAGGGCACCGTACTGCTTAATGCTTCCACCGAGGGTTGTGGCGAACTCAGCCCCGCGTCAAACAGGGCACTATCAATGGCCCGCAAGTGATTAAGCAAGTCGTTCCGACTGGGTTTTTCCATACTGTGTTGTATATGAATCTCTGCAGCCATGACCGCCTCTGGTTTTTATGAATTTTAGTGGATACGGGGCGATTGCATCGGATCGCCACCCTCTTCTTCCGAATCGGCCCAGAACAGACGATGGGGAATCCACTGCCCGCGACCGATTTGCGCGGCATGATAGAGCGCCTGATTCGTGTATTCCTGGGCTTCGTGAATCGCATTCACATAATCGGCATTGCTGGCCTGAGCGATCAAGCCGGCAATGGCGGAAGCCAGCGTGCAGCCTGAGCCATGGAATTGCCCCGGCAGCCGTTCGTAGGCGAATCGCCGGGGTGGCATATTGCCGTGGAAAAGCCAGTTCTCCACCTCCACACCGGGTTCATCGCCGCCCTTGAGCAGTACATACTCCGCCCCTAGGCTCAGTATTGCCTGCCCACGTTCTTCGACCGTTTCTGCTTTTTGTCCCGCCAGGGTTGCGAGTGCCCGGGATTCGAAGGCATTGGGGGTCAGTATCGTGGTGAGTGGCAGCAATAGCATCACGATCGCCTTGGCGACGGATTCGTTGCCGAGCACACCGCCGCCGCCGGCGACCAATACGGGATCGAGGACGACCGGAATATCCGGGTAGTCCTTGAGAATGCTGTGAATCACCTCCACGAGCGCCACACTGCCGATCATGCCGATCTTGATGCAGGCAACCGGCATGTCTTCCAGAACGGCGCGCGCCTGTTCAATCACGAGTGTGGGATCGGTCGGGACAAACCGTTTCACGTTGCTGGTGTCCTGCACGGTCAATGCGGTGATGACGGTGGCAGGGTGAACGCCTTGGCTGATGATGGCCTCGATGTCCGCCTGTACACCCGCGCCGCCACTTGGGTCATGACCAGAAAATACCAGGACGACAGGGACAGTTACTTCGGGATTACTCATAGCGCACCATCGGTTGATTTCGGTTGGTTCATTCGTGAAAAAGTACACCGCGATCGGTGGGATAGGCCTTAGACTCTATCCCATTGACGGGATCGCAGACACAGGGATTTTTCATGCAAAAAACACGACTCATAGCTCTGTGGGCAAGCTGGCAGCAGTGGATCTGGCACGGAAAACCGGATCGACGTGCCCTGCGTTGGCTACAGCGGCTGAGCCGAATTCTGCTGTATGTTACCCGAGACGTGCTCAAAGGCGATCTACAGCTCAATGCCATGAGCCTATCCTACACGACCTTGCTGTCCCTCGTGCCGCTCCTGGCTGTGAGCTTCTCGGTGCTGAAGGCCTTCGGCTCGGATCGGGTGATCGGGAGTTTTCTGAATGCGATATTGGGACCCCTCGGCAATTCTGCCCCCGAGTTGACGACCCGGATTCTCGAATTCGTCAGCAATATCAAGGTCGGTGTTCTGGGTGCCGTGGGGATCGCCCTGCTATTTTATATCGTTATTGCCCTGATGCAGAAAATAGAGTCCGTATTCAACGGGATCTGGCGAGTGCATCAACTCAGGAATCTTTCGACCCGTCTTGCCATGTACCTGTCCGTTCTGATGGTGGGGCCGGTATTGATACTGGCGGCCATGGGGATGACGGCCACGGTGCTTTCGAACAGCTTCATGAGCGATGTCCTGGGATTCATGCCGTTACGCGGCATCATGACTGTCGTGGCCTGGCTGTTCCCGCTTCTGATGTGGACTGGCGCCTTTACCTTCATCTACGCGTTCATCCCCAACACCCGTGTGCACTTTTCCGCTGCACTGGTGGGCGGCGTGGTTGCCGCCATCACCTGGAATGGGATCGGTCTCGCGTTCGGTAGCCTGATTGCCACATCGACCCAATACACCGCAATCTACTCAGCCTTTGCTTCCCTTGTGCTGTTCATGGTGTGGCTGCAGGTCGCCTGGCTGATCGTGCTTCTGGGTGCCAGCGTGTCCCATGCCTGGCAAAACGTCGAACATCTGTCCGCCCATCATGCGGCGCAACAGGGTCAGGCAGATCGGCTCATGGTTGCGGCGATTGAATCCTTGTCGCTGATTGCTGCGCGATTTACCCAGGGCGGTAGCCCGCCCACGGATGATGAAATCAAGCTCACGCTGATGCAGATGCTGACGCTGGACCCTGAAACCACAGATCTGGCCTTGAGCCGCCTGTCATCGGCCACCCTGATTCGACCGGTATCGGCGGACGCACAGGGCTGGGTGCCTGCCCGGCCACCGGAACAACTTTCTCTGGCAGATGTACGGATCGCCCTGTTCGGCCAGCCAGATGGGTTGCAGGTTGGGTATCAGCCCATTACGCGGCAATGGCTGGATATGGAAAAAACCATTCTTGATGCGAGAATGAGTCCGGTGACCTTTGCGGTCAATCAGGAAAAACCATCGCCACAGGTTGCGGCAGACCCTGCGCCGGAAAGCGATTCCCCTAAGCCGTAGGCTTCGCCGGTTTGTGCCAATACACCACACTGTGTTCCCAGAGCCCGAGCAGCCGTGCGAGAACGAACAGGGCATCGGAGAGCCGATTCAGATAAACGGCGATCGGCATCGTGCCCTCGCCTTCCATCTCCACGAGTTCCCAGAGGGTACGTTCGGCGCGGCGAATGGTGACGCGCACGACGTGTGCCTGGGCGAGATTGGGCGAGCCGCCGGGCAGGATGAACTCCTTTAGCGGCGGGAGGTCGGTATTGGCGTGTTCAATCCAAGCTTCCAGTGCCACAAGATCCGGTAATTGACCGGGGCTGGCCATGTCGCCCATCGCGAGATAGCCGCCCAGATCAAAAAGTGCGTGTTGCTGGTCGGCAAGAAATAGGTCCAGATCGGCGAACCCTTCGGTGGCTACTGGGTTTTGTATCAGCACACTGCGGAGCAAGCCGATATGGGCGTTGCACTCGTCAATGTCGCCCAGCCCCTGCATGCGTGGGTGGGTTTTCGATAACCGACTGCCGTCGGCCAGGCCGCTCGTGCCCGCATCACCCGTGCGGGTGACAATCCGCGATAAGCGGGACTTGCCCGTTTCCGGGCCTGAGGACGACAAGGTCAGGATGCCAGCGGCGTGTCGTGCGGTGTGGGCACGTCGGTGGGATGATTAATGCTCCGACCGCTCAGCGCATGGATGGCGTAGACCCACATGGCAACAATACCGTAAAACAGGCCGGCTACCACGCCCATGTCAACAATGCCGCGCCAAGGCTGGGGCAGCCAGTGAACCGCCACGATCAGCACGATAATCCCGCTGGTCACGGACATGGCCACGATCCGGCGCTTTTTGGTGGCGTGGATGAAACCCATACAATACAGCGGTGCCAGCAGCACATGCCACCAGACAGGGTTGTTGGCGAGATGGGCAGCACGAGCGACGACGCGCGGTGAAAACCCCTTCTGAAAGCCCTTGAAGCCTTCACCGTAGAGCATGAAGATCATCCAGAACACGAAAAAGACGGTCTCATACCAGTGCCAAGGCTCCACGGTGGCGCCCATGGCAAATGGATAAACACGGTACACCGCCCACACCAGCAGTGCCGAAATCCCGAGCACGCCCCATAGCGCGCCCAAACGTCCCATCATCTTATCCATGCTCAAGTCTCTCTCTATCGTCGAATCCAATCATCAGAAACGAACCAGGCTTGTCCATCGGCTCCAGATTTAAGGCTAACATGTATGCCTCTTCTCCAATGAATCCACATTGCCCGATTCGTATTTAACCTTAACTCTAATGATGGATTGGCTCAAAACTAATTAGTTCAACTATGAATAAAAGCACGCGCCTCGAATTTTTCCAGCGGCTTGCCGCCCAGCGCCCCGAACCCACCACCGAACTCTTGTACGACAGTGGGTTCGAGCTGTTGGTCGCGGTCATGCTATCTGCACAGTCCACGGATGTGGGTGTCAATAAAGTCACCCGGAGGCTCTACCCCGTCGCCAATACGCCTGCGCAGATTCTGGCGCTGGGTGAAGCGGCGCTGGAATCGTATTTGCGCACGCTGGGATTATATCGGGCAAAAACAAAAAATGTACTGGCAACCAGTCATATTTTACTGAATAAGTATGCGAGTGAAGTGCCCGAAGATCGCGCCGCGCTGGAATCGCTGCCCGGCGTGGGGCGCAAAACCGCCAATGTGGTGCTGAATACCCTGTTTCGCCAGCCCGTGATGGCGGTAGACACGCATATCTTTCGAGTCGCCAACCGCACGGGGCTGGCGCCGGGTAAAACCGTGCTGGCGGTCGAAACCCAATTGATGAAGCATGTCCCCAAAGATTATTTGATCGACGCCCACCATTGGTTGATCCTGCACGGGCGCTATACCTGCAAGGCACGCAAGCCCGATTGCGGTGCCTGTATCGTCTGCGACCTGTGCGATTATCGATCCAAGCCCGAACCCTGCAACCCGGAATTTACCGGCAAGTTTTCTACGCCGGAGGCACCCGCCCATGTACAGCAATGATCGACGCCAGATGCGCCAACCCTTTCTGGATGCGTGGCAGAAAACGCGCGAGCGGATGCCCATGACCGGTATTGAGCTCAAGCTGTCGGAAGTCATTGGTCAGCATCCCGAATATCACGCTCTGCTCGAGAACACGGAACAGGCGCTGGAAAAAGAGTGGCTGCCGGAAAATGGCGAAGTAAATCCATTTCTGCACATGGGTTTTCACCTCTCTATTCGGGAAATGGTGGTGATCGATCAGCCTGCCGGGATGCGCGCGCACTACGAGCGCCTATGCCTGCAGTTCGGGAATGCCCTGCAGGCAGAACATGCCATTATGGATTGTCTGAGCGAAGCGCTCTGGCGTGCCCAGCGAGATAATACCGCACCGGATGGCGCGGCACTGCTGACCTGTATTGGCGGGTTGGTGCGCGGGAAATAAGGGGTTTCCCCGGAAGCCCAACAGATGCTATTGCCCCACCGAGGTGTTGGGGTTCCTGCGTCACCCCAACCTACAAAGAAGAAAGCAGGCTTAAGAACTCTCTTCCATGGGCCAGTCCGCTACATGTTCCGGCCAGTGCGCCTCATCGAGATCGGCCACGTGGCGCGCCCTGCCCTGCACCGAATACCCGGCAGTTTTAGCGGAATCGGGATCGCCCGTGACGAGCGGATGCCATTGCGGCAGATCACGCCCCTCGGCCAGGCGGCGGTAAGCGCAGGTGGCCGGCAGCCAGTGAAATTCTTCGAGGTCTTCGGGCTTGAGCCAGACGCAGGTCGGCACCAGCTCATGGCGCTGGGCGTAGTTGCCGCATTGGCAGGTGCCCAGATCCAGCAGATCGCAAGCAAGGTCGGTGTAGTACACCGCTTCCTCGGGATCGTCTTCGTCGCTCAGTTTCTGTAAACAGCACTTCGCGCAGCCATCGCAGAGCGACTCCCATTCATCGGGTGTCATCTGCGACAGGCGTTTACGCTGCCAGAACGGACGATTATCTTCAGTCATCAATATCGTGCCTTATTGCTGTTCGGCCTGCTTGAGGCGCTCATTCTGTAGCTTTTGTGCGGCCTGAATCTGTAGTTTGGCCGAATCCATATCCTTTTTGGCTGCCTTGGCCGCTTGCGCCTCGGCGGCGGCCGTGGCGGCTGTTCCGCCCGCTCCGCAGCCAGTCAGAACCAAAGGCAGCGCCAGCAGCGCCGCAGAGAATAAAATGTTTTTCATCAATCGAACCTCCATGGCCTTGAAACATGCACGCCATTCTCGCATAACGCATCCATCTTGTAGGTTGGGGTAACGCAGGCACCCCAACAGGGTTCTTCCATTTGTTTTCCAGGTCATTGATGTTGGGGTTCTTGCATCACCCCAACCTATGTCCTACCCCGGCAAAATTTGCCAGCGTATTGCCCAAACAATTGCACCGACTATTTACGGTGCGGATTAGTCTTGTCCATTTGCCATGCGGTATTATTCGCCCTCACGATTTTCCGGAGCAGAACCGCCATGGGCAGAGCCTATCAGAACCGCAAACAATCCATGGCCAAAACGGCCGACGCCAAGGCCAAGGTCTACAGCCGTTACGGCCGTGAGATTTATGTGGTCGCCAAGTCCGGCGGAACCGACCCGAACGGTAATCTGGCGCTGCGCAGCATGATCGAGCGTGCCAAGAAGGATCAGGTGCCCGCACACGTAATCGAAAAGGCCATCGAGAAAGCCAAGGGCGGTGTCGGCGAAGACTATACCACGGCACGTTATGAAGGCTTTGGCCCCGGCGGCGTGGTGGTGCTCGTCGACTGCCTCACCGACAATCCCAACCGCACCATCGGCGACGTACGCAACTGCTTCACCAAAACCAAGACCAAGCTCGGCACGCCCGGCACCGTGATGCATCAGTTCGACCATTCCGCCATCTTCTCGTTCAGCGGCGAGGAAGATGCCACCTTGGAAGCCCTGCTGATGGATGATGTGGACGTTACCGATATCGAGAGCGAAGACGGCAAGGTCACCATATTTGTGCCCAACACCGAATCCAACAAGGCGCGTCAGGCCCTGATCAATGCCTTTGGCGAGATCGATTTCGAGGTGGACGAAATCCAGTTCGTGCCCAAAACCGCAACGCCGATCAGCGGCGACGATGTGGCGACCATGGAAAAACTGCTGGATATGCTCAATGACGTTGAAGATGTGCAAAGCGTCTATCACGATGCAGTGTATTGAACCCCGCACCCTCGATTACCCCCCTTCACTCGGAGCACATCGCGAAGTGAGGGGCGCTTCTCCAATTTAAAAAGGCCCAAACTGGGCCGATTCAAAACAGGAACAGGCAGGCCATCAAAGTGACGCCCTGCCCGCTCGGTCTAGTATCCCTGGACTCAGATCACCACGTCAAACCCTTCAAACTGCGGCGGGCCGAGGTATAAATCTCTGCTTCCGCCGGCATTGGCATGGGCCGCGCGGAATGCTTCCGAGCGCGTCCAGTTACCGAAGTCTTCGGCTGAGTTCCACACGGAATGGGAGACAAACATTGTGGCCGTATCGTCGCTCGGCCCCTGAAGCAAATGAAATTCCTTGAAGCCGGGCACCTGCTCCAGCTGAGAATCCCGGTTCTTCCAGATGTCGATGAATTCCTGCTCACGGCCCTTGGCCACTCGGAAACGGTTCATGGCAATGTACATAACAGATTTCTCCTTTGTAAGGGGTTGCTAATCAGCACAACGGAAGTGTTTTTGCCGGACAATTGATTTTGATCATACGGAAGAAGCGTAGTAAACAACAATGTCTTTAGTGATAAAAATTAATTATAAGAAAATTCGTTCGGCGCTAAAATTAAACCTAAGCCAACTCGATCATCCGGATATGTTGTAAAGTTTCAGTTAATTTTTTGCTAGAAATGAATATTGTTTATTGCAGACTCTTGTTGCAAAATTCTTTTTTCTATTGCTGAAAATTCTTCATGTTTTGATTTCACGAATTTTTCCATGCGGTTGGAGAATATATTCAAGAACTCATCTTCAAATGCATCAAGTAAATTTAGGGAAAAATCGCCTAAGGCATATTTTTCTTTTAGTGGGCTATCCCTCATGGCGTCGAAAATAATCTGTGAAGTATTAAAGTAAACAGTTTCGTTCATTGCTCTATTTGATTCGAGCCAGGAAATTTGTAGGGCTTTACCATTGAATATGCCCACATTAATATCAACGAGGAAAGGGTCGGAATCAATTGATTTTTCATCAAATCTTGCTGCCTTAAAAAGTTTATTGTACATTTTTGTTAAAAATAATTTATCACAATAGTAGCTATCTATATTTTTCAGGTATTTTATTTCCTGGTCGAACTGCTGTCCTTGAGCATTGACAGCCAATATGTAAAATTTTTCCTTTAACTGCAGGGGGCTTTTGGATATAAAACTAGCGGCATGGTACTCTTTTATACTCTTGTGTATGAAATGATATTCAAATCCTTCTTCAATAATAAGGCATGTGTTGTTTTTTGTATCATCGAGAAATCCAGACTCGCTGGCTTCATTATGCTGGGTAATTAATTTTGCTTTCTTTGTTATCGACACTGCTTCAGTATGAGTTAATGTGTCCTTTCTCTCTATCATGCAATAAAAGCAAAAGGCACGAAATAAATCCTCAAGCTGAACTTCGTTAAGCCCTGACTTGAATTCTCTACTAAAACCAGGTTTGGTTGAGTCGTGTCTATTAACGAGAAGATAAAATAAGTTATCATAAAACTCATGTAGTCTTTCAGGAATCCTGTGATAACTTTTATATGTAATTGTTAATAGAGTCAAAAGCAAGGGAGTTGTGATCAAATATGCTATCCCGGCCCCATTTTCATGTATTGCTTTAACAATATCGTCAACATTTGTGTTTTTGTCATCATGAAAAAATTTTTCCAGCATGGCAGGAAAGTCCGATGGAATGAGTGGGCATAAGTCGAACACTCGAAAAAATGTTGCACGTTGAATGTGGGACCCAGGCCTTGAGCTAATAATAATTTGCAAACTATGGTATTTTGAGCACAAGTTATCTAAATATGAAATCGTGTCTTGCACCTGGCTTTCGTTAACTTCATCAAATGCATCCAGAAGCAAAGTACATTTACCACTTTGAAGTATATTTCCTAAGATTTTTTCATCGCAATCTATTCCAAGATTGTCTAGGCTGCTTAGAATTAGATCTTGGATATTAATTTTGTTCGTTATTTTTCTCAACTCTATAAATATTGGTATTTTGGTTCCACTTTTTAGCTCAGTTCCCGCCAAATATCGTAAAAAAATAGACTTTCCTTGTCCCGCTGTTCCCTGGATTATTAGCTTTCCGTTCCCTGGTAAATCTTCAAGCGTGTTTATTTCCACTCTTTTTGAGTCAATATTAATTTTTGAAGGGTAGTAAAAATCATTTAAATTTACGACTTTATCAACTTGCCATATGGTTTTCACTTCTTCAACCTTGGAGGCTTTAAGGTAGGAATTATCCACGTCTATGCTTTTGAGTTTTGCGTATAAGCTTGATGTTTTCTTTAATTGCTGAAAGATTGCATTTAAAGCTATCTTGAAACCTTCGGCCGCTACTGCTTCTGTGATCATAAGATGATGCGCCTTGTGTTTGCGTATTTATAAAAAATACAGCTAATTTGTTTGCGTGAAAGTTTTCTAAATAAAAACCCGGTAAAAGTTTTACCGGGTTTAATTTTCTCATACCAGAGTCAGACCAGCTTTAGGCCATCAACACTGGAAAGTCTTCAATCATCTTTAACCCCTTGGTTGCTTCCTTCTGATATTCCGCAATCTCGTTGAAATTGAGATAACGATAAATATCGGCGGCCAGCGGTTTGAGGCCGGCAACCTGTGCCTGATATTCCTCATTAGTCGGCAGTCGGCCCAGCAAGGCGGCGACGGCGGAAAGTTCGGCCGAGGCGAGGTAGACGAAGGCGTCTTTGCCCATGCGATTCGGGAAGTTGCGGGTGGAGGTGGAAACCACGGTGGCACCATCGGCGACGCGGGCCTGGTTGCCCATACACAGCGAGCAGCCGGGCATTTCGGTGCGGGCGCCTTTGCTGCCAAAGATGTTGAAGTAGCCTTCTTCCATCAACTGGTGCTCGTCCATTTTAGTGGGCGGGGCAATCCAGAGGCGGGTAGCCAATTCTTCTTTGGTGG